>JBDTJA010000121.1:0-25144 GCA_039936075.1 Opitutaceae bacterium | reverse complement strand
CGGTCACGAATTTCGTCGGCCTCGCGGAAGGCCTGCTCGGCCCAAATAAGGGCATGCCGTTTTTCCGCGGCTTGAAGTTTCACCGCGTGGTCCCCGGCTTCGTCGTCCAGGGCGGCGATCCGCTCGGCACCGGAGAGGGCGGCTCGGGTTATGAATTCCCGGACGAGTTCGTGCCCGGACTGCGGCACGATACTGCCGGCATGCTCTCCATGGCCAACAGCGGCCCGGATACCAACAGCTCGCAGTTTTTCATCACGCTCGCCGATGTGAGCCGTCTCAATTATTTGCACAGCGTTTTCGGCCGCGTGGTTCGCGGACTCGAATTACTGCCTCTGATCAAGCAAGACGACATCCTGACCGCGGTGAACATCCGCCGCATCGGACCCGCAGCCGAAGCGTTTCACGCCACCCAGGCCTCGTTTGACGCGCTGGTCGCCAACGCGAAAAAATACACCGCCGCCGCGGAGCCGGGTCCCCAAGCCAACTTCGACGACGCCGATCAGGTGCTCCCCGCCGAGCCGCCTCGCGCGCTTGGGTTCCAACGCAAGCTCGCGAACTTTGAGCGCGCTACCGGTGTGAAAATCTACGCGCGCGTCGTATCCAAATTCGCACCCGAGAGGCCCAACGAACGCGCGGGCAGCGCAGCCGGCGCAATGGCCAGGAAGATCGGCTTGGGGCAGAATGCCGTGTTCGCGGTTTATTTCGCCGACATCGGCCAATGGGGACTATGGATCGGCGACGAACGCCTCGCCCGCTTTGTCGGCCATCCCGGCACCGTCGCGGAAGTCATGCAGGACGGCTCTCTCCATCAGGCGAAACAGCATTTCCTGACGACCGCAAAAACACTGGGCGATTACTACACCGCCCAAGCGATCAAGAGCGCTACGCCTGCCAAACCCATCACCGACGCGCAGAAAGTGAAGTACCAGGTGGATGCCGTGGTTGATGGGCTGATCGTCAAATTCGAACCACAGCCATGATTCCACGGATTTTATCCGGGTCTTCGTCGCTGCGCCCCTCCCCTTCGCTGACTTCCCGCCACGTTTCAAAGGACGGGTCTGGACCGACACCCCATCAAAACCGGGTCACGCCTTTAGCGCCGTCGGATCGGATATTCCAAAAATCGCTCAAAAAACATCATTTAGCTTCCCCGCTTTAGTGCCTATCAACTGCATTAATATGCGCTTTGGGCGAGTTGCGTAGTATTACGCACGTTCATCTATTGTCGGGCATTCCAGAAGGAACTCTGACTCATTTTTTGAGACTCTCTCTAATTAATTGCGATGAAACTCCGCCACACTACCGGCTTTACCCTTGTCGAGATCATGATCGTCGTGGTCATCATCGGCTTGCTGGCGGCACTGGCGATTCCAGGTTTTCAGAAGATTCGCAGCTCCTCCCAGGACAAAGTTGTGTTGAGCAATGCGCGCCAGCTGGCCGCAGCCACCGATCAGTACATGATGGAATTCGGTAAATCGACGGTTTCGATCAGCATGCTGGTGGGCCTTACTAATTACGTCAAAAGCCTCGAAACCGCAGCCCACGAATCATACCCGAACGTTTACACAGCCGGGACCCCGATTACGGTCAGCGGCGTCGGCGGCGTTCGCACCATCACCTACGGCCTCTGAGGGCTCGTGGTCGCGAGATTTGCCGGTTGGTTGCAGAGCGCGACTCTGGCTGTCAGCCTCTCTGAAGCCGGACAAGCAGCGTTAGCCTGATTGTGATGCCCTGAGCACTCTCGTTTTCAGCGCACTCACCATTGCCGAGCTCTCGCCGGACGCTGCCGTGGTCTTCGCCACTGGCACGTACGCGCGCGAAGCACCTGCCGCATGGGTATTCACACTGCTGGTTGGGCGGACGTCGGTGGGCTGGAAAATTTTTGCAGATCATACGTCTACCGCGAGCGCTAAACCCGCCGCGCTTGCACCCGAGTCTTGAAATGATACGGTGCTTTTCCCGCTATGCGTAACGCGTTCTATCTTGTTCTCCTCGGCGTCGTGCTTCTCACCATCGCACTGGTCGTGCGCTCCGGGATCATGGCCCGCAAGGATCCCGGCCGGCCAATCAACAGCGCCATGCGCGAAGCCATGGCGGAGGATACCCCGCAGCTCAGCGAGGCCGATGAAACCCTGATCCGGGAGAAATACGCCACCGCTCATCGCCTGAAATCCGGCCTGATCTACGTCGTGCGCGATCCCGGGACGGGCTCCGCCACGCCCAGCATCGGCCAGGAAGTGATCGTCAATTACGATGCGCGTCTGCTCAACGGCACAAAGATCGACAGTTCCTACAAAGGCGGCGCGCCTTACACCTTCCGCCTCGGCACGGGCGCCGTCATCGAAGGCTGGGAGGAAGCGTTTCTCACCATGAAAAAGGGCGAAAAACGCACGCTCATTGTTCCCTACTGGCTGGCCTACGGCCTCACCGGCCGGCCCCCGACCGTTCCGCCGAGTTCGACGATGGTGTTCGACGTTGAGCTGCTCGATTTCCGCTGAAGCGGCTTAGTCGTGATAGTGAGTAAGTGGCGCCTGCAGATTATCCACCACGCGGTGGTCAAACAGCCGCTTCGACTCGAATCCGTCGTCGTTAAAATACTGCAGCGCGCTAAAACTCACGACCAGCAAGGCCCCCCGCGCGACCCGACGCACCAGCTGGTCCTCCTTCTTTGCGAAGGGCGCCTTGCTTCCGGGGGAGGAAGGTATGGCTGAGTGATTTTTTTGCTGGGGCACGACAAACGCTCTGACAGTGCCCCACCGTATTGGGTCCGGAAAAATTCTCCAGCAACCGCGACGGTTTCATTTTATAAACTGCGCCATCGGGTTCGGCGCGGGAGTCGCACTATCGCGTGGCCGGCGGTAATTGACCTCCAGCCGGTCGAAGCGCGCGAGCAATACGTCCAGACGCTTCCGAAAATCCGCGAAATCCTTCTGCTCCGGTGGCGACCACACCACCTCGGCCAGCGCGCTGAGCCGCGGATAGGCCCGGCGCTCGACCACCGCCAGACTTGGCATGCGTTCGCGCCATAGCTGCCCCTGCGCGCCAAGTACTCGGATGTGATGGACCGGCTCAAGCGAAAGCGGAATCGGGTCGAAGGAATAAACTTTCTCCAGCGTGGTCTGGCTCCCGATCGCCCCGCCTTCCTCTTCGGCGGAACCTTCGGTGTAATCGAAATAAGTATGCGACGTCGGCGCCATCACCACGTCATGGCCCAGCCGCGCCGCTTCGATCGCCCATTTCACGTCACGCCACGCCATCATCGCCGCACCCGGCGCAAGTCCGCCCTCTTGGATCTCGTCCCAACCGATCAACCGGCGGCCATGCTTCGCCAGAAATTTTTCCGTGCGCCGGATGAACCAACTCTGCAATTCGTGTCCATCCTTGAGGTTATTCGTCTGCATGAAGGCCCGCGCCGTCGGCGACGCCTCCCACTGGTCCTTCATCGCCTCGTCGCCGCCAATGTGGATGAACGTGCTCGGAAACAGCGCCAGCACCTCGGTGAAAACATCATCGAGAAACTCCAGCGTTTCCGGCTTCGGTGCGTAGGTCTCGGGGAAAATCGTCCAGCGCGGCTGCACCTGCGGCGCGTAACCGGGCGCATCGGTATTGCCAAACTGCGGATAAGCGGCGAGCGCCGCCGAGCTGTGGCCCGGAACCTCGATCTCCGGCACTACGGTGACAAACCGTTCCGCCGCAAACGCCACGACTTCGCGGATTTCGTCCTGCGTGTAAAATCCGCCGTGCGGGATCCCGTCGGACACCGGTTCTGCGTCCACCCGTGGCGTCGCTGGTCGCCATGCGCCAACCGTCGTGAGCCTCGGATATTTCTTGATTTCCACGCGCCAGCCCTGGTCGTCCACCAGATGCCACTGGAAGACGTTCAGTTTGTGTAGCGCGAGCGTGTCGATGTACTTTTTGATCTCGGCCACCGGCGAGAAATGCCGGCTCACGTCGAGCAGCGACCCACGCCAGCTGAAGCGCGGTTTATCCTCAATCTCCACCGCCGCCACGGTCAACCCGCCCCCACCCGCCCGATGGCCGAAGCGCTCGATATCGGGCGGCAGCAACTGCCGCAGGGTCTGCACGCCGTAAAACACGCCTGCCGGACCGCCGCCGCGGATCGCCGCGCCGTCCGCCGTCACACTTAGAAAATAACCCTCCGCCCCCAGCCTGGCGGTGAGGGCCGGATCCACGCCCAGCGAAATGACATTGCCGCCCGTCGGCGCTGACTCCGCCACTGTAACGACCAGCAGTTTCGCCAGCTGCGCCGCCACGCTGCGCAACGCCTGATCGCCGCCGGTCGCGACCACGGTTTTTGCCGTGAGCGGAAACGGGGAGCCGCCGGTGAGCCGGCAAGAAACAGGAATCGGGATGATCGTCAGGGTGGGGGTCATGGGAAAACGAATGAAAACAATTCAGTTGCCCGCGAATTATGCGAATCAACCCGAATGAAAATAATGTCGGGATATGCTTCCTGGCTTCATGGCTTGCTTCCTCGAAATTCGCGTCCCTTCGCGCAATTCGCGGGCCGCCTCACAGCCCCAACAGGCTCCCATTGCGCTTGATCCAGTGCTCCGCCTCGCGCCAGCCGGGACACACTTCCTCCACCCGCGCCCAGAACCGGGCCGAGTGGTTCATTTCGCGCAGATGCATCAGCTCGTGATAAACGATGTAGTCGCGCACAAACTCCGGCGTCTGCACCAGCCGCCAGTTGAGCGAGATCGTCCCGTTCGCCGAGCACGAACCCCAGCGCGAACGCTGGTTGCGCACCGTCACCTGCTTCACCTCCACGCCCGTAATCGCCGACAACTCCCACGTCCGCGCCGGCAGCTCGATCTTCCCCCGCCGCAGGAAATGTGCCTCCAGCGTCGGGCGCAGGTCACCGTCAAACGACGGCACCCGAAATACATCGGAAGCGAGACACACCTGGGGGCGCCCGCTGTTGCCGGAGGCACGCAAACTTGCTGCGCCCAATCCCGGCCCGCTCGCCTGCGCTTCGAAGCCCTGGCGAAGGAGGGCGTCCCGGATCTCGCACATCTCCCCCCGCCACAGCACCCGGGTCCCAATCGTCCACACCTCCGCGCCGCGCGGACGCTTCGCCTGCCGCGCGCGCGCCCGGTCGAGCCACTCGCTATGCGCCGCCACAAACCGTTCCGCCTCGCGCACGGAGCCGCGCGCCGGAATCACTGCCACCGCCGTGCCATCGCGCCGCAACGTGAGCCGGTAATTCCGCGCCCGCGGACTGCGCTCAAACACCACGCCACCCTCCGCCGGGGGGGTCGGCGGCGCCAGGTGCACGCCTGGCTCCGGAGAAAACACGCTAAATAAATTCTGCTGCTGTTCACTCATCTCAGGGGAAGTCCATTCACCGTGAAGAACCGCGAACGAAACCATACCGGCCCACGCCATCTCCGATTCCCGGGCTCCTGGGTTCCCTGTTCCAAATTCGTGTCCGGTCGCGGCCCAAATTTCTGAGGTCTCTCCGACTTTCGTGTCATTCGTATTTTTCGAGGTTCCAAATTTCGTTTCCCCTCAGCCATTTGGGTTGATTCGCGTAATTCGCGGGGCAACTCCGCTCAGACTCGCACGAGTTCCCAGCTCGTCAACTTTCCGCGCCCCACCGTCAGCCACGCAAAACTCGGCGGCGAGTCGCCGCGCGGTCGCGTGATACAGCCGGGGTTCAGCCACCGCACGCCCGCCATCATCTCGTCGCGCGGCACATGCGTGTGGCCGTGCAGCAGCGCCACCGTCTTGGGCGGCACGCGATTCGGTGTCGGCGGAATATGCGTGAGGAAAAATTTCACGCCTTCGCGCTCGAGTTCGAGCTCCATCGGCCAGGTTCCTTCCGCATCGCAATTCCCCTGCACCACCTGCAGCGGCAGTCCGAGCTCTTGGAATTCGCCGAGAGTCTCGGGCGCACAAACATCACCCAGATGCCAGATCTCATCCGCACTCCTCATCCGCTGCGGCAGCCCCGGCGGATACCGGTCGTGGGTGTCGGACAAAACCGCGATGCGCATGATCGACGACGTTGGAGGATGCGCTCCTCGTTTGACAGCGATTTTTCTCCGCCGAAAATCAGGCCGTGCTCCGCGCCCTCGCCATTGATTTCAATTCGTACTTCGCCTCGGTCGAGCAGCAGGACCGGCCGGAGCTGCGCGGGAAGCCGGTGATCGTCGTGCCGGTCCTCGCCCCGACCACCGGGGCCATCGCCGTCAGCATTGAGGCCAAAAAACTCGGATTGAAACGCAATGCCCGGCTCGCTGAAGCCCGCCAGCTGATTCCAGGTATCGTCGTGGTCGAGGCGCGCCCCGAGCTCTACATCCAGTACCATCGCAAGCTGAAGGATGTCGTCGCGACGCTCGCCTTTGTAAAGAAGGTCCAGTCCATCGACGAACTGGAATGCGAGCTCTCGGGCGTCTACGCTGAACCCAAGCGCGCCCTTCGCCTCGCGGAGGAAATCCGCGCGAAAATTTATCAGGAGGTCGGTCGCTGTCTGCGCTGCTCCATTGGCATCGGCCCGAACTGGTTTCTCGCCAAACTCGCCTCCGACATCATGAAGCCCGACGGCCTCGTGCTGCTCGACGAGTCCGACATCCCGGAAAAAATCCTCGGGATTGATCTGGGGGATTTCACCGGCATCGGCGAAAACATGGGAAAACGCCTGCGCGCCGCCGGCATCAACGACGTCACCGCGCTCTATGCCGCCGACAGCGCCCGACTGCGCAGCATCTGGGGGAGCGTCGAGGGCGCGCGCTTCCACGACTGGCTGCACGGCGGCGTGCAGGAACGCGAACCAGTCAAACACCGCACCATCGGTCACAGCCATGTGCTCCCGCCCGAGAAGCGCACCGGCCCTGCCGCCCTCGCTGTGCTGCACCGCCTGCTCCAGAAAGCCGCAATGCGCCTGCGCCACGAAGGATTCTACGCCGGCGGTCTGAAACTTCACGTCGGCTACCGCGACGACATCGACTGGAGCGCCGATCTGCGGTTCAACGAGACCCAGGACACGTTGCACTTCACGCACGTCCTAAACGAACTCTGGTCGCGGCGTCCGCAAACCGATCTCAAGCGCGAGCCGCTGCAAGTCGGCGTCATCCTGCACCAACTGCTCGCCTGCGATCTGCACACTGCCGACCTGTTCGAACAGGCCAAGGAAATCAGCCGCACGCGCCTTCACGACGCGGTGGACACGCTGAACAAGACGTTCGGAAAAAACTCGGTCTATTTCGGCGGCGCGCACGGGGCGACGGCCTACGCCCCAATGCGGATCGCATTCACGCGCATTCCCGAGCCCGAGATCGAAGAGATCGACGCCCAGCGCGGCCGACGTCTGCGCCCAAAGCAAATCCCGCCCCCGCGAACGGAGGATTGAAAAGTGGCGGCGGCTTCCGAAACCACCGCGGCCAGAGACCGGAGCACGCCAAGCTGCAATTTCCATGATCCACCACTTATCCCTGCCGGTTAAAAACATGCAGCGCTCAGCCGATTTCTACGATGCGGCTTTGGGCGCCCTCGGCTACCAACGGCAATTCACGCTTCGCAACGTGATCGGCTGGGGATTTATCGATAACGGGGATATTTTCTCCATCCGGCTGCGCCCGAAGGAAAAGATCATGTCCGGGAGCGGTTTTCATCTGGCCTTCATCGGTCGCACCCGTGGGGCGATCGATTCTTTCCACCAAGCGGCCTTGGCGAATGGCGGCAAAGATAACGGGGGTTCGGGTCTCAACCCCGCGTACGGGCCGGACTATTATGCCGCATTTGTCTTTGATCCAGATGGTTACCGGATGGAGGCGGTCATTTCCCCGCACCATCATTTGTAGAGCGGAAAGATGATTGAGAACCGCCCAAACCACGTCCTTGACACTCCCCACACCGTCGGACACCACTGACCCTCTTTTTCTTCAATAAGTCATGCAACCCACATTCCGCCCACACCGCAAGAAGCGCGCCCGTAAGATTGGTTATCGCGCCCGTATGGCCACCCGCGGTGGCCGCAAGGTCATCCGCGCCCGCCGTCTCAAGGGCCGTAAGCGTCTGACGGTGGTCTGATTCCGCTCGCGTCCGCGAGCCCGCCCCATGCGTTTCCGCCCTGAGCAGCATCTGCGGCGTCCGGGCGATTTTCGCACCGTCCGGGAGCAGGGCCGCCGGATCGAGTGCGGCGCCTTTACCATCTGGTTTTTTCGGCGCGCCACCCAGCCCACGTCCAAGGAAGTCACGCGCGTCGGGGTAGTCGCCTCCATCGCCAACGTCGGCGCCGCGGTGGAGCGCAATCGCGCCAAGCGCCGTCTCCGCGCCGTTTTCCGCCTTCATCAGGGCCTCGTTCCCGCCGGCTCCGACCTCATTTTGGTGGCGCGCGCGGCAGTCAACCGGCTCGACTACCCAGCCTTGGAACAAAAATTCGTCGACGCCTGCCGCAAATTTCCGACTTCCGTCCATGTCTGACCGCCCCTCCCTTTTTTACCGACTCGTGCACCTGCCCGCGTCGGCCTTGCTGGGGTTGATCTGGATCTATCAGCGCACGCTTTCCCCTGTGTTGCCGGTGATTTTCGGTCCCGCCTGCGGCTGCCGCTTCTCGCCCACGTGCTCGCACTACGCGGCTGGCGCCATTCGCCATCACGGCGTCTTCCGGGGAACTTACCTTGCTGCGCGGCGACTGGTGAAGTGCACGCCGCTGCACCCGGGTGGTTTCGACCCGGTCCCGGCGCCCCGCACTCGTCCCGTCTGCTCCGCCGTCGCGGGCCACGCTTCCCTTTCAACTCCCACCCTCCCGTAATTTTTTCATGGATAAAAAGAACACCACCATTGGCGTCGTGCTGATCATCGCCGCGTTCGCGAGCCTGATTGTGGGCCAGAAATTTTCCCCGCCGCCGCCCGCCACGCCGCCGCCCATCAGCAACGCCATGGTCAAAACCGTGGACGCCGCCACAGGCTCGGCCCCGGCCATGGCCCCGACCCCCGGCACGCCCGCCACCCGCCCCGCGAGCACCCCCATCAGCACGGTTGCCAAAGAGGCCGCCACCGCCACGGTCACGACGCTCGAGAACGAATACATCACGGTCCATTTCACCAATTTCGGCGGCGCCATCCGGGACATCGCCCTGCGGAAGTTCCCCGCGGTGCTCAAACATCCCGAGCCGTATGTGTTCAACGCCATCCACACCGACCCGATGCTCGCGTTCGTGGATTTCCCGGGCCTCGACCATCACACTGGCTTCGAACTCGTTTCGTCCAGCGCGACTGAGGTCGTCTACCGCGCCGTGTTTGCCGATCAGATCGAGGTCATTCGCCGGTACACCCTCGTGGCGACGCCCGACGACACCCATGATCCCTATCAGCTCCGCCACGAGACCACGTTCCGCAATCTGACGGACAAGACCGTGCCCTTGGCGCGATTTGCACTGAGCTTGGGCACCATGGCACCGACCAGCGACAGCGTTTATGGCCAGCAAGTCTCCACGGGCTATTCGGACGGCAAGAGCCAGAAGTTCATTCCCCGCACCAAGCTCGACGGCGGCAATGGGCTCTTCGGTATCGGGGCCAGCGCGACCCAGCCCAGCCTGACCACGAGCACCGCGATCACTTGGGCCTCCGCGGACAACCAGTTTTTTGTCAGCATCCTCACGCCAGACCAGCCTGGCGTCGGCCTCGTCAGCGACCGGGTGAAGCTGCTACCCCTGCTCCCGGACACCGACCACAAAGCTTACGGCATTTCTGGCGCCACGCTGTTTGACGTGAAACCCCTCGCCCCGCACGCCGAGGAAAAAGTCGGCCTCAATTTCTACGTCGGCCCGAAGGAGTATGCCCGCCTCGCCAAGGCCAGTATTTTCAAGGCCGACCAGGACAAGGTCATGCAGTTCGGCGTCTTCAAATGGTTCAGCCAGCTGCTGCTGCTCCTGATGACGTGGATCCATCATCTGGGCACGAGCTGGGGCGTCGCGATCATCCTTACCACGCTGCTCCTGAAGTCCATCTTCCTGCCCTTCACGCTCGCGGCCTCCCGCTCGGCGAAGCGCATGCAGAAAATCCAGCCCGAGATGAAGGCCGTCCGCGAGAAATTCAAGGACAACCCCCAGAAGCTGCAGGCGGCGACGATGGAATTGTTCAAGAAGCACAAGGTGAACCCGGTGGGCGGTTGCGTTCCGATCCTGATCACGCTGCCATTCTTCTTCGGCTTCTTCCAGATGCTGCGCAGCGCGGCGGAACTACGTTTCGAGCCGTTCCTGTGGGCGCCCGACCTCGCGTCGGCCGACACCGTTGGCCACGTCTTCGGCGTGCCAATCAACATCATGCCGATCCTGATGTGTGCCACGACCATCATCTCGATGCGCCTCACGCCGCAGCCGTCCGTGGACAATGCGCAGGCCAAGATGGTCAAGTTCATGCCCTGGATCATGACCCTCATTTGCTACAGCTTCTCCTGCGCCCTCGCGCTTTACTCGACGATCAACGGTCTCTTCACCATTTTCCAGCAGCTGGCCATCAACCGCATGAAGGACGCCGGCGACGTCGCTTCACCCGCGGGCATGGCGGCGGAAGATGTCGCCGCCCTCGCCGGACGGCCGATGAAGAACGTCACACCGAAGAAGAAGAAATGAGCTTGTTGTAGGGCGGGGTCGCCGAACCCCGCCTTCGACTCGGCTTTTCCCTTTCAACTTTCTACTTTGCCCCAGCATGGCCGGCCATAACAAGTGGTCTAAAGTCAAACGCGGCAAGGCCATCACCGACGGCCGCCGCAGTAAGATTTTCTCCAGTATTTCGCGCGATATTACCCTCGCCGCGAAATCTGGCGGCGGCGATCCCGATGGCAACGCTCGCCTGCGCACGCTGATGCTGAAGGCGCGCGATGCCAACATGCCGGTCGATAATGTCGATCGCGCCATCAAAAAGGGCACCGGCGAACTGCCGGGTGTCGTTTACGAGGAAATCACTTACGAGGGCTACGGCCCCGGCGGCGTGGCGTTCGTCGTGAAGGTCATGACCGACAACAAGACCCGCGCCGCCCAAGACGTGCGCTCGGCGTTCACGAAGCACGGCGGCAGCCTCGCCGGTTCGGGCGCCGTGGCGTTTCAGTTTCTGCACGCCGGCCAGTTCCTCATCGCGAAGGACCAGACCACCGAGGACGCCCTCATGGAGATCGCGCTCGAGGCCGGCGCCGACGACGTCATCACCAGCGAGCATGGCTTCGAAGTGCGCTGCAATGTCCACGCCTTCGACAAGGTCTCGCACGCCCTCGAGCAAAAGTCCCTCAAGCCCGACAGCTCCGAGATCGCCTACATCCCCACCACCCTCGTCCCGGTCACCGACGCCGCCCTCGCGAAAACGATCCTCAAGCTGCACGACTCGCTCGAGGAATTCGACGACGTGCAGGCGGTATTCTCCAACGAGGAAATGGACGACGCCACCAGCGCCGCGGCGAACGCCTGAGCCGAGGCTGAGGCTTCCTGCCTGCGTCAGAGGCCTGGCGAAGGCACCCAGCCGCCGAACTAACACCCTCGTCAGGAGGCTGGCCTTTTTTTCCAAGGGCCGCCGCTGCTCAACGCTTGTCATAATGACATCCCTCGCGCTTGTCTCGGACGCCGGTGAGCCAATGATCTTCCTTCTCGCATGACTGACCCTGAGGAAAACGAGTCCGGCCGCACTGCGTTGACCCTTGGCGACATCG
Organism: Opitutaceae bacterium; assembly: GCA_039936075.1. Classification (GTDB taxonomy): domain Bacteria; phylum Verrucomicrobiota; class Verrucomicrobiia; order Opitutales; family Opitutaceae; genus Opi-474. The sequence continues at coordinate 13,476 of JBDTJA010000121.1, read as the reverse complement.
GGATCGTCGCACCGCAGGACTTTGTTTACGCGCAGCCCTTCACGTTCAAGAGCGGCCAGACCCTGCCCGGTTTCACGCTGCGCTTCGAAACGTACGGCGAGCTCAACGCCACGCGCGACAACGCCATCCTCGTCTGCCATGCGCTCAGCGGCGACCATCACTGTGCGGGCATTCACACCGCTGACGACCGCAAGCCCGGCTGGTGGAATAATCTCATTGGTCGCGGCAAGGCCGTGGACACCTCCCGCTTTTTTGTCGTCTGCGCCAACGTCCTCGGCGGCTGCGTCGGCTCGAGTGGCCCGATGTCCATCGATCCCGTCACGGGCCGCCCTTACGGCATCAATTTCCCCTTCGTCACCATCCTCGACATGGTGCGCTCGCAGAAGCTCCTGCTCGACCACCTTGGCGTCGCGTCGCTCCACGCCGTGATCGGCGGCTCGATGGGCGGCATGACGGCGCTGCTGTTCGCGATCGAATTTCCCGCCTATACCCGGCGCGTGCTGGCCATGGCCACCACATCACGCGAGAGCGCGCAGGCGATCGCGTTCAACGAGGTTGGGCGCCAGGCCATCATGCAGGATCCCGACTGGAATCACGGCGATTACGCCAAGGGCGGTGGCCCGCGCGTCGGCCTCGCGATCGCGCGCATGATGGCCCACATCACGTACGTCTCGGACGCCTCGATGGACCGTAAATTCGGCCGGCGGAAAAAGAATCCAGCCAACGGCGAGACTTACAACTTCGACGTGCAGTTCGAGGTGGAGAGCTATCTGCGCCACCAAGGTCAGGCGTTCATCAACCGCTTCGACGCCAACTCCTATCTCTACATCACCCGCGCGCTTGACCAGTTCGACCTGGCGCAGGCTTATGGCTCGCTCGAAGCGGCCTTTGCGCCCGTGCAGGCCGAGTCGCTCATCGTGGGTTTCACCAGTGACTGGCTCTTCCCTCCCGGACAAAACCGCCAGATCGCCCTCGCCCTGTTGCGCGCGGGTAAACCCACCAGCTACGCCGAGCTCTCCACGGATCTCGGCCATGATTCCTTCCTGCTCGAATCGGAGGATCTCTATGCGCTGGTGCGCGGCTTCCTCGAGCGCCACGCTGCCGCCGCCGTGGATTTCTCCATCTGATTCTTACCCGCGAATGAACGCGAATTTGTCCGAATCATTCCGATCTTCCGAAGCCCTGTTTGGGATTCGTGTTCATTCGCGTTCATTCGCGGGCAACTCCATCGCTGGTCAGCCATGAAGCATCTAGTCGAAAAACGCACGGTGGATATGGAGGTGATCGGGGAATGGGTGGATCCCGGCTCGCGCGTCCTCGACCTCGGCTGCGGCCGCGGCGAACTGCTGCACTATCTGGTCCAGACCAAGGACGCTGCCGCTGTGGGCGTGGATCTCGATTTCAAGCGCATCACGGCCTGCGTCAGCCGCGGACTTTCCGCTTACCAGGGCGACATGATGGGCTTCATGCAGCAGTTTCCCGACCGACATTTCGACCGCGTGATCTGTTCGCGCACGGTGCAGGAGCTCGACGACCCGACCGGCGTCATCCTTGAGGCGCTGCGCGTCGGCCGCGCCGTCACGGTGGGGTTCGTGAACCACGGTTTCTGGAAGAACCGCGTGGACGCCCTGCTGCGAGGCCGCAAGGTGCGCAACGATGTGTACACCACCGAATGGTTCGAGAGCCGCCCGGCGAATCCCGTGACCATCGCCGACTTCGAGCATTTCTGCGCCGCCAAGGGCATCACGGTCACGCATCGCGCCCATCTGCTCGGTGACTGGCGAACGCGCTGCGCCGCCCTGCCCAACCTTTTCGCCGGCTACGCGTTGTACGACTTGGCGAAGTGAGTCCACTTAGGTGGGCCGTGCGCTCCGCGCGCGGCAGGATAGGGCAGTCTGTCATGCACCCCTCCCTCGCTAACTGCCGCGCGCGGAGCGCACGGCCCACCCGCCGGTTTCAAGCGGAATTCGTGGTCCCGCGATCGCCGTTCAGGTCTACTGAGCGACCCCGTACGGCGAACTCTGATCTTTGTTCTCCGGCTCGCTCAGCGGGCCAACGTTTGCACCTGCCGGCCCAGCGATTTCTCCAGGCTGCCGCAGACCAGTTCACACAATCGAAAGATTGACGGGTCGGAAATCGTGTAGAACACCTGCAGACCTTCCTTGCGCCGCGCCAGCAGGTGGGCATGGGCGAGGGTCTGCAAATGGCGCGACACGTTCGTCTGCGTCCCGCCGGTGAGTTTCACCAGCTCGCCCACGCTTTTCTCCCCGTCACACATGCTGTGGAGCAGGCGCAGCCGCATCGGCTCAGCCAGCACCCCAAAGCGGCGCGCAACCAGGGCCATGGCTTCGTCGGACAACACGTGGAGAGACTTTTTGTTTCGGGGCATTTGCGACTTGACCTTTATTGCCTATATGAGCATATACGCATATAAGACAAGCCCAAAAGCCCATGAAAATTAACCACGTCATCCGCCTCTTCGCTGGCAGCATGGTGCTGCTCAGCGTCGCCCTGGTCTATTTTGTCAGCCCGTGGTGGCTGCTGTTCACCTGCTTCATCGGCGTGAACCTGATCCAATCCGCTCTCACCGGTTTCTGCCCGCCTTCGCTCGTCCTGCGCAAGCTCGGCTGGCTGGGCGAGGATGGCATTGTTCATTTGGGCGGCCCCAAAGCTCCCTGAGTTGCGCCGCACCGTTCCGACCCCGCTTTTTCGTCATGTCGCTGCTCCGTCTCCTCATCGCGCCCGTCTTGTTGCTGGCCGGATGCAGCCGCGGACCTGACGCGGCACCCCCGGATCACGCAGCGACCATGCCGGTTCATACCGCCGTCGCGACGTCAACCCGCACGGCGCGGACCCAGCCCGTGGCCGGCACTGTGTGGCCATTCGCGCGCGCGACCATCGCCGCCAAGGTTACCGGCACCGTCGCCATCACCCACCTGGTTGTGGGCCAGGCAGTGGCAGCGGGCGAGGTGCTCGTCACGTTGCAAGCGGCCGAGATCGGCGCCCGCTCCGAACAGGCGCAGGCCGCACTGGCTCAGGCCGAGCGCGAGTATCAGCGCGAAAACTCCCTTGAAACCAAGGGGGCTTCCACGGCCGATGCCGTGCATGCGACCGATGACCGCCGTCGGCAGGCCCGCGCCGCCGCCCAAGAGGCGACCGCCATGCTGGCTTACACCCAAATCGCCGCCCCTTTCACGGGCGTGGTGACCGGCGAAAGGGTGAAACCCGGCGACCTCGCCACGCCGGGCCGCGCTCTCTTCGAGATCGAGGGCACAGACCGGTTCCGCGCTGAGGTGCAGGTGCCCGGGTCACTCGTTCTTCCTCCGATCGGCACCCATGTCGCTGTCGTGCTCGATGACGCCACCGTGCAGGGCCAGTTGGTCGAACTTTCGCCGGCAGCCGATCCCATCTCGCGCACGCGGCTCGCCAAGATCGCCTTGCCGGCGACCGCCGCTGCCCGCTCGGGACAGTTTGTCCGCGTCCTTTGGCCGGTGGAGAACGACGTTGCATTGACGGTGCCGTTGACCGCCGTCTCGGTGCTCGGACAGATGGAACGAGTGTTTGTCGTGACAGGCGGTCACGCCCAACTCCGACTCGTGAAAACGGGCGCGCATGACGGCGAGCGCGTCGAGATCGCCGCCGGCCTCGACGCAGGCGAAACGGTGGTCGTGGAGCCGCCCGCCGCCCTGCGGGACGGCCAGCCCGTGGAGATTCAACGGTGAATTCGACCGGTCCCGTCCCGGCGCCTCGCGGTGGAATTGCCGGACGCCTGACGGCGTATTTCATCAACTCGAAGCTCACGCCGCTCGCGGTCATCGCCTCGATCCTGCTGGGCGTGTTCGCCTTGATCCGGCTGCCTCGCGAAGAGGAGCCGCAGATCAAGGTGCCGATGGTGGACGTCGCCGTGGCGATGCCGGGAGCCTCGGCCGCCGAAATCGAAAACCGTGTCACGCGGCCGATGGAAAAACTTCTTTGGGAAATTCCCGGCGTCGAGTATCTCTACTCCACCTCCAGCCCCGGCAACTCGTTCGTGATCGTCCGTTTTAAAGTCGGCACCGAGATCGAGACTGCCCTCGTCCGGCTCAATCAGAAGCTGCAGGGTAACCTCGACCGCATGCCCATGGGCGCCAGCCCGCCGCTCGTGAAGCCGCGCACGATCGACGACGTGCCGGTGCTCGCCCTCACGCTGCACAGCGCAACCCGTGACCATCTCACGCTCCGTCGGCTGGCGGCCCAGCTTGACGATGCGGTGAAAGCCATCCCTCAGGTCGCCGAAACCACGCTCATTGGCGGGGTGCGCCGCGCGGTGCGCGTGCGCCTCGACCCCGCCGCCCTCGCCGCGCATGATCTCACCGCCAACCAGCTGGCCTCCGTCTTGCAGCAGGCCAACCGGCAGCTCCACGCCGGCTCGCGACCATTCGCCAACACGGAGGTATTGCTGGAAACCGGCTCATTTCTCCGGGACGCCGCCGAGGTTGGCGCCGTTGTCGTGGGCTTGAAACAAGGTCAGGCCGTCCATCTCCGCGACGTTGCGACCGTGACGGACGAGGCCGAGGATCCGACCGATTACGTGCTGTTCGGTAGCGCGCCCGGCGGACTTGAAGCCGCTGTCACCCTCAGCATCGCCAAACGGCCGGGCGCCAACGCCATCGACGTCGTCAACGCCGTCCTCGCGAAGGTGGACACGCTGCGCGGCTCGCTCCTACCGGCCGACGTCGCCCTCACCATCACCCGCGACTACGGCCATACCGCCGCGGAAAAGAGCAACGAGTTACTCTGGCACATGGGTCTGGCCGTCTGCGGCGTCGCCCTGCTGATCCTGATGTTCCTCGGCTGGCGCGAGTCGCTCATCATCCTGCTCGCGATCCCCTGCACCCTCGCGCTGACACTCTTCGTTTTTTATCTCTACGGCTACACCCTCAACCGCATCACGCTCTTTGCGTTGATCTTTTCCGTGGGCATTCTCGTGGACGACGCGATAGTGGTGGTGGAAAACATCGTGCGGCACGCCCGCCTGCCTTCGGCACGCGGCAAGTCGCTCACGGAGGTGGCGCTCGAGGCCGTCAACGAGGTTGGCAACCCGACGATTCTCGCGACGTGGGCCGTCATCGCGGCCATCCTGCCGATGGCCTTCGTCGGTGGGCTGATGGGGCCCTACATGAGACCGATCCCGATCGGCTCCACCGCGGCCATGCTGTTCTCGCTCGCAATCGCCTTCACCATTACGCCGTGGGCCGCCATCCGTGTGATGCGCCGGCGTTTCGCCCGCCTGACCACCGCCGCTTCCGGCGCGCACGACCACGCTCCAGTCGATTGGCTGACCCGGCTGTATTACCACGTGATGGGGCCGCTGCTCGACCGCGCGAAGTGGCGCTGGCTGTTCCTCGCAGGCATTGTCGGTTTGCTGCTGGTCTCGGTCGGCTTCGTCCTGACCGGCGCTGTCACGATTAAGATGCTGCCGTTTGACAATAAGTCGGAGTTCCAGGTGATCCTCAACCTGCCCGAGGGTACCACGCTCGAGCAAACCACCCGGGTCGCCCGCGAAATGGCCACGGTCATCAGCCGCGAGCGCACCGTCCGCGACTACCAAATCTACGCGGGGACAGCTTCGCCGTTTAATTTCAACGGCCTCGTCCGCCATTATTTTACGCGCCATGGACCCAATGTCGCCGACATCCAGGTCAACCTCGTGGACAAGGCCGACCGCTCTGACCAGAGCCACACCATTGCCAAGCGCATCCGCGAAAGTATCACCCCCATTGCCACGCATTACGGCGCCGCCATCGCCGTCGCCGAGGTGCCACCCGGACCGCCCGTGCTCGAATCTCTCGTCGCTGAGGTTTACGGGCCCGACGAAACCCAGCGCCTCGCCCTCGCCCACGAGGTCAAGTCCATCTTTGAGCGCACGCCTGGCGTGGTGGACATTGACTGGTACGTCGAGGACCTGCAGCCGCAGGTGCGGTATGTCGTGGACAAGGAAAAAGCCGCCCTCCATGGCGTCAGCACCGGCGCCATCGCCCAAACACTCGCGTTGGCCGCGCAGGGTAGCGCCGTTGACCTCCTGCACCTGCCCGCCGAGCGTGAGGACGTGCCGATTATTTTCGAGGTCCCCGCCGCACAGCGTTCGCGACCCGAGGCGTTGCTGGCGCTCGACGTCCGCGCCGATCTTGATCCCGCTGCGCCGCTGGTGCCCCTCTCGGAGCTGGTGCACTTGGAGCGCGGCCCCGGCGAACGAAATCTCTACCGCAAAAACCTCAAGCCCGTGACCTACGTCGTCGCCGATGTCGCCGGCGCGGTCGAGAGCCCAGCCTACGCGCTGTTTGGCATCCACCGGGCCATCGGAAAAATCGATGCCCGGAAATACGGCGGCCTCGCCGCGAAGCTGCCCATTTATCATCTCAACCTCCCCGTCGATGACACCCAGCCGGCCATGAAATGGGACGGGGAATGGCACGTCACGCTCGAGGTCTTTCGCGATCTCGGCCTGGCCTTCGCCGCCGTGCTGGTGCTCATCACCATGCTGATGGTCGGCTGGTTTCGCAGCTACGTGACCCCGCTGATTGTCATGGCGGCAATTCCCTTTTCCCTCGTCGGCATCCTTCCGGCCCACTGGGCGCTGGGCGCGTTCTTCACCGCCACGTCCATGATCGGCTTCATGGCCGGCGCGGGCATCGTCGTGCGCAATTCGATCATCCTCGTCGACTTCATTGAGCTACGCCGCGCCCACGGGTTGCCGCTCCGCGAGGCCGTGATCGAGGCCGGCGCCGTGCGTTTCCGCCCCATGCTCCTCACCGCCCTCGCCGTGGTTGTGGGCGCGAGTGTAATTCTCGCCGACCCGATCTTCCAGGGCCTCGCCATCAGCCTGATGTTTGGCGAAATCGCCTCCCTGTTCATCAGCCGGATGGCGGTCCCGGTGCTCTACTTCATGGCCAATCGCCGCTCATGAGTTTTGATTATCAGGCGCTTTGTGGCGCCCCGATTACAGATCGACGCGCCAGCATCGCCCGCTGGCTGCTGCCGCTGGGCGCCATCGCCTCGTTGCTGCCTTGGACGCCACCCTGGGCGGCCCTTCTCGGCGGGGCCGCCCTCGCTCTCACCTTGGGAAATCCCTGTGCCGCCAAGACCAGTCAAGCGGCCAAGTGGCTCCTGCAACTTGCCGTGGTCGGGCTCGGCGCCGGCATCAACCTCGAGGTGGTTGGACGCGTCGGACGTCAGGGCCTTGGCTACACGCTGGTCGGGTTGGGCGTGACTTTTGCGATCGGCATCTGGCTGGCGGGTCGGTTGAGGGTCGGACCCAAGGTCACGGCGTTAATTTGCGCGGGCACCGGCATCTGCGGCGGGAGCGCCATCGCCGCCGTGGCTCCCGCGATTGATGCGGCGCCAGAGGAAACCTCGGCGGCGCTGGCCACCGTCTTCCTGCTCAATGCCGTCGCCCTCGTAATCTTCCCTCCGATCGGGTTCTGGCTCGGGCTTTCCCCGCACGCGTTCGGCCTGTGGTGCGCGCTGGCTATTCACGATACCAGCTCCGTCACGGGTGCGGCGCTGACGCACGGCCCCGAGGCCTTGGCCATCGCCACCACGGTTAAACTGGCTCGTGCGCTATGGATCGTCCCCGTGGCGCTGGCCCTTGGGTGGTGGTTTGGCCGCCACACTCCCGGCCGCCGGCGGGCACCGCCCGTCCCGTGGTTCATCGGCGGATTCCTCGCTCTGTCCGCACTCTTTACGTTCGTCCCGGGAGTGGCGTTCGCCGCCGGTGGAGTCGTCGTGGTGGCGCGCGCGCTCCTGACCGTAACGCTCTATTTCATCGGCGCCGGCCTGAGTCGTCAGGTGGTGCGGGCGGCCGGCGCGCGCCCTTTCCTGCTCGGGCTGATGCTTTGGGTGATCGTCGCTTCCACCACGCTGGCGGCTATTAAGGCAAACTGGCTATGAAGATGCCCTCCGACATCGTCTCGGCCCCGTTCGCCTACCGCAGGTCGCCCGGATGCCTGTTCCGTTGAACCTCTTAGTCGGACAAAATTGAATCCCCAAAATAAAGTCATGAAAGCGAACATCGGCAGCATTGATCGAATTATCCGTTTCATCCTCGGACTGGTCCTCCTGGGCGCTGGCTGGTACTACAAGAGCTGGTGGGGCCTCATCGGCCTGCTCCCGCTCTTCACCGCCACGGTGCGCGTCTGCCCCGCCTACCTCCCTTTCGGAATCAACACCTGCGCGAGGAAGAACGAGAAGGGCTAAGTCTTCCCTGGTGGTTGTCGGGCGGGATCGCTGACCATGGCGAAGACGAGGGCGTGTTTTCAAAACCCGCATTCAGCGATTGTAATCGTGAACCTCGCGAAGGACCCCGTGAGATTGCGCGGCGGGCTTCGGCTGTATCCCACTGGATTCCTGCCGAATTCGGGATTCTGATCCGGGTTATTCCGGGGCATCCGTGGTCAAATGGTTGGCGGGATGACAGGCTGCGTCGGCCAACCTTGGCCGAATACCGTGCGGCGGAGCGCCCGGCCCGCCTCATCCCCTCCACGCTCGCAGCCGCGCGGCGTGGATCACGCAGACGCAGTCCGCGCCATCATCGGTGCGCAGCCAGTGCGGCTCCAGCGCGGCAAACTCGCGGTTCATGGCCGCCTGCAATGCCCCCACCTCGAGCAGCACGATCCCCTGCGACGTCAGCCGCGTGCACGCCTGACGTAGCAACTGGCGGATGATCACGAGGCCATCCTGGCCGCCGTCGTGGGCCATGCGCGGCTCGGCCTTGAACTCGGGGGTCTGAGCGTCCACGTGCGCGCTGGGTTCATAAGGCGGATTGCTGAGAATCACGTCGTAATTCGCCGCCGGCACTGTCGCGAAGAGATCGCTGCGGTGGAGCGTCACGCGCTTAGTAAGCTTGTGATGGTGGAGGTTGATCCGGGCCACCTCGAGCGCGTCCGCCGAGAGGTCAACTGCGTCCACCTTCGCCCGGGGAAAATGCTGCGCCAGCAAAATGGCGAGGCAGCCCGATCCCGTGCACACGTCCGCCACCCGCCGGACTTTCGCCGGTTCCGGCAGCCAGCCGTCGAGCTGCGACGGGATGATTTCCACAAAATAGCTGCGCGGGATGATCACCCGCTCATCGACGTAAAACTGCTGGCCCCCCAGCCACGCCTCGTGCGTGAGATAGGCCGCCGGTACCCGCTCCACCACCCGCCGAAGGAGCATCGCCTCAACTTTAAGTCGTTCCGCGTCGGTAAGCTTTTTCTTGAGCACCCGGGCGTCGCTGTCGAGCGACAGCCCGAGCGTGCGGAGCAGCAGGTAGAGTGCCTCATCATGGGCGGTGTCCGAGACCTGTCCCAGCGAGAGTTTCTCCCGGATGTAAAGTCTCCCGGCAAACTTCAGCCAGTCACCCAGCGTCACACACCGGACGGCGCCCGCGAGCGGGTTACCCTTTGGCCGCGTCACTGGTTGGGTGCACGTGTTCGTGCGCAAAGATGTGGTCAGCACAGTAACACAGATCGCCGGCGCACTTGGAGCAGTAGCGGAAATCCATCTGCGGATCCGTCAGGTTGGTCTTGCCGCAGATGTAACAGCGATGCCGGGCCTCGGGCTCGTCATTGGCGGTCGCGATGCGCTGCGTGTGCTGGACCATCGTGCGCTGGCGATGCCGCATCGTTTGCACGATGTCGCGGGCGAAAAATAACAGGAAATTTCCGATCGAGGCCGCGATCTGCCAGCGCAGCGGCCAGTCGCCCCGCACAAAATAGTAGCCGCTGAAGAGCCAGGTAATCAGTGCCAGCCACTTGATCTTCACCGGCAGGATGAAAAAGATGGCGAGCTCGAAGTCGGGATTGAGCCACGCAAACGCCAGGAACACCGACGTCGCGATAAACAGGTTGGTCGTGGGCGACAGCGGCGTGAGGAATGCCGCGGCGACCGTCAACGCCAGGCCGGTGAACACGAACAGGTTAAACCGAAACCCTCCCCAGGATTCCTCCAGCGCGTTGCCCATGAGGTAAAAAATATACCACGCAAACGCCGTGAAAATGTAGCCAAACATGCCGGGCGGAGGCGGCATGAAGAGGAACGAGATCACCCGCCACCATTGGCCCTGCCGGACCAGCTCCGGCACGAGCACGAAATAACTCAGGTCGAGCAGCCCCAACATCGACGAGAGCAACACAAACACCTGCCCAATCACGATGTACAGCGCGAGATGGGGGATGGCGAAGCGACCGAGGCGGCGTTCCAGTTTGTCGAGCAAGGGCATGCGGCGGGAATAAGTGCCTTACTTCTCCACGTCCGCCGGCAATTGGGCAACGAGCTTTTGCTTCTGCACCTGCAACGACGGTTCCGTCACACTGTCCAGTAGCACCCGGGCATGGTCGGTTTTGCCCTGCTTCAGCAGGACGTTGATGACATGCAGGCGCATGGTCTGGCGCTCGATTTCCGACGGGGCCCGGGCCTCGAGATTATTCCAGGCCTTCAGCGCCGCATCCCAATCCGGGTTGTCCAAATCGTAGAACGCCTCGGCATAGCGGTACGTAAACTCGAGGCGATCCGGGGCCAGATCGGCCGCGTGCTTGAATCCCTCAAACATTGTATGGTTCAGCGCCACTTCCGTCCACTCGCCCGACTTGATGAGATCATCGCGCGCCACATAAAGCAGCGTCGCCAGCTGGTAGTGATACAGGGGCTCTTTCGGCTCCAGCTTGATGGCCGCCAGGAAGTACGGCAGGGCCTCGCGCGGCCGGCCGTCCTCGGCGAGGAAGTTGCCGATCTGGTTTTTTACCAGCGCAATATCCGGATCGATCTTGTTCGCCCGGAGCAGGATCACGATCGACGCCTTCCGCTGGCCGATCTTGCCCAGCAGGTAGCCGTAGGACGCAAACCCCGCGGCGTAATGAGGGTTTTCCCGCAGCATGACTTCGTAACTCTGGCAGACCGCCTGCATCCGGATCTGGAAATTGTCCGCATCGAATCCCGGCCCTTTCCTCGCCTCCTCGGCCAGCAGCGCTTTTTGCCGTTCCACGAGCTGGCCCAGCGTGCGGTCGGCCAACGATTCACTGTCCGCCGCGCGCAACGGAGCCGCCACGACCAGGAGCAAAGTGAGTAGGGAGAAAAGGTATTTCATCGGGCCCAATCCGACATCCTCAATCGGCCAAGGTGCCCGCGTAAACGTTCATCCGCGTGCCCCGCAAAAAACCCACCAGCGTCTGCCCGCTCGCCTGCGCAAACTCCACCGCCGCACTGGTCGGCGCGGAAATGGCCGCCACGCAGGGAATCCCCGCCGCCAACGCCTTCTGCATGATCTCGAACGACACCCGCCCGCTCACCAACAGCACCGTGCCGGCCAGCGGCAGCTTTTCGGCGAAAAACGCGTGGCCGACCACCTTGTCGAGCGCGTTGTGCCGACCCACGTCCTCCCGCACCACTTGCAATCCCCCATCGACATCAAACAGCGCACTCGCATGCAACCCGCCCGTCGCGGCGAATGCCGCCTGCGCGACCCGCAGTTTTTCCGGCAACGCCGCCAGCACGGTCCGGCGGGGCGCAAGGGGCCTGGCAATCGGCGGAAACTGCATTCGCACCGCGTCAATGCTCGCCTTGCTGCAAATCCCGCAGCTCGACGACGTGAACACATGCCGCGTCAGCCGAGCGACATCCACCACCGTCCCCGGCGCCAGCACCACGTCGAGGATGTTCTCCTCGGGCTCTCCCCCGTCACTCCGGCAGTAAATCATATCCAGCACGTCCTCGCGGCGTTTCACGAGTCCTTCCGTCACCAAAAACCCTGCCACCAGCTCCCGGTCGTGGCCCGGCGTGCGCATCACCACCGCCACGCTGTGCCCGGCCACGCGGATCTCCAGCGGCTCCTCGGCCGCCACCGCATCTTCGCGCGTTTCCGCCACGGTCGCACCCTCGATGCGGGCGATCGACACCGTGCGCGTGGTCTGGGCGAGCGACATGCACCGATAGAAAGCGAATCGCGCCAACGCAGCCACGTTTTTGTGCGCGACTCTGCAGTGGCACAAATCTCCAGACCCATGTGGAGGTATCAGCCGGCGAAAAAACCCTGTTTCAAGGTCCAGCCAAGCCCGAGAAGATTAAGTCAGTTCCGCCATCCTGACACTTATCGCCCGTATCGTCCGCCCCCACGAGCCGGGAGGACCGCGCCAGCTAGAGCAAACCGGCGCCGTCGCGATTTTTGCGCAGAGGTGGACCGTGCGCTCCGCGCACGGTAGACGGCGCGCAGCACGCCAACCCGTGCTCAATCGCTGCCGCGAACTGGAAATGCGGGGAATTCGAGTTCACGTGTATTTCATGGACGGACCGCCACCCCTTTTTCTCGCGCCCATCCCGGGCCGCGGCGCGCCGAGCAACCCGCCCAACCGCTTCGAGCCACTTATCCTGGAGCCCGATCCCGACTGCCCGCCCGAGGAGCGTCCGCACCCCCGCACGCAATTTTTCTTCGACGCCAGCGAGTCTCTGCTGACCCGCAACGACAGCCCGGATGTCCCCTTCACCGTCGGCCTGAATCCCTACCGCGGCTGTGAACACGGCTGCGCTTATTGCTTTGCCCGGCCCTACCACGAATATCTTGGCTGGAGCAGCGGACTCGATTTCGAGACCAAGATCATGGTGAAACTCCGTGCGCCCGCCCTGCTGCGCAAAGAGCTCTCCTCGCCCCGTTGGCAGCCGGAGAGCATTTCGATGAGCGGGGTCACCGACTGCTACCAGCCGTGCGAGCGCCAGTTTCGCGTCACGCGCGATTGCCTCGAGGTCTGCGCCGAATTCCGCCAGCCCATCTCGATCATCACCAAAAATGCACTCGTGACCCGCGACATCGACCTTCTCGCGCCGCTGGCCCGTGACCAGTGCACCGCGGTCTACGTGTCGGTCACCACTCTTGACCCCCACCTCGCCGGCCAGCTCGAGCCCCGCGCGTCGCGTCCCGCGGCGCGCCTGCGCGCGATTCGTGAACTCAGTGCCGCGGGCATTCCCGTCGGCGTGATGGTCGCGCCCATCATTCCCGGCCTCACCGATCACGAGATGCCCGCGATCCTCGAGGCCGCGGCTGCGGCCGGAGCCAAACGTGCGGGTTACGTGGTTTTGCGCCTGCCCTATGCCGTGAAGGATATTTTCCTGCAATGGCTCGACGTTCATGCGCCCGGCAAGAAAGCCCGCATCGTGGATCGCGTGCGCGATATGCGCGGAGGCCAACTCAACGTCAGCGAATGGGGCCAGCGCCTGAAGGGCGAGGGCATCTTCGCCGAGCAACTCCGCGAGCTCTTTCAAGTCTGCGCTCGCCGCGCCGGCCTTAACCAGGAGCGATTCACGCTCTCGACCGAGCATTTCCGTCCGCCCGGCGGCCGGCAGTTGACGTTGTTCTAAGCTCCGCGTCTAGGAAAAGCCGACGTAGTTGCACCCGCTACGTGCTTCTGCTGAACCAAGATCGCGAGATCGTGGAACGACTCAGCCGAAGCGGCGGAGTTTCTTTCCCGCTCC
>JBDTJA010000120.1:0-6948 GCA_039936075.1 Opitutaceae bacterium | reverse complement strand
ACGGGAGGATCGAGGGGGCCGAGCTTGGCGGGCCGCGCGAAGGTCAGGACAGATCCGAGGGTTCTCGCGCCTGAGCGATTGCGCGGTGAGCTGAAGCTGCTTTAGCCGCTATTTAAAATTCACACCTGCGCCCGAAATGGTGGTTTTTTGGCGCCAACTTAAAAGGGAACGAGGACGCCCAGATCTCACGCCCAGCTCCGTGCCAGCCCTCCTGCGCTAAAGCTACGAAGGGCATCCTTCGCCTCAAAAGGCCAACTCCGCCCACGGGAGACCGCACATTTCCGTGGATGGCCGTGCCATCCGAAGCCTTGGCGAAGGATGGCGGAGGGGGGGGGATTCGAACCCCCGGTAGGGATTTAAACCCCTACAACGCTTTAGCAAAGCGCCGCTATCGACCACTCAGCCACCCCTCCGTAATCAGGCTGCCGAGGCAAACGCGCCGACCTGAAAGTGCAAGGCGGATTTCAGGATGTTGTCATTCTGAACGAAGTGAAGAGTCCACTTGGATGCGATCAATGTCCGCAGCGATCTATCACTGGATTCTTCGCTACGCTCAGAATGACCAAGCGCTAAACCATAAGCGCCTGCAAACAGGCGGCCTACGGCTCAGCTCTCTTCGTCCACCGGCCGGTCCAGTTCCTCGCGGCACTCGGCGATCACGCGGAGCCAGATTTCGCGGAGGTCGAACAGACGGGGCAGGGTGTCTTCGCGGTAGGACGCCACGGCGCGATGCTGCAGGGCATCCTGCGCGTTGAGCAGGGTCAGCGTGTCGTTGAGCGCACTAAGGGCGCGCTTGAAGAGGCTGACGGCCATGGCGTAGTCGCCAAAATCGAGTGCGTGGATGGCCTGCACGGCCTGTTCCTCGCCGCGATGCAACGAGGCGAGCAACGCGAGCGCGAGCTTGGCCGGCACCTTGGTGCTATCCCCGGCGTTGAGTTCCCACTGGCGTTTCACGCCGAGGTAAATGGCCTTCGTCGCGATGAAGATCGGGTTCTTGTGCAGCGTGTAGACCTCGGGCTCCCCGAAATCCGGGGCCTCCGGGGCACTGTCCTGGTCGACTGCCTCGTCGTCATCATCGTCCTCGTCGGTCGCATCACTCCAGTTGCCCTGGCCCCAGCCCATTTGCTCGGCGACGGCGTCGATGCGCGTCGGGTGGTTGCGGAACGCCTCGTAGAATCCGAGATAGCGATGAATGGTGTCGTCCTGCTCGCGGAGGTAGCGCTCCCAATCAAATTCATTCCACGCCAATTCGCCGCGCTCTTCCCACTCATTTTCCGGGCTGGTGTCAGGATCGTGATCGCTCATTCGATGGTTCGAAAATGAGTCTGCGGATTCCGGGAACGCAAATCAAAATCCGCGGCGCCGTGTTGCGGTTTTATTGCGGGTTGAAGCTTAATCGCGCCGCCGCTATGCAGCCATGTCTTGATGAGTGAGATACACCACGAATCCGTCTTTTTCACCGGCCGCGTGCAGGGCGTGGGCTTTCGCTACACGGCCCTGCAGGTGGCCACGGAGTTCGAGGTCGCGGGCTTTGTCCGAAATCTGCCCGATGGGCGCGTCGAGGTGCAGGCCGAGGGCAACGCGCAGGAAGTCGCGGCCTTTGTAACGGCGCTCGAGGAGAGGATGTATGGTTACATTCGAAAAACCGAGCGCACTGCCCAAGCCCGCGCCCCCCAATTCAGCGGCTTCGGCATTAAATAGTCCGGCGCTCGAGCTGGAGGAGGTGATCAAGGATTTCGCGGTCGGCCTGCGGGGCCTGCGACTGCGCGCGGTGGACCACCTCAGCCTGCGGATCGAACGCGGGCAGGTCTACGGCCTGCTGGGTCCGAATGGTTCCGGTAAGAGCACGACCCTCAAGCTCATCCTGGGCCTGCTCACGCCGACGGCGGGACACTGTCGACTTTTCGGCGTTTCCAGTCACCGCCCGGAGGCGCGGCGGAGGGTCGGCTATCTCCCCGAGTCGCCCTATTTCTACCGCTACCTGACGGGACGCGAACTGACGAATTTTTATGGGCGCATGTCCGGGCTGGGGGGCGCGCAACTGGCAATCCGCGTGGATGACGTTTTGGCGTGGGTCGGACTCGCGGACGCTGCCGGGCGCCGCGTGGGGACATATTCGAAAGGCATGTTGCAGCGCGTTGGCCTCGCGCAGGCCTTGGTGCATGATCCCGAACTGGTGATTCTCGATGAACCGACGGCGGGACTCGATCCGGTGGGGTCGGCGTTTGTCACTGAACTCATCCTGAGGATGAAGGGCGAAGGACGGACGGTGCTCATCACGTCACACCTGTTGGGACAGATCGAGGACGTATGTGACCGCGTGGGCATCCTGGGTCGGGGGCAGTTGATGCTCGATGCCGCGGTGGGAGACCTTGCCGATGATCCCGAACGGCAGGTGCTCACTATCGGGGCGCTGATGCCCGATGAGCTGGACGAGCTGCGGGAGTGGCTCGCCTGCCGGGGCCGCACGCTGGAATCGGTCGGATCACCGCGGGTCCGGCTGGATGAGATCTTCCGCCAGGTGATCCGCGAGCGAGAATTTTGATGCAATCAATTGAGCGATGAGCGCGGCGATTTTCTTCTTTCACCGGACTGGATTCATCGCGCTCAACACGTTGCGCGAGGCGCTCCGGCAGAAGATCCTTGGCGTGCTGGCCCTGCTGGCCTTGGGCGTGGTGGTGGGTGCGCAAGGGCTCAGAGACTTTCATTTTGGCTCACCCGAGCTGAAGTTTATCGCGGATCTGGGATCGGGTGCACTGGCCCTGTTTGGGGCTCTGCTAGCGGTGGTGGCGACCGCCCAACTCTTCTTCAGTGAGATTGAGCATCGCACCGTGCAAACGCTGCTGGCGAAGCCAGTCGGTCACGCCGAATTCATTTTCGGAAAGTTTCTTGCCGTGGTGGTGATTACAGCTGCGTTCTGCGGGCTGATCACCGCGGTTTTGATGGTGGTGCTGTGGCGCCGAGAGGCGGCGATGATGGACCAGTTTCCCGACGCTTTCGCCGGTGGGCACGTAATTGATTACCGGCATCTCGCGGTCGTGGGACTCATGCAGTGGCTCAAGCTGAGCGTGCTTTCGGCGCTCACCCTGCTGGTGGCCAGTTATGCGAACACGCAGCTGTTTACCCTGATGACGGGGTTGCTGATAGGCTTGATCTGTCACCTGCAAACGCTCGCTCACCGGGGCGGTTCCCGGGTGGGTGGATCTGTGGTTGGCTGGGCCATGCAGGTGCTGCCC
Source organism: Opitutaceae bacterium (assembly GCA_039936075.1). GTDB lineage: Bacteria > Verrucomicrobiota > Verrucomicrobiia > Opitutales > Opitutaceae > Opi-474. The sequence goes on along the minus strand of JBDTJA010000120.1, from coordinate 3,712 downwards.
AATTTCCAGGTGTTCGATGTCGCGGCTGGGACCAGTGCAGACGAGACCTTCGCCTGGGCCCAGCTAGCGCGGGTTTCGCTTTATGCGTTAGGCTATGGGGCGGCGGCCTGCGCGCTCGCGGTCTTCAGTTTTCGCCGTCGTGAAATCTAGAGTAGTCACGGTCGGCGTGATGATGGGTGGCCTCGCTCTGGGCGGGGTGTGTCTGCGATCGCTTGAGAGCGCCGGTTGGGCTCGGCTGCAGGAGCTGGACGCCGCCGGTCGGCTGGAGTCGACGTCCGCCGCGAGCGAGCAGGCCTTGGTGCAGGGCGCATTGGGAGCACTTCGGGCGGGCGTGGCAGATTTAGTCTGGCTGCGTCTCTCCAAGGCCACCGAAGATCACGATCTTCCAGCCACGGAATCGCTCCTGCGCTTGGTGTCGGTCGTTGATCCACGCTCACAGTATTTCTGGATCAATGGAGCCCGGATCGTGGCCTATGACCTGCCGGTGTGGCAGATCGATCTGGCCGGTGGCTATGGCCGAGTTTCCGCGGTGGCGCAAGAACAATTTATCCGCGGGCAGGCGACGCGCGCGCTGCTTCGTTTGGACGAGGCGATGACGTTTCATCCCAGTAGCGCGGCATTGTGGATCGAGCGGGCCAATATTCAGTTCACCCGCCTCGGCGATGTCGCCGGCGCGGCGGAAAGCTACCGCCGGGCGTCGCAGCAGCCCGCGGCTCCGTATTTTGCCGCCCGCCTCCATGCCGAACTCCTGCGCCGGCTCGGGCGGAAGGCGGAGGCGCTGGCGTGGTTGACGAAACTTCACCCGATGTTGCCTGCCGCGGATGAATCGGCGGGAGCCGATTTAGTCTTGGCACGGATTCGGGTCCTCGAGCGGGAGCTGATGCTGCCGGCGGACAGAGTGGATTGCCCGCGTTGACAGGTTTGACGGCGGTGCTGCTTCCCTCCGACACTGGCGGCAGCCATGGATCGATCCTGCAGCAGTGCCAACCAGCCCCATGAATGAATCTCGATGGAAAATTTGGGCCGCGGCTGCGCGACCGCGCACGCTGCCGGCGGCGATCGCGCCGGTGTTGGTCGGCTCGGGGCTGGCGTGGCGGGATGGTAGGTTTGACGGGGCGGCGGCCGGACTGTGCCTGGGGTTTGCGCTGCTGGTGCAGATCGGGACGAATTTTTCCAACGATTATTACGACCATAGGAATGGCGCCGATACGGTGGCGCGCGTCGGACCGCAACGGGCTGTGGTGGCGGGTCTCGTCACGCCGGCGGCCATGCACACGGCAATGTGGGGTACGTTCGCCGCGGCGTTTTTGTGCGGGCTGGGCCTGATTGCCTGGGGTGGCCCGTGGCTGCTGGCGATCGGAGTCGTCAGCATTCTATGCGGTCTGGCGTACACCGGGGGACCGTGGCCGCTGGGTTATCACGGTCTCGGGGACGTGTTTGTCTTTTTGTTCTTTGGCCTCGTGGCGGTGGACGCGACTTACTTTGTCCAAGCGCGGACTTTGGTGCTGGACGCGGTCCTCGCCGCGGTGCCGATCGGTTTGCTCACGGCCAACATTCTGGTCGTAAACAACTATCGGGACATGGAAACCGACGCGGCAGCGGGCAAGCGAACGCTGGTTGTCCGGTTTGGCCGCAGGTTTGCCCGCGCGCAATTCGGCGGCTCGCTGCTAGTCGCTTTGCTCCTCGTGCCGGCTCTGCTCGCTTGGCGCGCGCACTGTGCGTGGCCGCTGCTGCCGCTTCTGCTCTCGCCATTGGCGTGGAAGCACGCGGGGCGGTTGCGGACCCGGACTTCGGCCGTGGAGCGCATCGCTTTGCTTGGGGATACGGGCAAATTGCTCGCGATCTATGCCGCGGCCCTGACTGCTGGTCTCGTGTTGCGGTGCCGGTAGACGATCGGGTGGAAAGGGCTCAGCTGGCTAGAGCCGTGTCAAAAATGTCATAGCCGAAGGACAGGAAGTAGCTACGAGAGTGAGCGAGTGGCCGACTCCATCCGCTCGCTCACGCTCGTGGCTACACCGTTTCTAAATGCGCTCTAGCCGGGGAATGCAAGTTGGACGCAAAAAAGGCGGGGTGCCCCGCCTTCGCCGGGATTACGGCATGGCAAGACGATCCCGCCCAACAAACATCAACGCCGGATTTAGCTCAAACGTGGGCGACGAGTTTGGCTTTGAGCGCGGCCTTCGGCATCATGCCGACGATCTGTTCGACGACTTTCCCACCTTTGAATACGAGCATGGTCGGGATGGCGCGGATGCCATATTCCACGGCGACGGCGTCATTTTCATCGATGTTGACCTTCGTGATCTTGAGCTTGCCGTCGAGCTCGGTCGCCAGCTCCTCAAGCGTGGGGGCGATGGCTTTGCAAGGGCCGCACCACGGCGCCCAGAAATCAACCAACACGGGAGTGGTGGCGGAAGCGATGGCGGCTTTGAAGGTGTCGGTGGTGAGGTTGGTGATCTTGTCGGACATGGTGTTAAGTGGTTAAGAGCAAACAGAGTCAGAAATTCCGGGGTTGCAACTGCATGACACGTGCGGGCGGAGCGCTTAGCGCGGAGTGGAACGGTGAAGAATGTCTGCGAGCTCAGTGGGTTCGACCTGTTCGAGCTGCTTGCCGCGGGTTTTGAGCACTTCGAACGTTTTCACGACGGTTTCGGTCATCCGGCCGTGGGTTTCTTCCGAGCCACCCAGGATGGCGAATTTATCGCCCGTGGTGATCCGCTTGTGGCCATCGGAATGATCCAAACCGACACCCAGCAGACCGGCGACCGCGGCAGGTTTTTTCTTTTTTTTGCTCACGCGGTCACAGTGTTGGGGTTGATCGCGGTTTCAAGTGAGACTTCATCTTCGACGGCGGAACAGGAGATGTCGGCGAAAGCTTCCTCCTGGCGCAGGCGCATTTTTTTCAGCCGGGTCAGCTCCAGCACGGCGAGAAAGGTCGCGACCAGCTTCCGCAACGTGACCTTTTCGGTGAAGATCCGGGAAAACAGGAACGTCTTCTCGAGCCGGAGCTTCTCCAGCATATATTCCATCTGGTCGGCGACGGTGACCTGTTCGTCGTGGATCTCGCCGACGACGAGCTTTTCGGCGAGCCGGCGCAGCACGATATTGAAGGCGTTCCAGAGCTCGATGCGGTCCACGGCCTTCAGCGGCCGGTCGATGGGATCGCCGGACAAGGCCGAGACGTAGCGCTCCATCAGGTCCTGGCGCATCGTGGCCAGCTTGCCGATCTCGGCGGCGGCTTCCTTGAATTTCTTGTATTCGAGCAGCTGGTGGACGAGCTCCCAACGCGGGTCGATTTCGTCGTCGTCGGCGTGGGGATCGATCGCATGCTGACCCTTGGGGAGCAGCATGCGGCTCTTGATTTCCATCAGGGTGGCGGCCATCACGAAAAACTCGCCCGCGAGATCCAGATCGAGCTGCTGCATGGCGTGCAGCGCGTCAATGTACTGCCGCGTCACCGACTCGATCGGGATGTCGTAGATATCCAGCTCGTTTTTCCGGATGAGGAAGAGCAGGAGATCGAGCGGGCCTTCAAAGACCTGCAATTTGATACGGTAGTCGGAGTCGGGAACCACGCCGGAATGCTTGAGGCCCGTCGGGCCCCGGCAACGCAAAAATCAGCGTCGGCGCAGACTGGCGACGAAGAAACCGTCGGTATTGTGACGGGCGGGCAGCAGGGCGGTGCCAAGCGGGCCGGACGGGTAACCAAAGT
>JBDTJA010000119.1:0-3110 GCA_039936075.1 Opitutaceae bacterium | reverse complement strand
TTTTGGGGAGTCTTCGGTGCCTGCACCCTGACCAGCGCGTAAATCTGCCCAACGCCGCGAAACGCGGCCCCTTTCCAAGAGCGGAGCTTAAAAAGCTCCGCTTTTTCGTTTTCAGGCCCGGCGCCGGGAGGTTGGGATATTCTTTCCGGACGGACGACTTCAGGGGTGGTGCCAGAGGCCGGGATTGAACCGGCGACCAAAGGCTTATGAGTCCTCTGCTCTACCACTGAGCTACTCTGGCGAAATCACCCAAGTTGCGGGGAAACGAGCGGCGGTATTACGCTTTGCGCCATGCGAGTGACAAGCAATTTCGCCGGTCACTCAACTCCCTCCCGAACGGCTAATATCACGCTTCCTTAATGTACATGCGGCAGCGGTTCGCCTAGGTCTGCCAAGTCATCGTCAAGAAACCCTTCCTGGCCTCCTCCCTTGACAGACAAAGCGCCGAATTGCTCGATACAGTGAAATATTTCCACACCCATCCCATGCCGCGTCGTCTTCGTTCCATCTGGCTAGCCACGAGTCTGCTCGGCTTTCTCGCCGGTTGCGCCACGACGTCCGATACGCCGGCGGCCGACATCTACGAAGCGCCTCCGCCGGGTGCCCCGGCGGCTTACGTGCTCGGCTCCCGAATCAATAAGGGCGGCCTGTTCGGTGATGAATACACGGGGTTTGTGGTCATGATTGACCTAAAGGTCGTGGACAATGCCAAGGACCGCTGGGACAAGCCCCTCGCGTTGGCGCCTGGCAAGCATACTCTTTTCGGCGAGTTCCGGTATTCCAATTTCATGGCCCGCGCCAGCATCCCCCTCGAGGTCAAAGCCGGTACGACCTATCAGTTGATGATCAAATACACCGCGGCGGCGGCGCCTGAAACCCAGCGGTTCAACGATTTCTGGATCATCGACAAGGCCACGGGAAAGCCGGTCACCAAAGTCTACCGTCAGCAGGCGACCGGCGGGAAAACGGGGACGATTTTTAACGTCACTTATTGAGTCCAGCCCACCGGCCCTGGAAATTCTGCCGGCTGATTCTCGCGAGCTTAGGCCGTGTCCGTCTTGGGACCCTCTGAGGGCATAATACCCAGTTCTAGGCAGACTACGGTCAGTGGGTGTTCACCGCCGTTTTCCACGGTGATTTCATTCCAGCCTTCCTGCACCAGCGAGACGGGAAACTCATAATCGTAGCCGACGTGATCCGCGGTATGATGGGTGAGCGAGCCGCAAGGAAACAGCAAACGCTCGTTGGTTGTGCACACGGTACTCGGCCAGCAGCCGTTGATCGTGATCGAGCGCGGCGCCGCCGGAGCGTCCTTCTTTAGTACCAGCTGGATAACGAGCCGCAGTCCGCGATCTGCAGGTTCCGCGCACATCGGAAGCCGGAAGGCATGGCGCCAGTAATGCTCCAGGAGAACCGGCACCTGCGGCGGAGCCTCGAAAGGCGGCTGCGACAGATCACGAAAGCCCAGGTCCGCCAGCGTGTAGTGTTTCGGCTGTCCGCGCAGCATTTCGAGTTTTTGAATATCGCGCAGGAAGGTGTAGTCCGAAACCAAGCCCGGGATTCGTACTTGGTCGGTACAGTAGAAATTAAACCATTCAATCCCATCGGCGCCGAGCGCGAGCTTGCCCGCCGCATTGGCCGCCAGCATTTCCCGGCTCGAGGAAATCAGCCGGATGTCCCGCGTGTATCCGGTCGTGGGATTGAGCGTGGGGATCGCATTCGCGCCATCCTCAATCACGCCGTAGATCGCCGGCCGTGCGCCCACCTGACGGCGGAGGATGTCGTGGGGCATATCCCAGGACGTGCGCCAGAAGGCTGACGGGCAGAGGAAGTCCAGCGTGCCGTCGCGGGAGAGCGCCACGACATCAATACCGATGGTCTTTAGCGTTTCCAGCCGTCCCGGCATTCGCATCCCGAGATAATAAGGCCGGCCGTTTTTCGCCGCGCGCCGCTGAGTCAAGCTGCGGACTTCGCGAAACCAGTCAGACATCATCGCAATCGTCTGGGCGGAGGCGTTGGGCTCGCAGCACAGAGGCTGACGCCACCAGTCGAGTTCCAGACCGTCGAAATCGTAGTCTTCCACCACCTCGCGGATTTGCGCCAGCATCATCGCCCGCACGGCGGGCAGCTCATAGTTGAGCCCCTGGCGGTAAGTAAGATCGCCGGACATGCCCGGATAAGTGCTGTGGGACAGCCGGTTCTCCCGCACCTTGAGCAATGGATGATTGAAGAAACTACCGGTGAAATCGCGATGACCGTGCAGGTCGTTCATGCGGATGCTGACCCACGGCGCCACGCCGCGCTGGCGGCAAGCCCGCGAAGTTTCTGCCAACCAGTCGACGCCGGCATCGGTGAGGTCGACATATTGGTTATAAAACTTCACGGACGTATCCATGAATTTCTCCACCGCTGCCGCTTCCGTGATGCCTGCGCAAATGGCGTGAGCACGAAAAAACTCCCGGTCGCCGCGTCGATAGCCGTCGAGAATAGTGGGCAGGGTCTTGCTGGGGTACCAGGCCTTTGAGGCGTTGGCATTGATCAGAAAAGTATCCACGCCGTTCTGCGCCAGTTCCTCCACATAACGGTGGATGGCGCGCGCCGAAAACGGTCCACCTTCCGGCTGCCAGCGCTCGGGATTGTAGAAATAGACGCAGGTGTCGCCGTTGAAGAGATTGCGATGCCGACCGGTGATGGCGTTGGGCGCGAAAGCCGTCCCACAAGCGTCGGCCGCGGCGGGGGCACCGCTGGCGGGCGCACCGTTCAGCATCCCGGGAAACAGGCTGGCGGCGGTCGTACCGAGGGCAGCGGTGCGGATAAAATCCCGGCGGGTTTTCATGAAAGGGTTATGGTAACGACCGGCCTGGGAGGTGGATCGTCAGAAGGGGTTGGCCACCGGTCTGCCGACATGTGAAACGGGGGTGAACATCCGGTTTGAGCCTAGGCGCCGGACGCCGCGAGCTTTTTCCCGGCGCCCGACTCACCACTCCTCGCAGGTATCGGCGCCGTCAATTCGCGGTGGGTGGCGTCGACGAGGCTGCGTGGCTGTTGAAGCAACTCATTCGTCTTGCTGAGAAGTCCATCAGCCTAGCAAGGCCCGCGCAAAACGCAGT
>JBDTJA010000118.1:0-12409 GCA_039936075.1 Opitutaceae bacterium | reverse complement strand
ACGCGTCGAGCGACGCCTCGATCAGCGTTTTGTCGCCGGTGGCGCGGGCGAGATCGCACAGGCCCACGATGTTCGAAAGCATTTCATAGGCCTTCGCGTTCGCCACCTTGTTGACCTGCTTTTCGGTCAGCAGAGTTTTGAGGATGGCCGGCCCTTTGGGTTCGTCCCAGGCCTTTACGATGTAGCGGGCGAAAGCCAGATAGCGCTGGTCGCCCGTGAGCCGGTACAGCAGCACGATGGGCTCGAGCACGCTCGTGGCGGCCATGCCGACATGGGTGCCGGCGGCCAGAATGCTTCTCTTTTCAGGGAAGGTCGCGATCAGCAGATCCGCGGCCTTGCGCGAAGCGGCGAGCGCGGCGGCGTTGCCCGTGTACTGGTAGTAGGTGAGCAGGCCGATGAGACAGTATTTGTGAGACCACACATCCCAATTGGCGTCCGGGTAAAGACCGAACCGCTGCCCCGGCAAATAGGTGCCCAGATAGCCGTCGGGTTCTTGCGCCGCGATCAATTCAGCGACCACGTGGTCGAGCTTGGCCCGCAGCGCCGGGTCGCCGGTGTTGGCCCAGGCGAGGGTGGCGGCATGCAGCCATTTGCCGATGTGTTCACCGATCCAGGGGTGACTGCCGGGCTTGTGCTTGAATCCGGCGAGCAGCGGTTCGGTGTCAACGTTGAGGAGGCGGACACTTTCGTTGATCGCGATGCGGTGGCCGAGCCAGCCGTCGATGTGCACGGCCGACGGCGAGAGGATCTCCGCGGTGTCGGAGAGTCGCGCCGCGACCCGGTAGGGGAGAGGTGCGGGGGCGGCCCCGGCGGAGCTCAAGGTGGCGAGCAAACTCGCCGCGGCGGCGATGAGGGTGAAGGTGAGGGCATGTTTCATTTCGAAGCGGGTGAAGTTTCAGGTTGGCCGAGCGGTCGCGGCACGTGGGCCGGCCCAGCCGAGGTCAGCTCGGTCGAGCCACGCGGTTTGGGCAAGCTCCGCGACATCGGGTTGCTGGGGTTTGTTCTCCGCGCGGCCTGGCCACGCCGGGGCGGATACGAGAGTCAACGCGCTCAGTCGGCGGGTGCCCGGGATCACGTCCCGCCTGAGCACAGAGAAAGTACATCCAGAGGCACTGCGGATGGAGGCAAACGACGGGGTAATCATCGAACGACAGGTAACGAATCGTCTGCGCCTAGGGCTATCAGGCGTCAATTCATTCGTGCGTCTGTTTTTGTTCGAACCCTGATTTCGGCGGACAAGCCCCGCTTGCAGCGCGTTCGGGGCAGGAGGTGCGGTGGGAGCCTGGTCGGGCGGTTCGACCCGCTGGCTCAATGGTTCTACGGCGGGCCGTGCGTCCTCGTCTCCGGGCTGAGCGAATCAAATAGTCCTTTTAAAGGGAGGTGAATTTGTCCCGACAGACACACGAAAATCGTTTGATTCGGAATGCGGGGGAAGGGCGGTCTGGGGGAAGGTCGGCCGCACCACGGATGAAACGGAGAACTTCTGGCAATCGGAGGCAAAGCGGCCACCTGCGATATCCACTAACTTTCAAACACTTAACCCTGATTTTGTCTCGGCGCGAAAACGTTCGTGTTTCGCTATCAATTGGCTGCCCGACATGGATTCGAACCATGACTAGGCGAGTCAAAGTCGCCTGTGCTACCATTACACCATCAGGCAGTGATGGAGCGCCAAACAGTGCTTCCGGCGCTGCGACGGTCAAGGGTGGAAACTCCCCGTTTGTAAGCACCATGCCGAAGGAGGTGCTCCGGATGATCCCCTTCTCCGGCGCGAACGTGCACATTTCGATCACCATCACCGCGCCGCTGGTCGTCAGGTGGATCCCCTCCGGAAGCTCGGGCGCAAGATCGCACGGGCGCCCGAAGAGTCCGGGGCGATGACGCCGCTCACGTGACCGCAGTCGAGTGCGCTTGGCGAAACACGGTGGACGAAACGTGAGCGACCCCACCCGGATTTCACGCCCGCCAGCACGGATTGCCAGGGGAAATATCCCCGACTCGTGATCTCGTTACATCCCCGAAAATTCCGACCGCGCGCTCCAGCACCACCGCCTCGCGCCGTCCATCTCCGGGACCATAGCCAATCACCCATCACCCATCACCAACTACCAAACCCCCACCAATCGCACATCGTCCACGAACCGACCTCGCGGGTTCGTGTCTATTGCTGCAAGCCGCAAACTTCCCACGCGCGGCGTAACCTTCAACCCGTTTAATCTCATGAAAAACAGAGCACCTGCCCACCGGAATAGCGATGAAGTGCTGACCGAACTCCGTACCTTGGTTGCCGAGGCCGAAAAGCTTGTAGCCGAGCCCGCCAGCGACGCCGCCGAGGGCATCCTCGCGAACTTGCGCGCCCGTTACGATGCCGTTTCCGAACGTGTGACGGACGTCTACGCGAACACCAAGCAAAAGGTCGTCGCCGGCGCCAAATACACCGACACCTCGATCCGCGACAACCCGTATCAAGCCATGGCTGTCGCCGCCGGCGTCGCGTTTCTTGTCGGCTTGTTGGTCGGTCGTCGGACGGGCGGCGATTCCGAATAGTCGTTGGTCGAAGCCATTAGGGTATCTAGGCCGTTCCGTTGGAACGGCCTTTTTTGTGCCGATCTGAACATCGGCCCCATCGGCCTCATGGGCCCCATAGGGCTTATGCCAAGCTATCAATCAGCTGACACTCATGGGTGAAATCGGGCGGGATCGTTCGCATGATTTTTTCGCCCTGCTTGCGATGGTCAGTCTTAGGCAAACCCTCGCGAGCAGCAACTTCCTTGTGAAGCAATTCAGCGCACCATGCGCGGCAAAGGAGCGTGCCTTATTCGTTTATTGGTTCGAATACCAGGGGACTACGATTGAGGCTTGGCCAGATCCCTTTGATCCTCTGGTTTCTGCTCCTTGGCTGGCGGCTTAGTCGCCTTCGATTTTTTCTTGGTCTTGTCCACGGGGGCGTTCGTCTTCGGCGTACTGCGGGTCGCCTTGGCTGGAGTGACCAATTCAGGCTTCGAGGATCCTTCAGTTACCGGCTGGAGGCGAGCGTGCGGAGCGGGCGAGGCGTGTGGGGCGGGCGAGGCGTGTGGGGCAGGCGAGGCGGCGCGGGGTCGGGCGGCCTTCGCTTCCTCCCGTTGACGCACCTGCTGGAGATGAGCGACCGCGATCACCCGGCCGCTTGCCTTTGCGATAACCTCAGGGCGGGGACCCGCGTTTATGAACGTGTTGTTGTGGTTGTTGATGGTGGTGTTGACGATCTTGGTATTCGTGATGTTGACCGTCTTGTTGATGATGGTCGTGTTATTGACGATTACCGTCGACCTCCGCACCGGCTCAGTGAAATGCCGATCGTCGACGTACACGAACCTCTGGGGTGTCACGTTGACCTCGACCGTGATCCCGCCCCGGGACCGTGGTGGCAGGGGCGCCCAGCCGGTGTACCCGCCGCCCTCACGCCATGAAACCCAAGCCGGAGCCCATTCGGTGCCCGGAACCCAGTACCAGCCCACGCGGGGATCCTGGTTCCATCGTCCGTAATGGCAGGTCGCCCACCCCCAGGATTCCGAGCTTTCCCAATACCACCCGCCGTCCGTTCGCAACCAACGGCCCTCGCTGTAGGGTCGCCAGCCTGCACCCACCTGACGGGGCTGCCAGCACCGGCCATATCCTTCTACTTCAACCCAATCACCATAGGATTCCAAGGGTCCGTAAAAATCGCTCTCGACCACGATTGTCGTTCTTTCGCTGGGGATTGGTTGTTCCTGGATCACCTCGGGCGCAGGTTCGTAATAAGTGGTCTGCCGAACCGGTTGCTGCTCGACACACCCCCCGAGCAGTAAGGAAAGCAGCAGCCCCGCTTCGACAAGAGCGGCGGAGCGCAACACGATGAGACTCGGGGTATTTGAGGCGCTGGATTTATTCATTGGCAGGATATGGTTTATAGACCTCAAATCTGGAAAAAGAGCCAACCATTCTCGTCCGGGCAGCAACTCGAAGGGGCCAACTGGCTGGGAGCGGCGGTATGCCGACCTATCGCTCGTCATCTTTGCCCACGGTCAGTGGCCCTTGCGACGGCTACCTGTCGTGCACGCAGGAGGAATCCGGGCAAAAGCCTGCCACCTCACGTTTTACCCTTTACCTCGCGACTATCGATCAGACCAGAAGGTAAAGGATAAAGCCCACGGTGTCAGCCGTTCCTGCCGATGCCCATGGGTCCGAGGCCTTTGGTCTAACCCGAAAGGTTTCGACTTCGGTATTTATCATATTCACTCTATATCGTGAACGAGACACGCCAAGCGATGTTGGGTTATGCGCGCTGGATGTCGTTGGTTTGGGGAATTGTCGTGGTCGCGATCGCGCTGCCCACCGCGCGCGCTCAAGTTATCTACATTTGGAACGGTGGTGACATTGTTTCGGGCTCCATCACCCCCAGTGGAGTGACCACGATTACGTCGGTCGACACGCTGAACATCGTGACGGGTGCGGACCACGACATTGCGTCGCATTCCGTCGTGAACAACGGCACGGTGAACTGGTCCGCTGGTCGCGTGCGCGGTGGTGGCGCCTTCACCAATAACGGGCAGTGGAATGACTCCGCGTCGTCTTCCATCAATCAGGACTTTGGCGCCTACAGTTTTATCAACAGCGCGTCGGGCACGTATCTCAAAACCGCGGGCGACACCGCCATTCTCGTGGCCTTCAGCAACGCCGGCGTGATCCGTGTCACCGGCGGCACGCTCAGCCTGGCATCGGGCGGCTTGTTTTCCAGCGGCTCCGTCGTCGGCAGCTCCGGTCCGGGCGTTCTCCAGCTCACTGGCGGCACGCTCGCCATGACGGGATCCATCACCGCGACCAATTTCGTCTTCAACGGCGGCAATTTCGCCGGCGATCAGGCTTTCAATTCCAGTGTTTTGAACTGGCAGACGGGCACGTGGAATAGCGCCAACACGACGACGATCGCCAGTGGGTCCACCCTCGCCATCACGACCGGCAGCGACCATGACTTCCAGAGTCACGTGCTCGTCAACAACGGCACGGTGAACTGGAGTGCAGGCCGGCTCCGTGCTGGGTTGGGCGGAACGATCACCAACAATGCCGCGTGGAATGACACGGCCAATAACTCGATCAACAACGATTACGGCGGCCTCGGTGGCACCACCTTCGACAACGCCGCCAGCGGAACCTATCTTAAGTCGACCGGGAACACGGCGTTCCTGATCCCCTTCACCAACTCCGGAACCATCAGCGTGACCGGCGGAACGCTGGATTTGCAGAACGGAGGCACGTTCAACGCGGGTTCCGTGTTCGGCAGCTCGGGCCCAGGTCTCCTGCAATTATCCGGTGGGACGCTGACCGTGAACGGAGCGGTTCAGGCCACGAATTTCCTCTTCAACGGCGGCAATTTGACCGGTGACCAGACATTCACCGCGAGCACGTTGAACTGGAAAACGGGTTCCTGGAACAGCGCCAGCACCACCACCCTTTCGAGTGGTACCGTCCTCACGATCACCTCCGGTAGCGACCACGATTTTCCGAACCATCTGATCATCAATAATGGCACAGTGAATTGGACCACGGGGAGGTTGAGGTCCGGGTCGGGCGGGACGATCACGAACAATGCCACGTGGAATGACACGGCCAGTTACGCCATCAACAACGACTTTGGCGGGGTCGGTGGCACGTCCTTCATCAACGCGGTGGGGGGCACCTACAACAAGATCTCGGGCGTCACCACTTTTCTGGTCCCCCTCTCCAACTATGGAACCGTCGCCGTTTCCGGCGGCACCTTGAGCCTCGCGGCCGGCGGAACATTTTTCGACGGTTCGAGCATCGGCAGTTCGGGCTTGGGCGTCGCCCAACTCACCGGTGGAGTCCTGAGTGGCGGTGGATTGGGCGGATTTACCGCGACGAATTTTCTCCTCACCTCCGGGCAACTCGCCGGCAACATGACCTTTCTGGGCACCACCAATTGGGTCGGCAGCAATTTCAATACCAGCGGCACGGCGACGATCGGGCCTTCGGGTACGCTGCTGATCTCGAGCGGAAACGATCACGATTTCGACGGCCATGCCGTCGTGAACAATGGCACGGTGAATTGGGTGGCCGGCCGCCTTCGTTCCGGGGACGGGGGCACGATCACCAACCGCGCGGTCTGGAATGACTCTGCCAACGGTTACGCCGTGAACAACGATTTCAACGGAATGGGCGGCACTTCCTTTATCAACGCCGTCGGTGCCACGTACAACAAGACCGCTGGCGTCACAGCGTTTTTGTCAGGGATTCTGGTGAACAACGGCACCATCGGCGTCTCGGGCGGCGAGCTGGATCTGGTCGGCGGCACGTTCAATGACGGCTCGTCGATCGGCAGTTCCGGCAACGGACTGGTGCAGCTCACCAGCGGTCTGCTGACCGCCACCGGCACGATTAACGTCCAGAATTTCATCATGAGCGGCGGCCAGCTCACGGGCGACCAAACTTTCGCTGGGACCCTGACCTGGAACGCCGGCAACTGGAATACCGCTTTCACGACGACGATTGGCGGCGGCTCAACCTTGAGCATCGGGTCTGGGGCCGATCACGACTTTCAGGCTCACGCGCTCGTCAACAATGGCACGGTGAACTGGACGTCCGGCCGCCTTCGCTCCGGTTCCGGCGGCACGATCACCAACCACGCGGTCTGGAATGACTCTGCCGACGGTTACGCCGTGAACAACGATTTCGGTGGAATGGGCGGTACTTCCTTCATCAACGCCGTCGGTGCCACATATAACAAGACCGCTGGCGTCACAGCGTTTTTGTCCGGGACCTTGGTGAACAACGGCACCATCGGCGTCTCGGGCGGCGAGATCGATCTGGTCGGCGGCACGTTCAACGACGGCTCCTCGATCGGCAGTTCCGGCAACGGATTGGTGCGGCTCACGAGCGGGCTGCTGACCGCCAGCGGCACGATCAACACTCAGAACTTCATCATGAGCGGCGGTCAACTCACGGGCGACCAAACCTTCGCCGGTACCATGACCTGGAACGGCGGCGACTGGAATACCGCTTTCACGACTATCATCGGCGGCGGCTCAACCTTGAGCATCGCCTCGGGGGCCGATCACGACTTTAACGGTCATGCGATCGTCAACAATGGCACGGTTGACTGGACGACGGGACGCCTGCGCTCGGGCAGTGGCGGAACCATCACCAACGCTGGAACGTGGAACGACACCGGCTCCTACGCGATCAACAACGATTTCGGCGGGGCGGGAGGCACCAATTTCATCAATGGAGTCACCGGCACCTACAATAAGACCGCGGGCTCCACCTCCATCCTGGTGCCGTTTACGAACGCGGGCACGGTCAACGTCAACGGTGGAGCTCTCGCCTTCACCAGCACGTTTAGCAACGCATCGGGGACCGTCATCGTGGAGAGCGGCAGCTCGTTCAGCGCCACCGGTCCGCTGACGTTTGGGACCAGCTCCCTGCTCCGGGGCAACGGCACCTTGACCTCGCCCTCGCTCAGCGCATCCGGCACGATCTTTCCGGGCACGGTGGCCGGGCCAGGACTTCTGACAATCACCAGCGCCGTGATGCTCGCCGCGCCGAGCCAAACTTCTTTTCGACTCGGTGGCACCGGGCTGGGCACGACGTACGATCACTTGACGGTGAATGGCGCCTTCACTGCCGCCGGAAACCTGCGGGTCGTCTTCACGGGGGGATTCGAAGCGCTCGCGAACAACACCATGACGTTCGACCTGATCGGTGCCAGCACGCTCGCGGGCGCATTTGCGAACGTTGCGCCGGGCACGACAGTGATCACGACGGACGGACTGGCCACCTTCGTCGTGAATTACGGGGTCGGCAGCCCGTTCGGCGCGAACGACGTGGTGCTCTCTGACTTCCTCCCTGTGCCCGAACCGTCGACTTACCTGCTGCTGCTCGGCGGCCTCCCGGCCATCTTCCTCGCGTTTCGCCGCCGCTTCCGCAGCTGACGTTGCGCCGGATTTTTTTGCCGACTGGTTCGCGGTTGGGCGATGGGTTCAGCGCAGGTTAACTGACCTCGATTGCCGGCTCCATGGCTGACCTCGTCGTGGTCTTGGCCGGCTTCCCTTTCTGGGAATATTAAATCGCCGCGGAAGCTCTCATTTTCCCATGGTTAAACTATTCGTTCGGTTCGTTTTTCTCTCTGCCACCCTGGCTATGTCGTCGGCGCTGCCGGCGGCCCCGTCGATTGCGGATTCGGCTGAAGCGGCTCACCCGCTGTCCCAAGGAGCCACGGCGCCGTCAATCAAGTTGATGGCGACGGATGGTGCCATGGTGGATCTCGGGGCGGCCTTCGCGGCCCGTCCCACGATCCTGGTCTTCTATCGCGGCAGTTGGTGTCCGTACTGCAACCGGCAGCTCGCCGCACTCGGCGAAGCCCAGGCCGAGCTGCAGCAGCTTGGCTACCAGATCCTAGCCGTGTCACCGGACCCGCTCGAAGGCCTGAAGGCGATGGCCGGCAAGAATCACCTGAACTACCAGCTTCTTTCCGATCACGGCATGGTGGCGTCGGCCGCGTACGGGGTGGCCTTCAAACTCTCGCCTGAAACAGAAAAGACGTACCGGAATTATGGAGTGACGCTCACCCCGCTCCCGGGAGGCGAGGGCACCTGGCTGCCCGTGCCGACGGTCTTCATCATCGATCGCGCCAGCCAGATCCGCTTCGTCTACTCCAACCCCGACTACAAGATCCGGCTGAAAACCAGCGATCTCGTGGCGGCAGCAAAAGCTGCCCTCAAATAAATCTGACCGTCGGCAGCCGCCGTGGGTCCGGTTTATTCCCGATCTGCCTTTTGTAGGGCGGGTTCGCTGCCCCCGCCTTGCTATTGCGAGGAGCGGAGCGACGCGGCCATCCAGCTAAATGTCGCATTGCTGATGGGACCGCGCGTTGCCCATCCCGCGCCGCTGTGATGCGGCATGGAAGCCTGACCCACGTCCACCCGGCGCGATCGGAGGAGGAGCGTTGTCCCTTGGTCCTACGGTCTGACCTAACCGGTGGACACCGAAAGGGAATGAGGAGCGACCCGCCGCCGATGGGTCGTCCTCTCGTTTTCCAGAGGCGCATTCCACGTGAATCGAGCCCGAAATCAAACCACGGATGTCACTTCAGAAAACGGATGACTTCGATGCACTCCACTTTTTGTTAAGATCGATCCGCATCGCCTCGTGCCATTAGTGGTGGAATGGATTGCGAGACGAGGACGCTCCGCAACGAAGACGGGGCTTGCCCGTGCCCGGGCTCTGGCTGAGATAAACTGGATGCCCCGTTCCACCCTGATCGTTCCCTTGGCGGCTTTTTTAATGCTCATCGCGCCGGCGCGTGCCGCCGGCCCGGTCTTCAACGCCACGGGGCCCGAGGCGGCGTTGTTCGGCGCGGCGGAAAATTACCCGCCTGGCGATCGCATCACCAACACGCTCACCGCCCACCTCGTCGGCGCCTACAGCCACTACGACACCATCTATCCCTCGCATCGCGTGGCGCACGCCGCCGTGCCGTCGACTTTTCATCGCGCGGCGGTGGAGCCGGAGATCCACTATGACTTCGGCGGCCAGACGCTGACGCTCGATCATTATCTCGCGCATTTTCCCGTGACCGGGCTCCTCGTCCTCCAGGGCGACACGATTCTGCTCGAGCGCTACCAATATGGCCGTACCGATGCCGACCGCTTCATGTCGGCGTCCATGGCCAAGTCCGTGATGTCGCTCCTCGCCGGTGTCGCACTCGGAGAGGGGAAAGTGCATTCCCTCAACGATCACGTGTCGCGCTATGTGCCTGAGTTGAAGGACACGCTCTACGGCGAGTCCAAGCTGCGCGACCTGCTCCACATGTCTTCCGGCGTGGAGTTCGAGGCCACGGTCAACGGCGTGACGGGCAATGCGAACACGCAGAAGATCTTCGCCAGCATGTTCGACCCGGCGGCGAACCCCGTCGCGTTCCTGGCGTCGTGCACGCGACGCGCATACCCGGCAGGGACGCATTTCTACTATTCCCCCGGCGACAACCAGGCGGCAGCGCTGATGCTGCGGCGGGCGACGGGCCGGACGCTCTCCGAGTATCTCGCTGAGAAAATCTGGCAGCCGATCGGCGCCGAGGCCGATGCGACGTGGATGGCGGATCCCACGGGGCTGGAGTTTGCGTCGACGGGATTCAACGCCGTGCTGCGCGACTACGCGCGACTCGGCCGCCTGCTCGCCTACGACGGCGCGTGGAACGGCCGGCAGATCGTGCCCAAGGCCTATGTGCTGGAGGCGACGACCCCTGATCCGGCGAATCCGCAACTGGCGCCGGGGACGGTCGTGCCTTACTACGGCTATGGCTATCAAATCTGGATCTTTCCGGGGCCTCGGCGGATGTTCGTGTTTCGCGGTGCCAACAGCCAGTACGTCTTCGTGGACCCGCGCTCGAAGCTGGTGCTGGTCCAGACGGCGGTCCGCTCCGAGGGCGAAAACTCAGTGAACGGCAAGTCCGAGACCCTGGCCCTGTGGCTCGCGCTGGTGAAACAGTTCGGCGCCGAACCGCGGGAGTGAGCCAGTCCTCAATTAGTCCGCGGGGAATCCGCGTAGGCGGTCCGTTCTTGCGGGATCGAGAATCCGTCATCTCGCGCGATTGGCCAGCGGCAAACGTCGCCATGCTTCTTCGAGGTTACGAATCGGCCACAGACCACATACGCGACTCCTCTTCAGGGCTCTTGCTAAACGAGCTGATAAGAACAGACCCCTCCGGTGAGCCCATAGGCAGCTCCAACCCGATCGAACTACAACCAGTACTGTGGGAGGACTGCAGAGAACGAACATGAAAATTGATGCCATCGAAATTTATCACGTCGCGATGCCCCTGGTCGTCCCTTTCCGAACCGCTTTCGGCAACACCGACGCCGCGGAATCCGTGCTGGTCCGGCTTGTATCCGGCGATCATTATGGCTGGGGCGAAGCAGCGTCATGGCGCTATCCGGCCTATTCCTCGGAATGCGCCTCGGGCCAGTTCCTGGTCTCGCGGGAATTCATGGCCCCGTCGTTGCTCGGTAAGGATATCGTCTCCGGTCGGCAGCTCCAGGATGAGCTCGCGTGGACCAAGGGGAACTTCTTCGCGAAAGCCGAGTTCGACCTGGCCTGGTGGGATCTCCACGCGAGGATGCAGCAGCAGCCCTTGTGGCAGTTGATTGGTGGGCAGAGCGATGAGGTGGAAGGCGGGGCCGATTTTGGCATCATGGAGAATGTGGATATCCTGCTCGCGACGATCGGCGTGGCCGTTGCTCGGGGCTACAAACGGGTGAAGCTGAAATACGGACCCGGGTGGGAGCTGGAGATGATCGCAGCGGTGCGCCAGAAGTTCCCCGATCTCGTGATCCATGTGGATTGCAACAGCGCCTACACGCTGGCCGACCTGACGATGCTCAAGCAATTGGACCAATTCAATCTCGCGATGATCGAACAGCCGCTGATGCATGACGATCTGCTTGATCACGCCGCGCTGCAGGCCCAGATCCGGACTCCGATCTGCCTCGATGAGAGCGTGACCTCCCCGGCCAAGGCCAGAAAGGCGATTCAGCTCAAGGCTTGTCGCTGGATCAACCTCAAGCTGGGCAGGACCGGAGGCCTCACGAATGCCCTCGCGATCAATCAAATTTGTCAGGATGCCGGCCTGCCCTGCTGGGTGGGCAGCATGGCGGATTCGGGGATTGGTGCCTCGCACAATATCGCCTTCGCCACCCAGCCCAACATCAAGTATCCGTCTGATATCTTCCCGACGGATCGATTCTATGCCAAGGACCTCGCCACGCCCGAAATCGTCCACTCCGGACCTTCCCGGTTCAAGGCGCGCAATGCCCCCGGGATCGGGGTGGATCCGGATCCGGAGATGTTGGCCCGGTTTACTCTGAATCACGCGAAATTCACGCGTTGACGGCCGCGCCCCTTGTCGACGATCCCGGTTCCGCGGCGGGGGATAATTACGGAGTCAGCGTGAGCTGGCCCCGAGCTCGCGGAGGGGTAGCCAGCGGAGGCAGGATGACCCCATCGAAGTCCGTTTATGGCTTCCCGATCCCCAGTCTTGAATCAGCGTGGATCCGCGGGTACCTTTGATCATGAAATTTAAGCTCCTGGCCGGTCTTGTTCTCGGTTTGGTCGCGACGACCGGCGCGTGGAGCTTCTCGCTCAGCGATTTTTTTAAAAAGAAGCCAAATTCGGAGGAGGCTCCCATTTCCCTGGCGTCGCTTTCCCAGGAGCAGGTCGTGGCCGGTCTCCGCGAGGCCTTGGCGACGGGCGTTCGCCAGGCCGTGAGTGAACTGGGCCGGGAGGGCGGCTTCCTCCAGGATGTCAGCGTGAAGATTCCGCTGCCGGAGAGTGCCCGGAAAATTGAGCACATTCTGCGGGGCGCGGGCCAAGGAAAACTCGT
>JBDTJA010000117.1:0-4985 GCA_039936075.1 Opitutaceae bacterium | reverse complement strand
GTGACCGCCCGGAGGTTCGACGTCATTTGCAGCGCCTTGAGTTCGAGGCTGGCCTTCTCGGCGGCGGCCTCCTCCTGGGTTTTGAAATTGCGGCGGATGCGGACGCCGTTGAGATACCCGTCTACGCGGAACGAGAACACGCCATTCCGGTTTTCAAACCGGCTGACGGCAAACATAGTTTGGTGATTCATGCTTAGGTTGCCGCGTCAACTGGGCAACCTAGCTTCGGGTTTTTGCTCCTCAGAGGAGAAAACTGGCGGAGAGGGAGGGCGCCGAACCCCGCCTCTCTACCGCGTAGTGGCGGGTCGAAGACCCGGCCCTACTCCGGAAACAGTCGTCGCAACCCCGTTTCAGACGCCTCGGCCACTCCACATTCGGTGATGAGCCCGGTGACCAGCCGTGCCGGCGTGACATCAAAAGCCGGGTTGGCGGCGGGGCTGCCTTCGGGTGTGAGTGCAACTGTCGCGACCGACCCATCGGCGAGACGGCCAACGACGTGGGTGACTTCACAGGCCGAGCGTTCTTCGATGGGGATTTCGCGCAGACCGTCGCGCAGCATCCAATCGATGCTCGGGGACGGGGCTGCGACGTAGAACGGCACGCCATTGTCGAAGGCAGCGAGGGCTTTCAGGTAGGTGCCAATCTTGTTGCAGACATCGCCAGTCGCGGTCGTGCGGTCGGTACCGACGATGACGAGATCGACGAGGCCTCGCTGCATCAGATGACCGCCGGCGTTGTCCACGATCACGGTGTGTGGCACGCCATGATTCAAGAGCTCCCAAGCGGTGAGGCTTGAGCCTTGGTTGCGCGGACGGGTTTCGTCCACCCATACGTGGACGGGCAGGCCCGCGTCGTGCGCGGCGTAGATGGGCGCGGTGGCCGTGCCGATATCCACGGCGCAAAGCCAGCCGGCGTTGCAGTGCGTGAGCACGTTGACGCGTTCGCCGGACTTTTTGCGTGCCGCAATGGCTTGGATCAACGGCAGTCCGGCCGCGGCGATCCCACGATTGAGTGCGACATCTTCATCGCACATCTCCACGGCCAGCCGTCGCGCGGTTTCGGCCCGTGACGACGGGGGCAGCGGCGCCACGTGGGCGCGGACGCGGTCAAGAGCCCAGCGGAGATTGACCGCCGTAGGTCGCGTGCAGAGGAGAAGCGCGTGGGCGCGTTCCAGCGCGGCATCCGAAGCCCCGGCGCGGAGAGCGAGCCACAGGCCCCAGGCGGCGGTCGCGCCGATCAACGGCGCACCCCGCACCTGCATCGTCCGAATCGCGTGAACGGCACCTTCCACCGTAGCGAGCCGGGCGGTGACAAACGCATGGGGCAAGCGGGTTTGATCAATAATCTCGACCGTCTTGCCGTCCGAGGACGGCCAGAGGGTGCGATGAGGTTGGCCGGAAACGTTCATTTACGTGGGAGCGGCTTCGTTGCCTTGCCATTGTCTCGGCGAAGGCGGGCCACCCGGTGAATCTGCGGCCAGCAGCTGCTGCCACGGTTAAGCCGCAGCGGTGAATCGCGCGCAAGACGCGAAAACCCCGCGAGTAAGGCGTGCAATTATAGAATTAAAGCGGGGCGGCCTCCTCGCATCGGCAATCGGCATGCGCTCCCGGTATTTGGGCCGGGTTGTCCGCTTGGTGGCTGGTTGTTGCTGGCGGGTTTTCTGTTCGGCAACGGGGTCCATGTGAGACCACGGTTGCGCGACGGGTGAGGCTATTATCGAGACGCGTTGAAGTATCTCGCGAGCCGCCCCTCCACCGCGGTGATCAGGATGACGAGGGATTCCGATTTCCGAACTTCGGCTTGATGGATTGTTACAGCCATACGGTCAGTCCGAACCCCTCACTGCAGGACTATCCCGACAACGAGGTGTCACCGGAAGGACCGCAGTAGACACTTCTCGACCGCCTCGACGAGAGCACGCCGCCGCTGCCCGAGAACCATGCGATCGCGGACCGCTGGCACTTCCCGTTCATTCGCGTGTCTCCTGCGCGCCGTTATGCGGCTGGACGTGGTATATCTATCGCAACCTCGGACCAGACATTATGTCAGCGCATCCCATTAAAAGAGGGCGCACTTCACGCCCAGCGACGCTCAGCTCAGGGTGACGCCCTTGGCTTTGGCGGCGCGGAGAAGGGCGTCGGCCATGTCAGACGGGGTGACGGCGACCTCGATGCCGCATTCCTTGAAGACGGCGATCTTGGCGGCGGCCGTATCCTCGGCGCCTCCGACGATCGCGCCGGCGTGGCCCATGCGACGACCAGCAGGGGCGGTCGCGCCCGCGATGAAGCCGGCGACGGGTTTTTGGCCGTTGGCCTTGATCCAGCGCGCGGCCTCGACTTCGGCGTTGCCCCCGATTTCGCCGATGAGAATGATGGCGTGCGTGTCGGGATCGGCGTTGAAGAGCTTGATCACATCGAGGTGAGACGTGCCGTTAACCGGGTCACCGCCGATGCCGACGGAGGTGCTCTGGCCGATGTTTTTGGAAGTGAGTTGGTAAACCGCCTCGTAAGTGAGCGTGCCGGAGCGTGAGACGACGCCAACATGGCCCTTCTTGTGGATGTAACCGGGCGCGATGCCGATGCGGCAGCCGCCATTGGAATCTTTGCCGGTGCCAGGCGTGACGATGCCGGGGCAGTTTGGCCCGACGAGTCTGGTCTTGGCGCCGGCCATCGTGCGCTTCACGCGCACCATGTCACGGATCGGAATGCCTTCGGTGATGGCCACGGCGAGATCAAGGCCGGCGTCAACGCACTCGAGAATGGCGTCAGCCGCGAACGGCGGGGGAACGAAAATGACGGAGACCGTGGCACCGGTCGCCTTGGCCGCTTCGGCGACAGAATTGAAGATCGGCACCTTGTGCCCCTTGTGCTCGAAGAACTGTCCACCCTTGCCGGGAGTAACGCCCGCGACGACCTTTGTGCCGTAGTCGAGGGAGAGCTGGGCATGCTTGCCGCCGAAGGCGCCGGTGATGCCTTGGACGAGAATCTTGGTTTCCGGAGTGATGAGGATGGACATGGGTGGGAAGCGCTGCGCGCGGAGATCGAAGAGGGAAGAAGGGAGATCGGGTCAGGAATCAGACTAGGAATTCGGCTTCCACGAGGGGAGCGGGATCCTGTTGTCGTCGGCGATCCGGGTGCTCATGGATTTTTCGGAAGCAGCGTGAAGACGCAAAGTTGAGCAGGTCGGATAAGGGAAAATTTCTCTGCTCGGAACTTTGCGGCTTGGCGTCTTTGCGCTTAATCCGGATTAGGCGACGAGCTTGACGATTTTCTGGGCGGCGTCGGCCATCGTGTCGCCGCTGACGAGGGCGAGTCCGGATTGGGCGAGGGTTGCCTTGCCGGCGGCGACGTTGTTGCCCTCGAGCCGAACGACGAGCGGGAGCTTCAGACCGACTTCCTTCACCGCCGCGACGATCCCCGTGGCGATGACGTCGCAGTCCATGATGCCGCCGAAGATGTTCACGAAAATGCCCTTAACGTTGGGGTCGCCGAGGATGATTTTGAACGCCGCGATGACCTGTTCCTTTGAGGCGCCGCCGCCGACGTCGAGGAAGTTGGCGGGACTGCCGCCGTAATACTTGATGATGTCCATTGTGCTCATCGCGAGGCCGGCGCCGTTGACGAGGCAGGCGATGTTACCGTCGAGGGCGATGTAGGAGAGGCTCGCCTTGGCGGCCTCGATTTCCTTCGGGTCTTCCTCATTCAAGTCGCGGAGGGCGACGATCTCAGGGTGGCGGAACAGAGCGTTGTCGTCGAAGGAGACCTTGGCGTCGAGGGCGAGGACCTCGCCGGTCGGCGTGGTAATGAGCGGGTTGACCTCGACCATGGCGGCGTCGGTTTCCCAATACATCGTATAGAGATTGCGGAGCAGCTTGGCGGCGTTTTTCGCCTCGGCGGGGTTGAAGCCGAGCTTGAAAACGATCTCGCGCACCTGGAAATCAGCCAAGCCGTAGGCCGGATCGACAATGATCTTGTGGAGTTTCTCCGGCGTGTCGTGAGCGACTTTTTCGATTTCCACGCCGCCCTCCGTCGAGGCGACGATGACAGGGCGGGAAGACGCACGATCGAGGAGGATGGCGAGGTAGTATTCTTTTTTGATGTCGCTCGCGGCGGTGAAATAAATCGTCTGCACCGTGCGGCCGGCGGGACCGGTCTGGATGGTGACGAGGGTGTTGCCGAGCATGGCGGTGGCTTTCTCCTTGGCGTCGGCCTTGGTTGGGCAGAATTTCACGCCGCCCTTGAAGCCGTTCGTGAACGTGCCCTTGCCGCGGCCACCCGCGTGGATCTGGGATTTCACCATGGTGGCGCCCTCGGGGAGCGTCGCGAGCGCGGCGTCGAACTCGGCGGCGGATTTGGCGGCGGCGCCCTTGGGGGCTGGGACGCCGAATTTCTCAAAGAGGGCCTTGGCCTGATACTCGTGGATGTTCATGGAGCGGACGGACAGTTAGCCAGAAAGCGGTTGGGATAGGCACGCAAAAAAATCGGCTGGGGCGACCAGCCAGCCCGCCACGGGGAGTTGCGTTTGGCGGAAGCTTGGGCACGATCGCGCGCTATGGACTCGCATGAGGTGCTCCGGGAAGTGTTCAAGAAGACCAGCGCGAAACAGATTGCCGCGGACTTGAATCTGTCGCTTTCCCTTATCTACAAGTGGGCCGAGCCGCCTTCCGATGATTCCGGCAGCGGCGCCAACAATCCCCTTGATCGCGTCGGCCAGCTGATCAAGGCCACCCGCGACCCGCGCATTGCGCAGTGGGTGGCGGAACAAACCGGTGGTTTTTTCATCCGCAATCCGGCGAGCCTGCAGCACACCGGCCAGCTGATTCCGCTGACGAATGACATCGTGCAGGAGTTTGCGGACATGCTCGCGACGATCGCGTCCTCCGCGGCGGACAACAAGATCACACCGGAGGAGGCGAAGAAAATCCGGGCGCGCTGGGAAGAATTGAAGAGCGTGACGGAGAGTTTCGTCCAGGCGTGTGAGAGCGG
>JBDTJA010000116.1:0-11702 GCA_039936075.1 Opitutaceae bacterium | reverse complement strand
TTTACGTCCGGCGAGCACCGGGAAAATCGTGGGACCCTTTCGTGCGGGAGTATCTTCGCCTGGTGTTCTCGCAGGAAGGCCAGCGCGCGATCGCAAACGCGCCGCCGGGCTATTTGCCACTCAACGCCCGCGAGGTCGCGGAAGAAATTGCCAAACTCCGCTGACCCATGCGCGTGATCACTGCCATTCGATGCCTCGCCGGCTTGCTGATCGTCGGAACACTGACGGCCTCGGCCGGCGAACTTCCGCGAAATGAATCGGCGGCGGACCTGCGACCCAAGGGGGCGACGTATTGGCGGTCCGACGGATCGATCAACATTGTTGGGAGTGCCGGCCTGCGAGAACTGTTGACGGAGTTCAACCAGCGCTTTGCCCGCACCCACCCGGGTATCAGCTTCACTTTGCACCTCGATCCCTCGGGCGCCACCGGTCTGGGCGGATTGGCGGCTGGCGTGTCGGCCTTTGCGCCGATGGACCGCGCCGCGTGGCCCCAGGAAACCCGGCCGTTTCGCCAGGTCTATGGCTACGAGGTCACGGACATTTGCATAGGTCGTCAGGGTTACGCGCCAGCCACCGGCCTCGGTCCTCCGGTTCTCTGCATCAACGCCCGTAATCCCTTGGCAGGACTGACGGTGGGGCAGGCCACGCGCATTTTTACTCGGGGGAGTGACGAGGGCGACCTGACCCACTGGTCACAACTCGGCTTGACGGGAGACTGGGGCGAACGGGTGATTCATCTTTATGGGCCGAGGGACAATGGCGGGTTTGTTTCCGCGCTGCGTCATTCCCGGATGGGCGGATGGCCACTCTCCCGCCGATATGAGCCGCTCGCGACCACCGCCGGCATCCTGCAGGCCGTGGTGGATGATCCCTACGCCATCGGGCTGATCGGTGTGCATGAAGCCGCCGCCCTGCCCAACGGAGTACGACTCTTGCCGCTGGCCGCAATCGCCCACACGCCATTCAGGATGGCGGACGGCGCCGACCTCGCGGCGGGACGTTATCCGTGGGGAGATTTCGTTCACCTCTATATCAACCTGGCTCCCGGCCAGCCGCTGGACCCATTGGTGCGCGACTATCTGCGCCTCGTGCTTTCGCCCGAGGGGCAGGCCCTGATCGCGGCTGCCGGCCACGTGCCGCTCACTGCTCCGGAAGTGGGGGGAGAACTCGCCAAATTTGAGCGGGCCAAGCCCAGTCCCTAATGCCCGCCCGCAGACGAAAAGTTTTCCGGTTCCATTCCTAACGCATCATGAAACTTCTCTATCTTACGTCCTTTGCGGCCATGATTCTTGTTGGCTGCACCGTTTCCTCCGGGCGGGCCGAAACGGCCAATCCATTCGCCCCGCTGACTTACACGCCGCAGGGCAATTACGGGCAGGCCCTGGTCGACATGGAAATGGCCCGGCATCCGGAATTGAAGATCCTGACGGTTCACGTCACGCCGCCCGGCGTCGCCGCCACCGCCGATGCGGAACGTCGGCTGCTATTCTCCAACATCGGCAGAATCGGCAAGGTGGACAACGCCGCGGACGGGGAAGTGTTTCGCGGTGGAGTTGAAGTGATCGAGGTGCTCAAGGAGGCTGCGCCGCCGTCGACAAATTTCAGCATCACGGCCGCCCCAAAATACGAGGTGGTGGAAATCCTGCAGGATGCCACCGGGGCGAAGATCGGGCTCATCGTGATGGTCTTTCCCTATCACGAAAATTTCGACCTGGGGAAATATCGCACCGTCGCGCAGGCGGTCGCCCGGGAATTAAACCGCCGGGTGACCACCAAGGATGGCCTGTTCAAGCCCGCCTCCTGACCAATCAACGTCCCAACCCACCACCATGAAACCCCAATCCATTCTTACCTCCGCCCTGATCGTAGCGCTTGTTTCCAGCGCTGTGGCGGTGGCGCTCCCTGCCGCCACGCAAAAAAACACGACCGGCCTCGCCATGCAGGAGGCCCGTGCCGAAGGCCTCAAGGTCAAGGGTAAGAAGGCGTATTATCCCGCCGACCAGTGGGACCTCAGTGACCTGCCGGCGTACGAACCCAACGGCAAGGTCACCGGCGTGCTCCGGCTGTGGGGCAGCAATTACATCACCGACAGTAATCTCGGCGCCTACTGGGAAAAGGCGTTCCAGAAATTCCATCCGGGGGTTAGGTTCGAATATAACATGCTGACCACGCGCGCGGCGGCACCGTCGCTCGTGTTCGGGGTGTCCGACATCGGAATTGGCCGCAAAATCACAACGGAGGAACTGCAGCTCTACCAGCGGTACAAAAATCACGACCCCATCGAGATCTCGATTGCCACCGGTTCCTACAATGTGACCGGCTGGCAACCGGCGTTCGGCATTGTGGTTTCCAAGGACAATCCGCTCACGAAAATCACGCTGGAGCAACTTGACGGCATCTTCGGCGCGGAGCGACTGGGCGGCTGGGTCGGCACGGACTGGCATCCGGAATTCGCGCGCGGGCCGGAGAAAAACATCCGCACCTGGGGCCAGCTCGGGCTGACGGGCGATTGGGCCGCCCACGAAATCACACCGTACGGTCTGAACCAGCGCTACCACCAGGCCGTGGAGATTTCCGATCGCATTCTCCAGGGCAGCGACAAGTGGAACGAGCGCCTGCGCATTTACGCAAACTACGTCGGCGCCGATGATGGCAAGGGCAGCTCGATGGGTTTCGGTCGCTTGAAGCGCGGGCTCAACGACGACCTGATCAAGGACCGTTACGGCATCGCCTATATCGCGGCGCCAGTCGGCAAGGGTCTGCCGCGCGAACTCAAGGTGCTGGAACTCGCGAAAACGTCGGCCGGCCCCTTTTACGCTTACACGATGGAGAATCTGCGCAGCCGAAATTATCCGCTGTACGACGAAATCTACGCGTACGCCGACGCGGCCACGGGAACGACGCTCGATCCCAAAGTTCGGGAATTCCTCCGCTTCATCGTCAGCCGCGAGGGACAGGAGTGCGTGGAGCGCGACGGTAAATATCTCCCGCTCACGGCCGGGGTGTCGCGCGCGCAATTGGAGAAACTCCAATGAAATTCAAAGCACTCCTCTTTTTGTTGGTCACCGGTCTGGCTGGATTCGTCCGGGCGCACGATCTTGCTCCGGTGACGGAGGTGCAGCGTGGGGCGCTGGACGTGCAGCAGGCGCGCGCGGTGCGGGGCGCGACGCAGCGGGATCAACGATTCTACGCCCGGGCGTGGGATCTGAGTGCGCTGCCGGATTACGTGCCGGAGCAAAAGGTTTCCGGCGTCATCCGGCTGCGGGGCAATGACGCCATCAATCGCGGCCACTTGTTCCAGTATCTCCTCGAGGGTTTTAAGAAGTTCCAGCCGGACGTCAGCTTCGACATCAGCCTGAAGTCATCCGCCGTCGCGATCCCGGCGCTGGTGACCGGCGTGGCCGACATCGGCATCGGCCGGCACATCCAGTTTATGGAGCTCCTCGGATTCCAGCGGACGTTCAACCACGACCCGCTGGAGCTCGTGCCGCTCAACGGCGCCTACGACGTGCTTGGGTGGAATCCCGCGTGGATCGTGGTGGTGAACAAGAAAAATCCCCTCAGTCGCCTGAATGTCCGGCAGCTCGACGGCATTCTCGGGGCTGAGCGCAAT
Source organism: Opitutaceae bacterium (assembly GCA_039936075.1). Lineage (GTDB taxonomy): Bacteria > Verrucomicrobiota > Verrucomicrobiia > Opitutales > Opitutaceae > Opi-474. Next base: position 8,089 of record JBDTJA010000116.1, on the reverse strand, counting down.
GGGGGCTGGGTGGGGACCACCTGGCATCCGGAATTTGCGCGCGGGCCGGAAGGAAATATTCGCACATGGGGCCAGCTCGGGTTGACCGGGAAATGGGCGGACAAGCCGATCCATGTCCGCATCATGAGCCTGCAATACGATCCGACCAACACCCTTTGCCGGTTGCTCATCCAAGGCAGCGACAAATGGAATGAAACTCTCACGCAGTATTGCCAGTACGTGCGCCCTGATGGGAAACTCGGCATTGGCGCGCAGGACTTGGTCGTGGATACAGGGAAAGATCCTTACAGTATTGGAGTCAGCAACATCGCCTTTCTCACCCCGGAGACCAAGGCGCTCCCGCTGGCAGTGAACGACGCGGGTCCCTACCTGGAACCCACCATCACGAACATCCAGAACCGGACTTACTTCCTGCACGGCAACAATTATTTTTACATCAATCGCGAGCCCGGGAAACCGGTTGATCCCAAGGTGAAGGAATTTCTCCGCTACATCCTGAGCCGCCAGGGCCAGGAAGCGGTCGTGCGCGATGGTAAGTTGCTGCCGCTCCCGGCCGAGACCGTCCGGGAACAACTGAAGAAACTCGAATGAGCCTTAACCGCGCCAGTTGGATTGTGAGTCTGTTGGCTCTGGCGTTGGGGCCGGGCGTTCCGGCCTTCGCATCCGCTGGGCCGGAAACGCAGTTCGTGGATGCCCTGCCGCCCTACGCCCCCTCGTCACAAGTCAGCGGCACGATCCGGCTCTGGGGTCACGGCAGCCCGAAGCACGACTTCATGGGCCGCATCGTGGATGCCTGGATCAGCGGTTTCGCGAAATACCAGCCGGATGTGAAGTTCGAGAATCACATGTATGGCACCGCCTCCGCCATCGGTGCGCTTTACACCGGTGCGGGGGATATCGCGATCCTCGGCGAGGAAATCAGCCCGGCGGCGGCGACCGCGTTCGAGCGCGAGAAGCATTACCCGCCCACCGGCATCCAGATCGCCACCGGCAGTCTTGACGTGAACTTCTTCGACTACGCGCACATGATCTTTGTGCAAAAAGACAACCCGATCAAGGGTCTGACCTTGGCGCAGCTCGATGCGATCTTCGGCGCCGAGCACCGGCGCGGACCGAGGAACATTCGCACTTGGGGAGAGCTGGGACTGACGGGGGAGTGGGCGAACCGGCGGATCCAGCCCTACGGCTGGCAGGTGGACGTGGACTTCGCGCTCTTTTTCCGCGAGGCGGTGCTCGAGAACAGCCATCGCTGGAACACGGACCTGAAGGAGTTCGTCCACGTGCTCCGGCCCGACGGCACGCAGTACGACCATGGCCAGCAGATCCTCGATGCACTGGCGAAGGATCCGGCGGGCATTGCCATTTCCAACGTGCGTTATGCGAACCCAGCAGTGAGGCCGCTCGCACTGGCTCGCCGGGAAGGTGAACCCTATTATGCGCCGACGAAGGCCAACCTGATAGCGCAGACTTATCCGCTCGGGCGGATCATCCCAGCCTACATCGACGTCGCGCCGGGCCAGCCCGTCGATCCCAAGGTGCGCGAATTCCTCCGCTACATCCTCAGTCGCGAGGGCCAGCAAGCGCTGGTCCACGACAGCGACTATCTGCCACTCGGTGCCTACGCCATCCGGCTTCAACGGGAGAAACTGCGATGAACTGGCGGGCGAAAATCCTTGGGCTGGTGGGTTTGCTCACGTTCCCGCTGGGCGCCATGGCGGCCGCGAATCAACCTGGATCCGGGGTGCTCCGGCTGGCGGGAAATCCTGCAATGACCTCGCTGGTGGCCCGCTGGGCGGAAGGCTTTCAAAGGGAGCATCCGGGTGTCCGCATCAGGACGCATCTCACGGGCAGTGATACCGGAATGGCGGCGCTTTACACGGGCCAGGCGGATGTGGCGCTGCTCGGCCGCGCGCCGACGTTGAGTGAACTCCAGGCGTTTGAGTGGATTTTCCATTACAAGCCGGCGCAGTTGGAAATCATGACCGGGAGTCTGGCTCACGCGGGCCAGTCGCCGGCCCTGGTGCTCTTCGTGCAGCGCGACAATCCGCTCACGCAACTCACCTTGGCTCAGCTCGACGCGATCTTCGGCCCGGTGCACCGGTTGGCTCCGGCGGGTTTACGCACGTGGGGCCAGCTCGGGTTGAAGGGCGAGTGGGCGAACCAGCCCATCCATCTCTACGCACCCGACGCGACGTCCGGCACGGGGCGTTTCTTCCGCCACGTGGTGCTCAACGACAGCCGCATGATGAACTGGGCCCAGCTCACGGAGTTCAGCGACACGGCGGTTCCATTGAAGCGGACCCACGATGCCGGTCGGCAGATCATCGCCGCGCTCGCCCAGGATCGTTACGGCCTCGCCGTCGCCAGCCTCGACTTTGCCACTGACCAGGTGCACCCGCTGATACTGTCTGTCCGCGCGACGCGCGACACGTTGATTTCGCGCCAGTATCCGCTGACCCGCGTCGCGGTGGCCTGCTATAATCGCAAGCCGGGCGCTCCGCTTGATCCCCTCGTCCAAGAGTTTCTCCGCTATGTTCTCAGTGTCGAAGGCCAGCAGGCGGTGACGGATGATGACGGTTATCTCCCGCTCCCGCCCGCGATCGCAGCGGAGCAGTTGCACCAGCTCGAATAGTTTTAACCTCATGAAAATATCCCTTCACCTCCCGATTCTCGCCGCGCTGTTGTTTGGCTCATTAGTGCTGCACGCGGCCGACGCCCCCAAATACGGCACGGCCGCGGGCAACCACATTTATGGGCAGACATTGGTGGCTGAAATCATGGCCGCCAATCCGGACCTGATCGCGGCCGGTTTGCACTGCGTCGCGCCGGGTGGCGACCGCCAGAAGATCATTGCCTCAACCCTGAACGTCATCGGCAAGCCCAGTGATCCGGAGGACATCCTGCACGGCAGCACGACGATCGCCCCCAGTAAAAAGGCGCCGAAGCTCGGCATCATGCTGCCGTTGCATGATCGTGGTGGGAAGGAGATCGGCTCCCTGGCGCTCCAGTTCAAATATCAGGCCGGAGAGGACCAGGTGAAATACCTCGCCGAAGCCACCGCCATTCGCAACCGGGTGGCGCAGGAGATTCCCTCGGTGACTGATCTCTTCACCGCGTCGCCCTGACGGGCCGTCACCAATCCTAGCGCATCAATCATGAATAAAATCCCTCCCGCACTGTTCGTCTTCGCAGCTTTCGCCGGCGTCACGCTGGCTTGGGCACAGCCGTTGGAAACCCAGGACGCCATCCACCTGCAGGAAATGCGCAGCAAGGTCATCGCGGCCAAGAAATCCCAGGTCTATTACACCGGCGAGAGGTTCGACTTGGATCAATTGCCGCATTACCATCCGGAGCAGCTGGTCAATGGCACGATTCGCATTTGGGGACTGAATTACCTGGGTGACTGTATGCTCGGGGAATATTGGGAGAAGGGATTCCGGCACTATCATCCCAATGTGAAGATCGAGTATACGCTGCCCACCGCGCTCACCTCGACCAGTGGCTTGGTGGCGGGCACATGCGACATCGGGGCGAATCGCCGCATGACGATGACGGAGCTGCTCCAGTTCGAACGGGTCTTCAATTATGACCCGCTGGAAATTCCGCTGGCCACCGGTTCGCTGGATGTCAGCGGCTGGTCCGAGGTGATGGCGATTTTCGTGAACGTCGACAATCCGATCGACAAGCTGACCCTGAAGCAGCTCGACGGCATCTTTGGGGCCGAGCGTGACGGTGGTTGGGTCGGCACGGTCTGGCATCCGGAGTTTGCGCGTAGCGCAGCCGGCAACATCCGCACCTGGGGCCAGCTCGGCGCCACGGGCGAATGGGCCGACAAACCGATTCACCCCTACAGCCCGACGGTCCGCTACGACACGGCCACAAAGTTTTCCGACGCCGTGCTCCATGGTAGCGACAAGTGGAACGAGCAGACTCGCATGTTCGGAAACTATCCCGAGCACGGTGAATTTTTGACGTGGTTCATGAACATTGCCCGGGGCGTTTCCTCTGACCGCGACGCCATCGGCTATGGCGGCGCGCAGATCAAGACGGACCGGATGAAGCTCGTCGCAATCCAAGCCGAGGCCGGCGGGCCCTATTTGCTGCCCACTCGGCAGACCATCCAGGCCAGAACCTTTCCCCTGTTTCAGGCGAACTACTGGTATGTGAACCGCAAGCCCGGCCAGCCACTCGACCCGAAGGTCAGGGAATTCCTCCGCTACGTCCTAAGTCAGGAAGGTCAGTCGGAGGTGGTGCGCGACGGCAAGTACCTGCCGCTGAATGCGACCCTCGTGCGCGAGGCGATGAAGAAACTCGAATAAGCTGCTTTCGTTCTCCCCTCATGAAAACATTCCTGGCCATCCTCGGAACTCTCGCTCGGACACCAGGGCGCAGCTTCAAATCCGGTTTGCCATGCTTAACTGAGTGAGAATCCAGTTGGATACCGCCGCAGTCCTCTGCGGAGTCTCGTTGGACCCCTCGCGAGGCTGAGGATGACAATCGCCGAATCCGGGCTTCGAAGCACTTCCTGGATTCGGCGGGTGTGGCACGAGTAGCGTTGGTGCGGCAGTTCAAGGATCAAGCCGGAGCCAGCAGATTCCGGCGTTGGGCGATCGGTTCGCCGCGACGCATGGCCGCGTGAACAAATCACAGGCGTCCGGCTCGGGGGCGGTGCTTACGGGTTTGGCTGAAACAGCGCGGTGTAGCTGCGGGTCGCCCTGGCCATCTCGTCGCGCATCTTCACGGAGCGCAGGTAATAGGAGGTCTCGTCGGCGCCGGAAGTGAAACCGTGGTAGACAAAGACCGCCATGCCGATGACCGCGCCCGCCGTGTCCTTGATCGGCAGCATGACCTCAAGGGTTCCCGGTTCGGACAACTTCTGAAAAACCAGCGTACGGTGCAGGGTGGTGATCGATTTGTCGTCGGCGGTATCAGCCTTGCCGATGCGGTCGAGATTGCAGGCGATCATCGACTGCTCCGTGGCGCCAGGCGCCACGGCGTGCAGGCCGAGGATATAGAGATCGGCATTTTCCCGCTTGGCCATCTGCTGGTTGACCAGCTGCTGGGCATGGATGTGGTTTTCGGCGGCTTTGCCGAGGCCGGATTCGGCCCGGAGCGGATGGAGTCCCAGGGTGCCGAGGAGGAGGAGACAGGGGAGGAGGAGGGATGATTTCATTGGTTGGTTCGGCTGCGGACGGAATGCCTGGAGCCGAAGGCCGAACCCTAACAGAGCGAAAATTACAGGAGCATTAGACCGGTGAAAAAATCCGTGGACGGACGGTTTTTTTGATCCGGTAAAAAAAATCGCCTGTAACCTTCCTGCAAGGTGCCTGACGTTAGAGTGGGAGGGTGAAAGACTATATCCCCACCCACTTGGCTCACCAACAATCCGCCCGAATTTGGCGGGGCGGTATGTTTGCCTTCTGTATTATGCTGGCGATTTCCGCCGGCGCCCGACCGACCGAGACCGACGACACCGATACGCTGGAGAAAGGGCTCGTCGAAATTGAGAGCGGCGTGGAGTTCGAACAGGCCGCCGACGGCCACGAATTTGTCCTGACTCCGGCGATCACCTACGGCCTGACCAACCGCCTCGAGGTCGAGCTCGGGTTGGATCATGTCTGGGAATATCCGCTGGACGAACCGGCGGCGCAGATTTGGAAACCCGCCGCGAAGTTCAAGGTCAAGTTCTGGACGGCGGCCGATGGCAACCTGTCCCTCGCCTTCAAGGGCAAAATCGCTTTTCCCGTGACGGTGCGTGGTCCGGTCGGGAGCGACGATCCGGAAGGCTATGTCCGCCTGCTCATGACCAAGCTCGCCGGTGCCTGGCAATACGACCTCAACGTCGGCTATAAGTACGAAGGGGCCTGGCAGGTGGGAGGGGACGACAAGTTCAACGCCGGGGCGGCCGTGCGCTACAAGGTCAATGCGGGGTGGCAGGTTCTGGCGGAGGTCTATGCCGCCATTCCCGGCCATCAGTTCTCCGGCAGCACGGCCCTCGCGGACATCGCGGTGAAATACCGAATCCGCGACGGATTGAAGGTTGACCTCTTGGTGGGCACCGGCCTCGGGCGTGACGCGATCGACCTGCGCGTCGTGGCCGGTCTCAAGTGGGAATTCTGATTCCTCCCGACGACCGTCAGGCAGTTCGGGCTTTCTTTGACCCGGTTCCACCTGCAACTTATTCCCATGCGCCTGCTGCTCGTCGAAGATTCCCCCCGACTGCAGCGGGGCGTAGCGACGACACTCCGGCGGTCGGGTTATGCGGTCGATGTGGCGGGGGACGGGGAGGAGGGGCTCTGGCTGATCGAGTCCAACTCCTACGATGTGATCATCCTGGACATCATGCTGCCGAAGCTGGATGGGCTCACGGTCCTGCGCCGGATGCGCGAGGCCGGCCGGAAGGATCATGTGTTGCTGCTGACTGCGCGAGACACGGTAGCGGATCGCGTTGATGGATTGCGGCAGGGAGCCGACGACTATCTGATCAAGCCGTTTGATCTGGAGGAACTGCTGGCCCGGGTGGAGGCGCTGTGCCGCCGGGTTTACGGCCACAAGGAAGCGGTCATCAAGGTGGGCGCGCTGCGAATCGACACGCGCACCCGGCAGGTCAGCTGCCATGCGCAGCCCATCGAGTTGACGGCCCGGGATTACAGCCTGCTGGAGTATCTTGCGTGTCGGAGTGGGGAAGTGATCTCCCGCACCGAGATCGAGGAGCATATCTGCGGCGGTGAGTCCGATCCGATGAGCAATGTGGTCGATTCCGCCATTTGTGTGTTACGGAAAAAGCTCACCGACGGCCAAGTGCCACCGCTCATCCACACCCGTAGGGGCCAGGGCTATATCCTGGGCGAAGTGGAGCCCGGAGCGACGACGGCATGAAATCGATCCGCCATCATCTGACGCGCAGCCTGCTGGCGACTTTTGGTCTCCTGTTTATCGGCGGATTGGCGGCGATCTTCGGGCTCGTGCGGATCGCTCTGATCAAGAGCTTTGACCGCGCTTTGCTCGCGAAAGCCCAGGCGATCAGCACGCTCGTGATGCTGGACGGTGACAGGGTCACGCTGAATTTCAGTGACAAGTTCATGCGGGAATTTGATGACGGAGTGGCGCGGGAATTTTTCGAGGTCCGGCGGGAGAACGGGGTTTCCGTGCAACGCTCGGAGAGTTTGGGGGCGGGCCACCTGCCCGACCAGGTCGGGACCTTTGCCCAGCCCCGGTACTGGCCGGTGGCGTTGCCAAGGAAACTGTCCGGACGGGCGCTGGGCGTGGAATTCGTTCCGCGAGGTGCCATCAAGGCCGCCACTCGCGCCAACACCGAAAAGTTTCACCTCGTCGTGGCGGCCGATAGCGCCGGGCTCGATGAGGATCTGCGCGAGATACTCTTGGTCATCGGGGGCAGCGGCACTCTGCTGTTGGGCCTGACTGCCCTTCTGGTTCCGGTCCTGTTGGGCCGCGGTTTGCGCCCGCTGGTTGCGTTGTCCGACCGGGTTGAGGCCATTGATTCCACGACGCTGGCCAGCCGGCTTCCCATTGAAGGCTTGCCGCGGGAACTGCAGGTAATCACGAGCCGGCTGAACGCGCTGCTGGCCCGGTTGGAGTTGTCGTTTGAACGGGAACGTCGGGTGAGCGCGGCGCTGGCGCATGAGCTGCGCACGCCGATTGCCGAGCTGCGACACTTGGCTGAGGCGGCCTTGAAATGGCCGGAAATGCGCGATCCGGAAACAGACCGGGATGCCCGGGAGATCGCGCGCCAGATGGAGGCCCTGGTCACGCACATGCTGACCCTGGCCCGGAGCGAAGCCGGCCAGTTGGTGCCCCAACGCGAAACCCTGACACTGGACCGCGCGGTCGCCCAGGCGTGGAAGCCGCTGGCGGAGGTGGCTGCGGCCAAGTGCTGCCAGATTCATTTTTCGCTGGAGCCAATCCTGGTCGAGGCCGATCCGGTGCTCTTGCGTTCCATCCTAAGCAACCTCCTCGAGAATGCGGTGGAATATTGTCCGCCTCAGGGCGCCATCCGCGTCAGCCTTGCGTCTGCGTCTGGCGGGTTCTCCCTGAGCATGACCAACACGGCGTGCGGCCTGACGGCCGC
>JBDTJA010000115.1:0-9260 GCA_039936075.1 Opitutaceae bacterium | reverse complement strand
GGGCAAAACGCTTGCGAGCAAATCTGATCCGAAGGTAGACGTGACACCGGCGATTTTCCGGGCCTGGGTCGTATCGTTTCGAGCAGTGAACATGGGCATGGTGCAGGATGCCGCGATTCTCTGGCGCTTGACCGGTGACATTCGCTATCTCGACTGGGTAAAAACGCAGCTCGATTTCTACGCCGACAATTTGGAAGGCTGGCCGGTGCAGGATCGGTTCTACGGACCCAGCCGCTTGTTCGGGCAACCTTTGGACGATGCCAGCAGCCTTACCAAACTGACGGATGCCGTGCGTCTGATCTGGGATCGGGTGGAACCAGCGCATCGGCAGTTGTGGTTCGAGCATTTGTTTAAGCCCGAAGCCGTCATGTTGAACCAGAGCATGCACCGTATTCACAACATCGCCGTTTGGCTGCGCTCGGCCTCGGCCCAAGTGGCGCTGCTCTACGACGACAAGGAACTATGGGACTATGCGGTCGATGGCCCGTGGGGCATTCGCCGACAGATCGAAAATGGCGTGACCAGCGATTACCTGTGGTTTGAGCAGTCGAACGGGTACAACGAATTTGCCGCCCGAGCCGTCTACCCGTTGTTTCTCAATGCCGGGCTGCGGGGCAAAGGGGAAACGTTCGACCGGGAGATGGCGATCGTAGAGAACATGGTGCTCGCGCCGACATGGTTGCGGTTTCAGGACAACTCGATGCCCAACCCGGCCGACGCTACCGTGACCTATCCGCACTACGCACCGGTGAAACGGGCTTTGCTGGCGATCTACCGCGTGCTGCCCACGCCCGTCGGTCTGGCGGAAGCCAACGCCACTCGGAGTTGGGATACGTTGCTCGATCCGCCGCCCCCGGCGCCCTCGCCCATGCCACCCCTCCCGGTGGTCATGAGCCACGATTATCATTCCACGCGCTTTGCCGTCATGAAGAGTGGCGAATGGCAGGTTTTCTTCCACTACGGGCAACTCACGGGATCGCACGCCCAGGCCGAAGCGCTCAATTTTGAAGCCCACTACGGCCTTACAGATGTGACGCACGACGCCTACACCGTAGGCTATGGTTCACCGATGCATCGCGGGTATTTTACGCGAGGGCTGGCCCAAAACGTCCCATTGATCAACGGTGAGGGCAGTCTGCCCGGCCATGAGTGGCCTACGAAAGACGAAGCCCCCGGCACATTGCCGCAACGCGGCAAGCTGCTTGAGTTTGATGCTGGCAAGGCCGTAATGGCAGCCGCGCAGCCGGTTTATCGCCCAGATGCCCAGGCCGAGCGCCGGTTGCACATCGAGGGCAACCGCCTGATCGACGAGGCTACGATTTCCACCACGTCGAAGTCGCCCCAGACTCTCGGCTTGGCGCTGCAGGTACAAGGCATGGTGCAGCGCCCAACCGGTTGGCAGTCCGAGACGGACTTTGCGAAGGGTCGACCCACGCCGTTTGGGTATTGGCAGGACGTGCAAAGCGCGGTCGTTCACGATCAGGCGAGCTTTGAGGTAGTCTATCCGAATGGATTGCTCATGCGCATCACGTTCTCCACGCCGGGCGAGTTCCGGGTTTATATCGGTTCGGCCCCGGATTCTCCGGTGCCGGCCCGGCGCGACGCTTTCTATCTGGAGAAGCAGGGACGCAAGGCCACCTTCACCACGGAGTTCGCGCCGCAGGCAAGCAAGCCTTGAGTAGCCAACTGACATGCCTATCGCGGGGAACGCATTCAAACTCGTTACCACAGCACCGACAAAGCGCTCTTGACGAAATCCACGCTCAAGTGCGTGACAGTTTGAACCTGTGCAAGAATGATGGCGGCTTCATCGTTGGCCCCATTCACAACATCCAGTCCGACATTTCTCCCGAAAAAGCCTTGGCGGCGTATGATACTGTCCAGGAATTCGGCAAATTTTGAACCCTATGATTCCATCACTGCCCTTCGGGAAAGCCAATTTCAGGACCAGCGCCATTTGTCTTGGCACCATGTATTTTGGCACGAAAATCGACGAAGCCACCGCGTTTTCCCTGCTCGACTTCTATGCTGGTGCGGGGGGGAATTTTCTAGATACGGCCAACAAGTACGCCAGTTGGCTTCCCGGAGGCCAGGGCGGAGAAAGCGAAATGCTCCTCGGCCGCTGGATGCGCCAGCGCGGCAACCGCCAAGAGATGATGGTTGCGACCAAGCTGGGCCTGCCCATGCCCGGGGTGGAGGCCGGTCTGCGTGCTGCCCAAATCGAGCAGGAGTGCGAGAAAAGCCTGCAGCGTCTGGGGACGGACGTGATTGACCTGTATTATAGCCATGCCGACGACCGCAAGACCCCCCTCGAAGAAACCCTGACCGCCATGGACCGGCTGGTGCGAAGCGGAAAGGTGCGCCAGCTCGGAGCCAGCAATTACGTCTCGTGGCGCCTGCTCCAATCCCTTTACACCAGCCGAACCGGCGGGTGGGCCGAATACGCCTGCGTGCAGTTGCGCCATTCCTACCTGCGTCCCAACCCGTGGATGCCGCAGGAGTTCGCCGTCCAGGTCCCCGCCTCACGGGAAATGATTGAACTTTGTGCGGATCAGGGCCTCCGGCTTTTGGCCTATTCCCCACTCCTCGGCGGCGCCTACACCCGAACCGACCGTCCCCTGCCAGCGGCCTATGACACCCCCGACAACCAAGCCCGCTTGGGCGTGCTCCGGGACGTTGCCAAGCAAACGGGATTCACCCCCAACCAGATCGTGCTGGCCTGGCTCATGCAAAGCCATCCCGCCGCTATCCCTTTGACCGCTGCTAGCACCGTGGAACAGCTCCGCGAAAATCTGGGCGCCGCCGACGTCCACCTCGCCCCCGACATTTTATTGCGATTAGACAACGCCACCTGTGCCAAATAAAACCTTAACCCAACCCATATGAAAGCGGCTCACTATCGGGGAAATCGAACCTTCACGGTGGACGAAGCACCACCGGTTCCGCCGGGCCCGGGGGAAGTGCGGCTCCGGGTGGCCTATTGCGGAATCTGTGGCACTGACGTGCATATCTACCACGGCGCGATGGACCGCCGGGTAAAACTCCCGCAGGTCATCGGGCACGAGGCATCAGCCACCGTCGCTGAGGTAGGTCCGGGCGTGGTCGACTTCAAGCCCGGCGACCGCGTGGTGGTTCGCCCCCTCGATCCCCGCGGGGAAACCCCTGCTGACCGTGGGTTCAGCCACATCTGCAGCGCGCTGAAGTTCATCGGCATTGATTCCCCCGGCGCCTTCCAGGAATCCTGGACGGTCCCCGCGTTCAGCCTCCACCGGGCCCCGGAGGGGGTTGACTTGAAAATTGCGGCCCTCGCTGAGCCACTGGCGGTCGCCTGCCACGACGTACGGCTGGGACGCGTTCGCCCGGGCGAACTGGCGGTGGTGCTCGGTGGCGGTCCCATCGGCATCCTCGTCGCCTTGGTCGCGCGCGAGGCCGGCGCCAAGGTGATTCTCTCCGAGGTCAGTGAGTTTCGCTGCGCCTTCGCCCGCAAACTCGGGCTGGAGGCGGTGAATCCGATACAAACGGACCTCGTGCAACTCTGTCGGGACCGCTCGGGCGGCAGCGGCGCGGATCTTGTGTTCGAGGTCTCGGGGGCGAAGGCGGCCGTGCTCTCGATGACCGACCTCTTGGCCCAGCGCGGGCGGATGGTGGTGGTGGCGATTCACCCGAAGCCCGTCGAAATCAACCTGTTTCAGTTCTTTTGGAAAGAACTCAGCCTGCAGGGTGCGCGGGTCTACGAGCCGGAAGACTACGAGAAGGCCCTGGCGCTGATGGCGGCGGGGACGCTTCCCCTCGAGTCCCTGATTACCACGGTCGAACCCCTCGACCGCCTGCCCGAGGTCTTCCAGACGCTTGAGCAACAACCCGGCGTCATGAAGGTGCTGATCCAGTGCGGAAACCCATGAACACACCGGACCTCTTCAACCTCAAGGGAAAGACCGCCCTCGTCACGGGCTGCAAACGCGGCATCGGCCGGGCCATGGCCGTCGCCCTCGCCGAGGCGGGTGCCGACATCCTCGGCGTAAGCACGACGCTGGAGGCGAAGGGCAGCGCTGTGGCAAAGGAGGTCACGGCCCTTGGGCGCACCTTCCGCGGCTATGCCTGCGATTTTTCCGATCGCAAGGCCCTCCATGCCTTTATCGAACGGGTCACCGCCGATGCACCGGTCATCGACATCCTGGTCAATAACGCCGGGGCGATCTTTCGGAAACCCGCCGCCGAGCATGCGGACGCGGACTGGGACCGCATCCTGGAGATCAACCTTAGCGCGCAGTTTATCCTCACCCGCGAGATCGGGCGGCGCATGGTGGAGCGCGGGAGAGGAAAGGTCATCTTCCTCGCCTCGCTCCTGAGTTTCCAAGGGGGCATCACCGTGCCGGGATATGCGGCCAGCAAGGCCGGCATCGCCTCACTCACGAAGGCTTTCGCCAACGAGTGGGCGGCCAGCGGGGTCAACGTCAACGGCATCGCCCCGGGTTATGTCGCCACCGACAACACGCAGGCGCTCCGCAACGACGCGGCGCGCTCAGCCCAGATCCTCGGTCGCATTCCCGCCGGGCGCTGGGGCGACACCGGGGATTTCAAGGGGCCGGTGGTCTTCCTCGCCTCCGAGGCTTCGGCCTACGTGCACGGCACCCTCTTGACGGTCGACGGGGGCTGGATGGGAAGGTGATTCCGTTCGGCACAACAAAACCACCCTTTCGCAAAATGACCACGACCTCTCACTGAGGTCTGTTCCGGCAAGAAAAGCATTTCCAGGTTTCTCCCTCTTAACCACCAAGCGACATTCATCCAGCGACTGTCTGAGTTTCACTCATCGGCAATTTCCATGAAGATTGAACATTTTGCACTGAATGTGGCTGACCCCACGGCTATGGCGGCGTGGTACACGAAGCACCTCGGGCTAAAAGTCGTCCGCGCAGTGAAAGCCTCGCACGACATGCATTTTCTGGCGGACGACAGCGGAACCGTCATGCTCGAAATTTATAACAACCCGCCGGATCAGGTTCCACCCTACGCGAAAATGGATCCGCTGCTGCTCCACCTTGCTTTTGTTTCAAAGGACCCCGAAGCCGAGAAGACCGCCTTGCTCGCCGCCGGAGCAACTCTTGCCTCTGATCAGCATCTGGCTGATGGCTCACACTTGGTCATGTTGCGCGACCCGTGGGGTCTGGCGATCCAGCTCTGTAAACGAGCCAAACCCATGTTGACCGCGGGATGAGCCCTTGTTGAACAAAGTTGCATCGAAAAACGCGTTTGATGTGCGCTTGGTCGGACCGTCGGTTGGTCAGCAATCCCTCGCGGCACTGCTCGCACCTCGTCCCTCGGTTTTCTAAAATCTGAGCGAGGCCGCGAATACATCCTGGCATGCGGCCGCGTCCCTCGGCTATTCTCTCCATCCCCTTTTCGTCACCTCGACTCGTGACACCTGCGTCCTTGGGCGGCGTTGCTTGGCGGCGGAGCACGCGGATCGTGGCGGCTGACATAGCTTGGGTGGTCGCATCACCTCGAGCCGATTCCCTACCGCAAGGACACACAGCGGTCTGTTTGATGTGGGATGTATGTCCCAAATCAGGTCCCAGACTCCGCGCACGATAAACACTGTGCAGAAAGTAATTCGCAAAATCGACGACAGGTAACCCGCGAGGTAAAAGAGGAGTGTACTTCGGTCGTCCCGGTTCGCTCGCTTGCGATCGTTCGAGAAAAGTCTGCTTGAGCTCATGTTTCTCGATTATTGCACAGCTAGATTTTCCCATTCACGGCGTCGCTGTTTCCATCCGCCCGATACCCGCCCACGCGCAAGGTGGCGGCGCTTTCTTCGCGAAATGAAATTCCCGCAACCACCACGAGAATACGGCGGCTTGGTTGTGATTCAGCCATGGTTTCGTGCATCGTGGCTCGGTGAAATGCTGGGAGCATTAGACTGCGGGACTGAAGTGTGGGCGTTTCGCGCAGGGTGTCGCAATCAAAGAAGAAATTCGGCCGTCCCGGTCGTCTGCCACGCCTGAAAGACACATCCGGCGCCGACCACGACGCGCTGGAACGATTCAAACCATGGTTTTACAGCGCTCGGCAGCAGGTCGTCCCCTTCGAAGATGGCGGCAACGATCAAGTGCGCTTTGTGTCGTCGCGCCAGGCACATTTTCAGCCAACGCTCAGCCACTTCGGACAGCGGTCGCGTTGCTTCGCACACCGCGATAGCCAGAACCTGCGCATAGCGGGCGTTACCAGCAGCCTGCGCGAATAACGCGGGAGATTCGAGCATCTCAAAGCTCCAGGACGACACGCTGACGGTTCGCTCGTCGAACTCGGTCTGTCGTTTTGCCTCGATAAACTCCGTGGCCCGGCAAGCTGCGGCCAAGCCATCGTAAGCGAGCACTAACTGCAGCGGCGGCGCGCAAGAATTCGCGATTTTCATCCTGGATCAATAACTAAGCCGCGCCGATGGAGCTTTTGAAATGAGTTGAGGCGAGCGAATGCTCCGTAACCGACTCGGCGGACGTTCGACCGATGATCGCCCGGGCCTGGACCATTTCGTCAGGAGTGCCATGGGCGATGAGGACAAATTTGTCCGACTTGAGTGCAGTTTCGTAGTGCAGGATGCTGTCCTTCGGGATGCCAAGGCTGAAAAGGCCCGCTCCCAGCGCGCTCAATCCACCCACGACCACCGCCCCCTCCAAAGCTCCGACGATCCAGGAAATCAGCGGCCCAGCCACGACGAGAGGTCCGATTCCGGGAATGAAAAAGAAAGCGGACCCAAAAAGCATACCCCAGATTCCACCCCAAAACGCGCCGGCCTTTCCCCACGATTTCATCCGGTCTCCGGCGTTGTAGTAGCCGACGACGTTTTCGTCCGTGTGGTAGTCGCGGCCGACAATTGAGAGTTTCTTCAGATCAAAGCCGGATTTTTTCAGCTCCTTGATGGCGGCCTCGGCGTCGGCGTGCGACTTGTAGATCGCGAGTATGGCATTGTTTTCAATCATGATGTTTTCCTCTGTTAGAGCTGACTTTCTTTACTGGACGGCGCGATTGTTTCCTTGCCGCCCCTTGAGGACATTCCCCTCGCCGGGCGGGGTTTGATCCGGCAGTTTTATTATCAGCGGTAGAATATTTTCGGATCACTGACCGCGCCGGACTTTCGCCCGCGTCTCACCGTTCCCTGCTTTATTCGCGCGTGTAACCGGCCGAGCCAACGTCGCCAAGATGACCGCCGTTACATCGGGCTCCTGGCGAGCCGCGAGCAGGCCGTGTTCGGCCTCAAGCCAAAACTCGTCATCGCGACCTTCCGGCTGGCCGGCGGCGGCCCATAGTTCGCACGCGTCGTGCGCAATTTCATCGTGACTGGGAGCGACGGTCGATTTCGTAGCGGACGAGAAGGAAGTGGTCATAAGAGTGAGCAAGTAGGGTTGAGGATCACGCCGTGAGGGCCGCTTTTCCGGGGTCACCCACCCTAACCCTGTCTTCACGCGCGCGCTATGGGTTGTTGACCTACTTGGCGGCCTGAGCGGCGATTCGACCGCAGGCAAAATCCCACGACCCCGTCGAGCATTGAAAAGCCGCGTCCGCTCTCAGTTCCACAAATCTCGCACTCATCTGGAAACATTCGGCGCACAGATGGTTTATGCGCCAAAACAGGACTGCACTCGTGGCCCCGCAAGGCTCTCAAATTAGAAAATTCATCGGGGCATCCCTAACGAATGCGAGTCGGAACCAATTCATTGATTGGCTCAAAGGGGCCGAAATCCTCCCGCCATCGAGCCCAGATCTGACAGCCTGTGGAACTTCGGGGATGGGGTTTTCGATTCACTCGTCGGGTTTCGCCCGCGGCGCCGTGTGGCACGGCGGCTTTCCAAAGATCGAGTTGCTGCGAAGGTGACACGAACGAATTTTTGTCAGCGGGTCAGGGCTGAGGTTGCCCGTAAACAGGGGCCGCTGGCACGGCGCAACGGCCACCATCGAGTTGGCGCAGCCCGCGGTCCAGGAAGCGCTGGACTGCCCGGCCCTCGAATGGCTGGAGAAAGTCACCGATGCCACTAACCGCAAGTAACCTCGCGTCCTTGCCGGGTTGGCCGCGACGTCACTTCACGACCAGCCTACCGCGCATGCCCGCGGCGTAATGCGCCGGTAAGGAGCACAGGAAGAGAAATTGGCCCTGCACGGTGGGGCGGTGAACGCGCCGCCCGCCATCATGGCCCACGCGATTCTGTCTCGATACGAGGTGATGACCTGCCCAACCCTAGTTAAACCCCAACCCGCTCAGACGGCCCAGTCGTAGCCGATTGCAGTCTCGCACGCACGCGCGCCGGCGAGCGTTACCACCCCAGCCAGTCCTGGGCGGATTTGTCTGCGTTCCAGCTCAATCGGGATGCCTATCCGCACGAGAGTTGGGGTCAGGGCGTTACTGGCAAATTCGACGTGGACGCAGCGCCAGAGGTAGATTTCAGGTACGCAATCAATTCACGCAGGTCATCCTCGCCTATCATCGTGCTATAACCGGGCATCCCAGGGAGATACCCGGCCACCAATTGTTTCGATGCGTGCATGATCGAATCGTGAAGGTACTGGTCATCGGCGCGCACGAATGTGCCATCGCTCAACCGGACTCGCTGTCCATAGATCCCGATTAGGGACGGGGCGTGGTTAGCCGCATCTGGATCGTGACAATACACGCATCCAAACTGATGCATTAGCCGACGCCCGGTGCGCTCCAATGAGGTGCGGGGTTTCAGGAAGTAGGGCGTAGGAGCCTGGTTCGGCGCGGATCTGGACGATTTTTCCGCCAGCATCAGGTCCATCGCGCGATCGATGGGAATATGCAGCAGGCCACTTGCCCGATTGACCCAGCCGTAGGTGTCCAAGCGTCCGCTTTCGGTACCGTCCTGCTCCTTCGATGTTTGCGCGATTCGTGGCTGCTGCTCGTGGTGGTTCCCCGTCGCGGATTTGGCCGGGAGCGTCGCCCCAGTCGTGTTCGCCCCATCGCGCTCATGGCGGCCGCACGCTGTCGCCATCAAGCTTACACCGACAAGCGCAACCAGTCTCAAGCCCGTCAGGGTGATCGCTCCTGTTCTCTCATGCCCAGTCGGCGGTATCGCGCTGTCGGGCTTCATGGTGTTTGCCCTCTCAGTTTGCGGGCCGTTGCACAGTAGCGATCAATGAAAACGGCGACGCCCGCCAAAAGGAGCGCTAACACCAACCCCCAGCCCACCAGCGAAAACTTGCCCGTCGCCGGCAAGATCAGCCAGGCAGTATACAGCCATTGGCTC
>JBDTJA010000114.1:0-7177 GCA_039936075.1 Opitutaceae bacterium | reverse complement strand
GGCGCGCACTGCCGGAAAAAGCGAGAATGCGGATCGGAGTGGGCATCACCCCAGCAAAGGCGCCCCCGGCGGATCATCAAGCCTGCGAATCAACCTCCATCCCATTGCGTCAGGTCGGCGGGGTCGGCGGACGAAGTTGCACGACGCGCTGCGGGAACGGGACCTCAATATTGTTTTCCCGCAGCGCCTTCTCCATCGCGAAGTAGAGGGCGCTGCGAAACCGTCGGGGCTTATCCGACATGTCCTGCGTCCACACCCCCAGCTCAAAATTCAAGGCGCTGTCACCGAAGCCCTCGAAGAGAAGTGAGGGGGCCGGATCGGGCAGGACGCTGGGGTGTTGCCGGGCCACCGCGAGCAGGACAGTCTCGAGCCTTTCCAGATCAGTGCCGTACGCCACGCCGACGGGCAGGCGAAACTGGACCTTGGGATCACCATAACTCCAATTGGTGATCGGTTTCGAGGTCAGGTCGGAATTGGGGACAATGATCGCGATGTTGTCGTTCGTGACGACGGTGGTGCTGCGCATGCTGATCTTGCGGACCTGACCGGCCACGCCCGACACTTCGATGCGGTCGCCAATCGCAATCGGGCGTTCGGCGAGCAGGATCAGTCCGCTGACGAAATTGGACACGATGTTTTGCAGGCCGAAGCCCAAGCCGACGCCCAGCGCGCCGGCGATGACCGCCAGGGAACTCAGGTCGACGCCGCTCGCGACCAGCGCGACATAGCAGCCGAAGGCGACGAACAAATAACCGAAAATGCGCGTGACCGCGAATTGCAACCCGGCGTCGAAATGGGTGCGCGCCAGCAATCGTCGCACGACCAGGCGCCTGATCAGGGCGTTGAGCACGAGGACGATGACAATCCAGATGGCGAGAGTCATCAGGCTAACCAGCGTGAACGTCGCTTTGCCCAGATGGAGCAACGGATACTCCAGCCACTTATCCACGGTCGTGATGGTTGAATTCAGGAATGCGAGCGGAAGAATATTGAAGGACATGGCAGGATTGATTGGCCAGCGAAACGGGACGGGGATCGATTACGCTCCGCGGCAAACCGCGGAAGGTGCACGGCGCGGAAGCCGCCTCTATTTTGACGCGCTCGCGGCAAATCCGGCAAGCCCTATTCCCGTGGGAACCGCTTGCCCCGGCTTGGGCGTCGAGTAATTCTGCTGAATCCAGCCAATCGTATGAAATCCTACCTGGTCCTCACCCTGGTCCTGATGCTGCTTGTCGCCCTGTTTAGCGTGCAAAACGCCGGGCCCATCACGGTCCGGTTTCTGATGTGGCACTTTGAATGGTCGCAGGCGCTCGTGATCCTACTGGCTGCATTTGTCGGCGCGCTCGTCGGTCTGCTGGTTGGCGCGGTGGCCACGCGGCGTCCGCCCGACGAGCGAAAGAAACCCTTCGAAGGGTAAGCCGGTTGCCGTCCGGATGGCGCCGCGGGCTAGAGCCGTTTCAAACATGTGATCGCCGGAGGGTTGGAAGTAGCTACGAGCGTGAGCGAGTCGCCGACTCCCTCCACTCGCTCACGCTCGTAGGTACACGCGTTCAGAATGCGCTCTAGCGGAGAGCGGTGAGGAGTCGTCCCAACTCCGCTCGCTTGGCCTGCTGATCGGCCAGCTGCTTGCGCGCGCCTTCCAACACCGCCGCGGGAGCCTTGTCGGTAAACGCCTTGTTCGCGAGCCGCGCCTCAGTACCAGCGATGTGCTTCGTAATCGCATCGAGCTCCTTCTGCAGTCGGATCTTCTCGGCACCGGCGTCCACCGTGCTCGCGAGATCGAGATAGAGCGTGCCGAGCGTCGTCACGGTCGCGGGCGCGCCTTCGACGGTTTCGCGGCGTTCCAACCCCGCGGCGCCGGCCATCCGGGTGATCTTCGCGAGGTTCGCAGCGAGTAATGCCCACTCGCGGTCACCGGTGATGATGAAAAACGTCACATCGCGCCGGCTGGCGAGATTGTGATCCGCCTTTAAGGCGCGCGCCTTCGAGACAAACGCCTTGATGTTTTCGACCGCCGCCACCTGGGCGTGGTCCAGCATCAAGCCACCGCCGCTGGAAGCGGTCGCCAGTTGCGAAGCGTTTTCCAAGGGGGTTTCCTCGATGAACCTGCCCGACGCCCCATAACCAAGGAGCTGCCAGAGTTCCTCGGTGATGAATGGGATGAATGGATGCAGCAGCAGCAGCATCTGGCGCAAGACGAGGTCCTGGATCGCAAGGCAGTTGGCCTTCGTGTCGGGCGACTGCAGCTTCGACTTGGACACCTCGACATACCAGTCGCAGAAGTCATTCCAGAAAAATCCGTAGAGCGCCTGCACCGCCGCGCTGAATTCGAATTCTGCGAAGCAGCGATCAACCTCGCGCGTGGTCGTGAGCAGTCGGTCCAGGATCGCGTGATCATCCGCGTCGAATTTCGCCCGCTCGAGGCGCGCGGTGATACCCCCCAGCGTCGCGTTGTCGCCGGCCTCGCCGTTCATCTGGCGGAAGCGGCAGGCGTTCCAGAGCTTATTGCAGAAATTCTTGCCGCTCTCGATGCGGTCTTCCTGGAACCGGATGTCCTGGCCCTGCGGCGCAATCGAGATGATCCCGAAGCGCAGTCCGTCCGCGCCATAGGTATCAATCAGGTCGAGCGGGTCTGGCGAGTTGCCAAGGGATTTCGACATCTTCCGGCCCTGCTGGTCGCGGATGATGCCCGTGAAATACACGTTTTTGAACGGAATCCGTCGCTCCACCGGTTCGCCCGGCCGCACAAACTCCAGTCCCGCCATGATCATGCGGGCCACCCAGAAGAAAATGATATCCGGTCCGGTTACGAGCGTGCTGGTCGGGTAGAAATAATCGAATCCCGCCTTTTTCATTTCGGTCGGGTCGGGCCAGCCGAGCGTGGCAAAGGGCCAGAGCCACGACGACGCCCAGGTATCGAGCACGTCGTCCTCCTGGTCCCAATTCTGGGGATCGGCCGGTCCGGTCTGGGAGACATGGACGATCGCCGGGTTCTGCAGATCTGCTTCCGTGAGCGTTTCACGGTCGAGCCCCTTGCGATACCAAACGGGAATGCGATGCCCCCACCACAACTGGCGGCTGATGCACCAATCCTGGATGTTCTCAAGCCAGTGCAGATAAACCTTGGACCAACGCTCGGGGTAAAATTTGATCTGACCGTCCCGCACGACTTGCTTGGCTTCCTCGATCTTCGGGTACCGCAGCCACCATTGCTGCGTAAGCCGCGGCTCGATCGGCACATCGGCCCGCTCGGAATAACCGACGTTGTTCGCGTAAGGCTCCTCGGCGACGAGCGCACCCGCCTCCTTGAGCATTTCCGCGGCTTTTTTCCGCGCAGCAAAACGATCCATGCCTGCCAGCTCGGGACCGCCGAGCTCATTGATCGTGCCATTGGGATGGAGTACATCGATCACGGGGAGCTTGTGCCTCAGGCCGATCTCGTAATCGGTCCGGTCGTGCGCCGGGGTGATCTTCAGCGCACCGGTGCCAAATTCCTTGTCAACCGCCGGGTCAGCGATGATCAGCATGTCGTAAGCTGGCCCAATTGGACGACGCACCGTCCGGCCGATGAGCGCGGCAAAACGCGGATCGTCCGGATGCACGGCAATGGCGACGTCACCCGGAATCGTCTCCGGCCGCGTGGTCTTCACCTCGATGAACGTGTCCGACTTCCCCGCCGGATCGTTCAGCCGGTAGCGCACGCGATACATCGTGCCGTTCACGGGCTTCATGATCACTTCCTCATCCGACAGCGCCGTGAGCGACGCCGGGCACCAGTTCACCATCCGCTTGCCGCGGTAGATGTGGCCGCGCTGGAACAGCTCCACAAACACGTGCAGCACGCGCTCCGAGTAAGCCGGATCCATCGTGAAGGCCGTCCGATCCCAGTCGCACGACGCCCCGAGCCGGCGCAACTGCTCCAAAATGATGCCGCCCTTTTCCTCGCGCCAGGCCCAGACCTTCTCGACGAATTTCTCGCGACCGTAGTCGTGGCGCGTCTGTTTCTGCTTGCGCAGTTCGCGCTCCACCACCGTCTGCGTCGCGATGCCGGCATGGTCCGTGCCCGGCAGCCAGAGCGCGGATTTGCCCTCCAGGCGGGCGCGTCGGATCAAAATGTCCTGAATCGTGTTGTTCAACACATGGCCCATCGTGAGGACGCCCGTCACGTTGGGCGGCGGGATCACGATGCTGTAAGCCTCCTTACCCAGCTCCACTTTGCCGGCGAAGGCCTTTGCCTCCAGCCACGCAGCATACCACTTTTTTTCCACTTCGCGGGGTTCGTAGCTCTTGGTGATCTCGGCCATGGTGAGGGTGCGGTTTCGGGAATCGCCGACAAAACTCGCCGCGCTGATGCGAGGCAAGTGGTTTATCCCCGGTGGAGCGCATTGTCCCCAAATGCGCTGAGGCGCGCCGCAAACTCGTAGATCCGACGGTGCCTTCAACGCGTTGGGGGAAAGGCGTGCCACCTTGCTCGGCGAAGTCCTCACCAAATCCCCTCGCTCGCCGGGCGGTTTTCCTTTCACTGACGGCTCTTCATGTCCGCCGCTCCGTTCCTCTCCGCTCCTGCCTCGCTGGCGTTCGCCGACGGCGCTTCCGTGGCCGACCGGCTGGTGGCGTGCAAGGCCTACCTGGCCGCTGAGTGGGCCGCCCTGCGCGCCGGGCATGAGGCTGGCGCCTCCGGCCTCGAGATCGCTCACGCCCGGGCGGCCACGCTGGACACGATGTTGATCCAGCTCTTCGACCGGGCTATCGCCAGCTTTACCGCGGGGCACGGCAAGCCACCCTCCCCCGTCGCACTGGTCGCGCTCGGCGGCTACGGCCGCAGCGAACTCAACCCGCTGAGTGACGTGGACGTGATGTTCCTCTTCCCCGCCAAGACGAAGCCTGCCTTGGTCAAGCCGTTACTCGAGCATCTCACCAGCGAGGTGCTTTACCCACTCTGGGATAGCGGGCTCAAGGTCGGTCATTCGACGCGCAACTTGGACGAGGTTTTCACCGAGGCGCGCAAGGACATCCAGACCCTCACTTCCCTGCTGGAGTCCCGTTTCATCGCCGGCTCCGGGACGCTCTACGAAAATTTCGCCCAGGCGTATCGCGCGTTCGCCATCAGCGATGATCCCAAGGGCTACATCGCCGCCCGCCTCGGCGACCAGGCCGAACGGCGGGCGAAATACGGCGAAACGATTTTCCTTCAGGAACCCGACGTGAAGAACGGCGTCGGAAGCCTCCGGGATTACCAGAACGCCGTGTGGATGGCCCGCGTGAAACTCGGCATCGCCGACATCGGCGAACTCGTCACGCAGAAATATCTCCGGACCGAAGAGCTGAGTGAGTTCACCCGCGCCTACGATTTCCTCCTGCGCGTCCGCAACGAGCTGCATTTCATTAGCAAGCGCCCCACCGACCTGCTCGACCTCGAATTACAGCCGCGCCTCGCGGAGAACCTCGGTTATGCCGACCCCGACCTGCTGGTGCGGGTGGAGCGGCTCATGCAGGATTATTATCGCGCCGCGCAATCGATCTATCGGATTTCCAAGATCATTGAAAGCCGCCTTGCCCTCACCATCGGCCGCGATGCCCGCGGCGAGCGAATCTCCCTGCGCGAAAGCCTGATCGCCTCGCGCTTCCGCCGCAGCAAGAAGCTCGACGGATTTATCCTGCGCGGCCGGGAGCTGGCCGCCGAATCGCCCACGGTTTTTCGGGACGACCCCGTGCGGCTCATGCGCGTTTTCCGGCACTGCCAGCAACTGGATTGCCAGCCGGATTTTCATCTCGCCACACTGATCCGCGAATCCGGCCCGCTGCTGACGCCGGAAGTACGGCTCGCGACTGACACCAACCTCAGTTTTCGCTATATTCTGTCCGAGGCGGGAGCGGTTTTTCCGACCCTTTCGCTGATGCATGAGCTGGGCATCCTGGGCCGGTTCATCCCGGAGTTCGATGCCCTCACCTGCATGGTACAGCACGAATACTATCACCGCTACACCGCGGACGTGCACACGCTCGCCACCATCCGCCAGCTGGACCTGATTTTCACCGGCGCGGAACCCATCACGCTGAAATATCGCGAAGCCCTGCACGAAACCGCCGACCCTGCCCTCCTCTACCTTACGCTCCTGTTACACGATATTGGGAAGGCCGATGGGATCCAAGGACATGCGGAAAGTGGCGTCCGCCTGGCCGGTCCCATCATGGTGCGGTTAGGAGTCACCCCCGAGGGCCAGCAATTGGTTTCGTTTGTGATCAAGAATCATCTCGTGATGGCACGATTCTGGCAGAAGCGTGACGTTGATGATCCCCAGACTGCCACGGCCTTTGCCGAACTCGTTGAAAATGCCGAACAGCTGCGGAATCTCTACGTCCACACGTTCTGTGACGCCCGCGGCACGGCCGCGAGCCTATGGAACAGTTATAAGGACACGCTCCACACCAGCCTCTATCGCGCCACCCTCGAACGCTTGAATCTTGGCTCCCGTCTCGACGCCCGTTACGAACAGAAAAAGCAAATGACCCAACAGGAACTTATCGCCCGCAAGATCCCCGGCATCAGCACCGACGAGATCACCGCGCATTTCAGCCTGCTGCCGGAACGTTATTTCATCCAGACTGACGCCAGCGAGATCACCCTCCACATCCAGATGGTGAACCAGCTGCTCAAGTCCATCGCCACCGCGGACACGGTCGGCTCGCTCAAACCCGTCATCGAATGGCATGACGACCTCAACCGCTCGCTCACCGTCGTCAACATCGTCACTTGGGACCGCGCCGGCCTCTTTTACAAGCTCGCCGGAGCGTTCAGCGTCGCCGGCCTATCCATCCTTGGCTCCAAGGTCATCTCGCGCTCGGACCACATCGCCATCGACACGTTTTACGTCGTCGACCCGGATCGCGGCGTCGTGCAGAACGCCGAGGCCCAGAAGATTTTCGCCCAGACCGTCGAAGCCGCGTTGGTCGGCAACAAGGATCTCTTTCCGGACATTATCGCCCAGGCCAAACGCGTCGCCGCCACCCGTCCCACGACCAGCGAGGGCCTCCAGTCGTCGTTTCCTCCCTCTGTCGAGGTTTACCACGAGCTCTCGATGGAACGCACGATCGTCGAAGTCCAGGCCCGCGACCAAATCGGCCTCCTCTACCGGCTGGCCAAGACCATCTCCGACCATGGCTTTGACATCACCTT
>JBDTJA010000113.1:0-2696 GCA_039936075.1 Opitutaceae bacterium | reverse complement strand
TGGTCAGGGCCAAGCAGGTGATTTCCTTCTGGATGAGGTCCAGGTTCAGGACGATCGCGCCGAGGGGATTGCGGATCTCATGGGCCACTTCCGCAGCCATGGTGCCAACCGTGGCCAGCCGCTCGGCCCGGATTTTGTCCGCTTCAAGCCGTTTGCGCTCGGTCATCTCCGCCCGTAACGCCGCGGTGCGCTGCGCCACGGTGTCCTCCAGGAAATTTTGGGCATCGTGGTAAGCCGTCAGCAGATAGACGCCCATCCCGAAGAACACGAACAGCATAACCGCGTTCCAATAGGGCGTCGCGCGCAGCAGTGAGACTTGGTGATCCAGCATGTCGGCGACGAGCCATGCCGCGGCGCTGGCCAGGGCCATGAAATATCCCGCGCGGCGCCCGGCCACCCAGCTGACCCACAAGACGGGCAGGAGATAGAGTGGAGAGATAACGACCTCGCGGCCAGTCGCGAAGTCCACCCCGCCCAATACGATCGTCACCGCCAGCGCCAGCAGAGTGGTCCCCCACTTCCGCCCGGAAAAAGTTTTGTTTGGGCGGTGTGCGATCATGATAACTATCCCTTCAACACAAGTGTGGACGACCGGTGCGGGAGTCCATTCAAAGCCGCAAAAAACGCGGACCTAACCAAACGTTAGTATTCCAGCACAAGCCATGAAGCGAACCGACGCGCCGCCAAACCTAGCCCGGTCAGGGTTTAACCGCACCGCACGGCTGACCGCGCCGGGCTCGTGTCCCGCGCCAGCCGCCGCGGTGCCGCCGCTTCATGAAGTCGCCGCGCCGGGGCGCGCTGTTTCGGGATTGGAGCTGGCCCCGAGCGGTCCGTCGGCGGTCGGCCGCTCCGTCTTAAGTTTGTCGGCTTTGCGCTCGTTGGCCGCTTCCTGCCCCACACCCATGGTCAGCGCGGCCATTCCCGCAATCCCGCCCAACTGCATCGATTCCACGGCCGTGCTGGGCACAATGACGATCGTCGAATTCTCCTTCAACCCCTCGTAAAGCATGTTCATGGCGCGTAAGTGAAAAGCGATGGGGTTTCCGACGTAACTCTTGCCCGCCTCGGCAAATTTTTCCGCAATCTGCCGTTCGGCATCGCCCAGAATCACCCGGGCCTGCCGCTCCCGTTCCGCCTGGGCCTGCATGGACATCGCGTTCTCCAAGCCCGAAGGGATCAACACATCCTTCACCTCCACGGAAATGACATTGATCCCCCAGGGTTCGGTGCGTTCATCGATGATTTTCTGAAGCAGGGCGCTGATTTTGTCCCGGCCTTCCAGCATGTCCGACAGCACGGTCTTGCCGATCACATCGCGCAGCGCGGTTTGGGACGCCCAACTGATGGCGCTGCGATAGTCCGCCACGTCGAGGGAGGCCTTTTTCGGATCCACCACCTTCCAAAAAAGCACGGCGTCGACGTCGACGGGGACCGTGTCCTTCGTCAGGGTCTTTTCCGCCTTGAACCCGGTCGTGATGACACGGGTGTCGATCCAGTAAGGAATCGCATCAATGAACGGAATGATGAAAAAAAGGCCTGGTCCCTTGAGGGAGTGAAAGTGCCCCAGACGCAAGATCACCGCCCGGTCCCATTGGTCGGCGACCTGGATCGCCCACGAAACGACCAAGGCCAAAATAAAAGCGCCGGCACCGATCCCCACGGCTTCCAGGTTCGCGCCACTTCGACTCCGGCCATAGGCCAACGCCGCGCCCACGCCAAAAATTATCACGAAGATTAAGGACTGGATGGATTTGTTTTGTTTCATTTTTGCGGTCTCCCTTTTCCCTCCTCTGGGAGCAGTTGGTTCCTCGACAACCCTGCTTCGGGGGATCCGATAATGCGCCGCACGTCCGCAGAACCATATGGGGTGTTACCCGCCTTTGGGACGACTCTCCCGCGGCTTTCAGATGTGCCGTGGACCGCTCCACCGAGCCGGCAAATCACCTTCCTGTGGTCGTTTCCGGCGCACGTCGTCACCAGCATGCGCGGCCTCCGGATTGTAAGAGGAGCCGACTCAAAAGTCCTGCGGGCCGGGCAATCGCATAATTATTCTCCTACCCCATTTATGCAGTCGTCCCAAGGAAGACTAATTCGATGGGACCCAATAATGCCAACCGGGTCTCATCCGCAAAGGTTTCATCACCCACCCCTACCAGGCGCGGTGGCTGAAATGTTCAGATTGTAATTTGGTTCTGGCTGGCAGCGGTGCGGCCCTGCGCACCGAGTCCGACGCCAACATGACTCACGTTCCCAAGGCCATTCGACTGCCCCATTTGAGCCGGCTCATGCAGTCATTTCCGCTGCTCTTCACATCATTTCCTTGATGCCCGCGCGAAGCAGCCACCAGTTCACTGGATAGCTGGTGAGGAAACCACAGAGCATCGCCATTTGCATCATGAACCAGAATTCGACGCTGTTAACCGGCAGGCGGACGCCCAGAACGTGCCGGAAAACATAAAAATTTGCGAAGGCCACGAAGCCGTACATTCCCAGCTGCCATGCCAACAGCGACAGCGCATCTGCCTTCAGCGCCGCGCGGATTCCAGCCGCCATCCTTAAATGACGCATTGGCACGATCGTGAAATATTGGAACGCGATGCCGATCACGAAAGCGAAGACGAAATCAAGCCCCCAAACGGCAAACATTTTCTCGCTGAAAAGCCAGTGCCACCCGCACCACACGGCAATACCAGGAA
>JBDTJA010000112.1:0-9456 GCA_039936075.1 Opitutaceae bacterium | reverse complement strand
GCACGAGCACGGCGCCTTCCCGCGCGAAAGCGAAGGCCAGTGCTTCGCCGATGCCGGACGACGCACCGGTGAGCCAGATGATTTTGCCGCGAAACCGTTCCATATCTGAAGAGTGGGTAGGGTCTGGAAGGACG
Organism: Opitutaceae bacterium; assembly: GCA_039936075.1. Lineage (GTDB taxonomy): Bacteria > Verrucomicrobiota > Verrucomicrobiia > Opitutales > Opitutaceae > Opi-474. Next base: position 9,322 of record JBDTJA010000112.1, on the reverse strand, counting down.
TCCAGATCCTAGGCCAGAATAGGACCGCTGGCCCGCCGGATTATTGAGCACCGGGCGGGGATCGCAGTTTCATCCGAAGCGGCCCGGCCGCTTTGATCCGTCCGGTCGGCGCGTCGTCATAGGGAGGAACAGAGCGACGAAGCAACCTATCCGGAATTTCAGATGGATTGTTTCGTCGGTCCGTTGAGCCGCCTCGCAATGACAAAGAATGGAGCGGTCGGGCCACCGCCGAATGCTGATTATTTACCAGTAAAGGTGACACCGGGCCATTGCCAATTTTGGGGAAAGCTGCGAAAGTGTGCCTCGATGAAAGCCCCCAAGTCCATCTCCCCACAGCAGGTCCAGTTCTTCCACGAGGAAGGTTATTTGATCGCGCCTAATGTTTTCGATCCGGCCGACCTCGAACCGGTAAGGCGGGCCCTGCACAAGGCGATCGGAGAAAAGGCGCGCGAGCTCAAGGCCGCTGGGCAGCTCAAGAATCTGCACGCGAAACTGGACTTCGATCACCAACTCGCGGCGATCGCCCGGGACTCCGAGGAGAATGGCGTGGCCATCATCCGGTATCTCGAGGGCCTGCGCGGCGGCGGTTTTCATGCAACGGAGATGTTTGACGTCATCGCTCACCGGAAGCTGTTGGCCGCGGTCGGCAAGCTGCTCGGTACCGATGAGATTGTGGCTTCGTCAGTTTATCGCGTTCGACCCAAGTTGCCCAAGCTCGGACGCGGCGTGGTCCCGTGGCACCAGGACAGCGGCTATTTCGCGGCGCATTGTGACAAGCACATGATCATCACCTGCTGGATTCCGTTGGTGAATGCGACCGTCGAGAACGGCTGCATGCAGATCCTGCCGCGGACCCATGAAGGCAAGGTCGCGACGCATCACACGGGCGGCAATGCCGGTTTCCTCGTGATCAAGGACCAGGACCTGCCCGCGGATCCGCGGCGCGCGATCACGGCGGCCTGCCCTCGGGGCGGCGTGGTGTTCATGACCAACCGCACGCCTCATTGCTCCACGCCTAATTACTCCGACCACGTGCGCTGGAGTCTCGACCTGCGCTTTCAGTCGGTGGACGTGCCGAGCAATGTCGATGCGTGGCCGAAGCAGCTCGACGCCGAGGGCAATGCCGACAAAAAATTCTACAAGGATGCCGTGGTGGCTTGTTATCCGCCGGAGGCAGACTTCCTCGTGGGCAGTAAAAAGAACCCGAAGCAGGTCAGTACCTACGCGGATTACGCGCGTCGCCGCGAAACCTACGACCGTATCAAGCCGAATTTTCCCGCGGGGCGCCATTGGCCCGCGAGCGCGCCGGACAAGGCGGCCAAGCCGGGCAATGCGCCCAAGGCCGCGAAGTCTGCGCCTCGCGCCAAGGCCAAGTCGCCCGTCCACGCCCGCGCCAAAACCTGACGGTGGCATGCGTGGGTCGGGCTTTCCGCCCGACCTCCGAAAATGCTGTCGGGCGTAGAGCCCGCCCCACGTAAATCAGAAATCAATTTCGCGCCCGTGACCGCGGGTCGCGATCGGCCGTCTTTGCCGGCGCCGCAGCCTGCCGCCATGCGCGCGGCGTCACGTTGTAAGCGCGCCGAAACAGCGTGCTGAAATGCTGCGATGAACTGAAGCCGTGTAACTGGGCGGTCTTGGTCACGTCGAAGCCCGGCTGTCGCAGCGTGAGTCGCGCGGCCCCGAGGCGCAGTTGCAGGTGGTACGCCGCCGGACTGACGCCGACCTCGCGGCGGAATTGCGCGCAGAAATGCGGGATGCTCCGCGCCGTGGCCACGGCGGCGAGATCGGTCAACGGCAGGCGCCGGTCGAGCTGCTGTTCCATGTACGCGACTGCGCGTTGCACGGCGTAGGAATAGGGGAGGGCCGTCGTTGCCGGGGCGCGCCGCTCGCCGGCGTGCAGGCGTTGCGTCACGAGGGTGATGAACAGCTCAAGATACGCTGCCACTGCTTGCCGGCGCTGCGGATGATTTGCCACGACCTGCGCCACCAGCCCGCGCAGCACGGGCTCGACCTCCGGGCAGCTGCTGAGCGAACGCATGTGGGACTGGCGCAACTCCGCTGCCAGCCGTGCGGCGCCAGGCCCAAGTCGGTCGAGCTTTAGCCCGACCCAGAGATGATGGTTCTCAGGATTCGGGACGGGTCCGGTGCCGTGTTTCTCGCCCGGATACGCGATGTAGAGATCGCCCATCGTCTGCGTGGTGACCTCGCCGTTGGCCTTCCAGGTGGCCTGGCCGCGTGCGAGATAAAGAAATTCAAATCCCGGGTGGGAATGCGGCTTGCGATGGTGACCGCGACAGCAGAGCGCCTCGCCGCAATGGGTCAGCGATGGCAGGTCGTCCACCGGGCTGTCGTAGAGGAAACCACTGATGATCTGGGGGTCGCGGAGGACTTTCATGAGGCATTGTCAGTTTGGGTATAGCGAAGTCTAGCTCAGCAGGCCTGGTTTTATATCCCGTGAAATTCCGCTGCAGGCTGCGATTGGATCCAATTGGATGTTAGCCCGGGACTGCTGGCCTGGACTTCACTTCGTTCGGAACGACTGCAACATCAGAGTTCACATTTTTAATGGAGCCATAATATTCTATACGTTTCCACCGAAAAATCTGAACGCCAGTTGCGGCCATTCGCGGTATGCTGTTCCTTCCCGTCCATGAGCCTTCCCCCCGCGCGCCTCACTCCGGCCCAAAAAAAGTTTTACGACGAACAGGGTTACCTGCTCGACCTGCCCCCGATCTTCACCCCGGACGAGATGGCCAAGATCAACGCCGAGCTGCCCGAGTTGTTGAAGTTCCTGAAGCCGGGCGAGACGACCAACGAGATGCGCGAGTGGCACCACGAGAGTGCGTATCTGTATGAGATCGTGATGAATCCGCGAATCCTCGATCTGGTGGAAGGGATTCTGGGGCCGGATTTTTACGTCTGGGGCAGCCATTTCTTCATCAAGCCACCCCACAGCACCGGCACGGTGCCGTGGCACCAGGACGCATATTACTGGCCGCTGTCGCCCTTCAACACGGTCACGGTCTGGATCGCCTTCGACGACGTGGATGCGGAAAACGGCGGGATGAAACTCATCCCGGGCTCGCAACGTGGCGGATTGATCAAGCACCGCCACAAGGACGACGCGAATTCGATCATCCAGCTTGAGCTTGAGGAGGGCACTTTCGATGTGAACACCGCGGTGCAGTTCCACCTGAAGGCCGGCGAGGTTTCGATGCACAACGACAAGGCGATCCACGGTTCCCAGGCGAACCCGTCCAACCGCCGTCGCGCGGGACTTACCATCCGTTATTCCGGCACCAACGTGAAAGCCGACCTCAAGCTCAGCCCCGATTTCGTCGCCCATCTCTGCCGCGGAACCGACCACTTCGGCCACACGCCCTACGCCGCCGCGCCGACCGCGCGCTACGGCCGCAAGGACTATCGCCGCACCGACCGCATCACTTAACTTCAGATTTTTTACCCGCGAATGGACGCGAATTGGATCCAATCTCCAAATCAGTAGCGCTTCTCTTCATTCCGAATTCGCGTCGATTCGCGTGATTCGCGGGCAGTCTTTCTCTTATGAACTCCACCGTCACCAATCTCTATCATCTCACCGAAGCGCAGAAAAAGTTCTACCACGAGAACGGCTACCTGCTCGGTCTGCCGCCCATCTACACGGCGGCAGAAATGGCGAAGATCAACGCCGAGCTGCCCAACCTGCTCGCGCTGCTCAAGCCGGGCGAGTCCTCAAAGGACATCCGCGAATGGCACGAGACGAGCACCTACCTTTACGAGATCGCGATGAACCCGAAGATCCTGTCGCTGGTCGAGGGCATCCTCGGCGCAAATTTCTATTTCTGGGCGAGCAACTTCTTCATCAAGGAGCCGCACAATCCCTCGACCGTGGGCTGGCATCAGGACGCTTATTATTGGCCAATGGCGCCGCATAACTCCGTGACGGTCTGGCTCGCGTTCGACGACGTGGACGAAGTCAACGGCGGGATGAAGCTGCTCCCGGGCTCGCACCGCGGTGGAATCATCAAGCACAAGCGCTCCACGCAAACCTCGTCCGTGCTCACGCTCGAGCTCGAGGATGGGTCTGATTTCGATGCGGACAAGGCCGTGCAATTCCGGCTCAAGGCGGGCGAATGCTCACTTCATGACGACCGCGCGATCCACGGTTCGCCGGCAAATCCTTCCGACCGGCGCCGCGCGGGTCTCACGGTGCGCTACTCCGGTACCAACGTCAAAAACGACATGGCGGTGAATCCGAATTTCAAGGTCTACCTCTGTCATGGAGTGGATGAATTTCATCTGAACCCGTATGGCCCAATCCCCACGCAGCGTTACGGTCGCCCGAACTTCAAACCGGTCAGCAACGAGGAAGCGGGAAAGGGCTGAGTGCTTTTGTAGGGCGGGATCACTGATCCCGCCTTTTTTGGGGTAGGGCGGGGTCTCTGACCCATCTGGTTTCGCTTTGTTTTGCGTGACACACTCCCAATCCTTGCGCCCATGAAGGGGGTCAAAGACTCCGCCCTACGTCGGAGGACGCTGCAGTTTCGCCTACATTCCGATTGAGCTGCACGGGTCGGACCCGCGATAGTTTGCGAATGCCTTCCACCCAGCTTTTCGAACTTACGCCGGCGGAGTCGATGTTCGCACCGTTCCACGATGCCACGATCGCGGACCAGCTCCCCTTGCGGCTCGAACCGGGTGCGGCCATCGGCGTGAAGCAAGTCTTCGGCTGGGATGGCGTGAAACTCTCGTGGGAGACCGCACCCGTTGGCTCCGTGGCGCTGAAGTTGGAGATGCCAGTTTATGGCCTGCCGGCGCGCTTTGATCATTTTGTTTTCTGCCACGTGGCGCCCCGGGACGTGAGCCTCACGTTTGAGCAGTCCTGCCAGGGGCACTGGGCGCCGCTGGGGGCTCCGGTCGTGGGCATCGGGGGACGTCACGAAGTGTCCTTTCCCATTGGCGCGCGTCCGGTGGACTCCGTGCGGTGTGTGTTTACGGCCCAAGGCAGCATCCCGGTAATGATCAGTATGCAGTGGTGGGGCGTGGCGCAGGCCGCGCTAGTCGCGGAGCTGCAGGCGGCCCGGCCGAACTACGACGGTCGCTGGGAAGGACTGATCCTGCCGCCTGAATCCTGGCCCCAGGTGAAGCTGGCCCGCGGGCTTCTATTCAACGAAGGCGACTTGCCGGCCCTGCGCGAGAAACGCATGGCGCCGTACTGGGACAGCCACTGGGCGTTACTCGAGGAGAGGGCGAAGCAGTATTTGGCGCGGCGGCCGGAGGACGATCTGGACGGTTATCTCCCGCAGACAGACCAGCGCTACATCCGGGCGCGCGAGAAAGGCCGGGCGACGTATTTTTCGGAGCCGATGATCCTGGGCTTTGTGGGGCTCGTGAACGGGAACCGGACGATGGGGTTTCATGCTCTGCGTTATCTCATGTGCCTGATTCATACTCCGTCATGGGCGCAGTCAGCGGAAAGTCGCGCGCGCGGGAGCGTGTGGGACCAGCGCTGCTTCAACGAGGAAATGGCGACCACGGCGGCGGCGCTGCTGCTCGACTGGTATGATTTTGCGCTGACGCCGCGCGCCCGCGAGTTGGCGCAGCAGGTCCTGTGGGACAAGGGCGTGGCCGTGATCGAGCGCGACATGATGAAATTCGATTACGTGTTCACTATGAACCAGGGCCCGTGGTTCTGCCGTGCGCGCCTGCTGGCCGGGTTGTATCTAGAGTCGGTCTGGCCGCGCATGAAGCCGCACACCGAGCTCGCGATGGCGGACATGCGCGCAGGCATGGAAAATTACATCCTGCCGGACGGCGGCACCGACGAGGGCCTCGGCTATTTTTCCCTGACGATGCACGCGGTGTTGTCCGGCATGCTGGCGTACTCCCGCGCCCGGGGCGTGGAGGCGCGGACGCTTCTGCCCGCCCAGTTTTCCGAAACCGGTAAATTTGTGGCGGTGCTATCCGCGACCGAACCGGGGCATGTGCTGACCGAAGGCGACAATACCGTGGACTTGGTCGTGGGTGACACGCTCCCGATGCTGGCGACGATTTTTCCAGAGGACGTCTATTCGAAGGTCGTCGCGGCTTGCCTAATGCAGCGCCGTTCACCGGGTTATTTCGACCAGTATTTCTTCGAGGGCGTGTTTGCGTTCATCACGGGACCTGGCGAGTTGGTCGCACCGCAGACGATTGTGCCGACCTTCGCCACGCTGCCGCAGACAGGTCACCTGACGAGCCTGCGCCGGAACGCGTCGGGCCGGTCGGTGCGGCTGCACCTGGTCGGCGCCAAGGCGAAGGCATCGCACACGCACTTCGACAAGGGATCTTTCCTGCTTGAGCTCGATCACATCCCAGCGCTGCTCGATCGCGGGCAGGTGCGTTACGACGACCTGCGCTCCTACACGCTCAAGCGCACGGAGCTGCACAACACGCTCACGCCGGTGACGGCGGACGGCGTGTACGTGAACCAAGCGGGAGTGATTGATGCCACCATTCCGCAAGGTGAGGGCGACGAACAACGCCTGCGTGCGCGGATTGATTTGACCCACGTGTGGCGCGGGGTGATGGCCAGATGCACGCGCGAAATCGTGGCTGACAAGGCGGAGGAATTTCAGGTGATCGATCGCGGCGAACTGCTCGCGCCCTCGGCGCTGGTTTTCAATCTCCACACGCGCACGCGTTGGGAGATCACGGGGCGCGAGGCGGTGCTGCGACTTCCAGGTTGGGAGCTGACGTTGCGCGCGCCTTGGGCAGAGGCGATCACACAGCGGGAGGATTCGATCGATTTCCGCCTGCAACCGATCTGGCACCTCGAATGCAGGCTGAACTCGGCCAAGGCGTTCGACCTTAAGACCTCGTTCCATTGCCGGTCGCTGTGAGATATCCAGCAGACATTTAACCGCGAAGGGCGCAAAGCGGAGCGAAGGAACCAAGACGCAAACCTCGATCCTATCCCGCGGATTCTGCGGATGATTGCGACATCGGAATTGATCGCAGGTTTTCAATTGGTAATCGCCGGCGCAATCCGCACGAAAATCTGGAATCAGTAGAGAAAGGTTTCCCAGCAATGGGACTCCGTGACATCCGTGGCCAAAAATCCGAAGTTCGTGGTCATTGATTTGGGCTTCGCGTGACTTGTGCCCTTCCCGGTTACATTCAAGACACAGATTTCGGAAATATTCGGTTTGATATACCAGCGGGTGCGTCTTGGGGTGAGACGCCATGCGTCGCCTTTTCTGCCTTGGGCTGGTTTTCTCGAGTATCTTAACCGGTTTGTCGGCGGCTGAGCCCGACGCCCATTTGCTCGCGGGCAGCTGGCGTTACGACGCGACGCGCAGCACCGAGCTCAGCGCTTGGGGCTCCCTTAAGCTCGTCATCACCGTGGCCGGCTCGCACGTCACCCTCACCCGGCAGTTCGCGGCGGGACGCCGGACCTACGACGAGGTCACCCCGCTAGATCTTACCAAGCCGGTCAATGTCGTGCCGCTCGACTGGTGGCCCGACAACCGTCACATCGGCGCCTACAGCGGCGGTGACAAGACCAAGAAAATCCATGCTGAGGTCCTTGATGGCGGCCGGATGCTCCGCACCAACGCTGATCTCACCCTGGCCACGCAGCAGGGTGACCGCGCCGTGAACATCCTCAGCGACTATAAAGTCTCCGCGAACGGCCAGCAGCTTACGCTCATCGAGCTGCGCAGCACGCGCAACGATCCGATCGTGTATGTCTTCAAGCGCATCACCGATGCCGCGGCCGACGCCAAAGCCTCCAAGGGCAACGCCGAATAATTTATCGAGCCATATTTGCCCACGGAACACACGGAGGACACGGAAATCAGAGGTTACGCGCTGCGATTCTTGTTGGCTGATTCTTCCGTGTCCTCCGTGTATTCCGTGGCAACAAACCGCATTAACTCCACCTCTCTTTCTCATGCGTCTTTCCCGATTCTGCCTTGCAGTAATTTTCCTTGCCGGTCTGGGCCTGACCACCCGCGCCCAGCCGATCCCGACCAAGATGGCCAAAGCGCCCGCCGAGGCGACGATCATTCCGCTCTCCGATAACTGGAATCTGGATGGCGACGTGCCGGTTCACGCGCTGCTGATCTCGCTGCAGGGTCTCGCGAACCGTGGTCAGGCCCGGGTTTACCTCGAGTACCCGAAGGACTGGCAATGGGAAATTGTCCGCCCGCTCGAGGGTTTCCTGGAGAAGCGCCACGGCATCAAATTTGACCGCCTCGCGCAGGACGACGCCGATGCTGCACTGACGCGGTTCGCGCAGTATACGAAGGGTTATGTCGTGTGGGATAAGAACGTCCGCACTTCGCTTTTGGTGGCGTTCACGATTTCCGGCGTCGAGGACGCGGTGGTGGTCAGCGCTGATCTCGTCCCGCTGGCGGAGAAACACGGCCTGAAGCAGATCGCCGACCTGCGCGGGTTGTTCACCGGCAAGCCGGACTATGAGATCTACCGGTGGGCCTACGACCATTACTGGGCGAAATGCTCGCGGGATTATTACGCGTTGATCGGTGGGGATGCCGGGAACGTCATCAAGCCCGGTCTCGCTGACTTTGGCGTGATGCAGAAGGCGTTTTTCAGCGATCTCTCGGCCAATCCGAAGGATCCACAGGAGCTCGCGCTCGAGCGCAAGATCCTCGGCGGACAAACGGCGGGGAGCATCGTGATGGGCTGGCATTCCTACGGGAAGGACACCGAAGGCCAGCACACGACCCTCGTCGGCAATTATGGGTTGAAAATGGAAGGCCTCTACAACCTGCCCAACATCTCCTTCACCTGCCAGATCCCGCTCACGCCGGACTTCAAGTTCGTGAACAACAATCACGTCACGCTCAACGCGAAGCTCCACGCCGAAACGAAGGTCTATGTCGCCGCCGTGGCGACCGACTCGATGGGTATCGGGGCCTGGACCAAGCCGGGCCGCGGCCAGATGCCCTACGCGTGGCAGGTGACGATGAACTGGGCGTGGATGAACCCACCGGCGCTGCAGTTTTTTTACGAGGACAAGACGCCCAACGACTACTTCATTGGGGGCCTGAGCGGCCCGGGCTACATGTACCCGAAATCGATTCCCGCGGATAAGTTCCCGGGGCTGATGAAGGACGCGCGATCGCTCATGAAGCAGCTCGACCTGCACGTGCTCGAAATCATGGATTATTCGGAGGGCAACCGCCACGTCGGCAACACCGACCTGCCGAAAGCCATCGTGGACCGGTACTATCACGAATTTCCCGATGTGATCGGGTTTATCAACGGCTACGGCACCGCGCGCACGTACGACCTGCGCGATGGCAAGCCGCTCATC
>JBDTJA010000111.1:0-2610 GCA_039936075.1 Opitutaceae bacterium | reverse complement strand
GCGTGCGGAGCGCCCGGGCCCCCACCGCAGTTTTTCTCCTCGCTACCCACTACTCACTACCCGCTACTTTCACCGCCATGAAGATCGTGATCACGGGTGCCACGCGCGGACTCGGCCGCGCGCTGGCGGAGGAATTTATTCGCGGTGGCCACACTGTCCTCGGCTGTGGCCGGGGCGGCGAGGCGGTGTTCGATCTGCGCATGACCCATGGTGCGCCCCATGATTTCTCCGTCGTGGACGTTGCGCTCGATAGCAAGGTCGCGCTCTGGGCCGCGAAAGTGCTCGAGGCCGGCAGTCCGCCGGACTTCCTGATCAATAATGCCGGTTTGATGAACCGCCTGTCGCCGCTCTGGGAGCAGGATGACCGCGAATTCACCAAAGTCGTGGACGTTAACATCCGCGGCGTGGCCAATGTCATCCGGCATTTTGTACCGGCGATGGTGGCGGCCAAAAAGGGCGTGATTGTGAATCTCAGCTCCGGCTGGGGCCGCAGCGTTTCGCCCGATGTGGCGCCGTACTGCGCGACGAAATTCGCCATCGAAGGCCTGACGAAAGCTCTCGCCGCCGAGCTGCCCGCCGGCATGGCCGCGATCCCGCTTAATCCCGGCGTGATCGACACCGACATGCTCCGTCAGGCGTGGGCGGATGGTGCCGGAGGGTATCCGAAGGCCGAGGCTTGGGCGAAAAAGGCGGCGCCGTTCATTCTAGGGCTCGGTGCGAAACATAACGGACAATCGCTGAGTGTGGGCGATGCTGAAGACTAGAGCGCACTTACAAGAGGTGTAGCTACGAGCGTGAGCGAGTGTCCAACTCCATCCACTCGCTCACGCTCGTTGCTACTCCCGGCCCTTTGGCTATGTCATTTTTTAAACTGCGCTAGCCTTCTTTTGAGTGCACGTACAGTGCTTCAACCTTCGTCCGAGCCCACGGGGTTTTACGGAGAAATTTCAGGCTCGATTGGATACTGGGGTCGAAGTTGAAGCAGCGGATGTCGATGCGCTGGCCCAATTCCTCCCAGCCGTACCGCGCGACGAGCTCGGTCAGGATTTTTTCCAAGGTGACGCCATGCAGTGGGTCGCGTGACTGGGGAATGCTCATATCGGCAAGCGAGCAACAATGGGGCAGATCGGCTCTTCACGCCCGGCACCGGTGATTGTCACTGTAAGCATCGCGAGGAATCCCGTGCGACACGTGACCCCGCTTCGGCTCTGTCCAACTGGATTCTTCACTTCGTTCAGAATGACAAAGTCGTTTGGCCGGTTCTCCTAGTGGCTCCACGAATAGCCAACCATGAAGCCGAGCGCATCAATGCCGGGGTTCGGCTTCGTCTGGCCGCCGTTGGACATGTGCTGGTACATGATGCCGGCGCTGAGCCGCGAGGTGGGCGAGAACGCGTGTTCGATGCCGCCGCGCATCATCCAGTTCAGCGTGAAGTCCTGGCCTTCGCCGCCCTTGACGCCCTGCGAATCGAGTCCGCCGGCGCCACCGCCGGAGCCCCCGTAAACCGACCAGGTGCCAGCGGCGTTCCACCATTCAAGCGAAGGGGAGGCGGACACCGCGATGTAGTGCGACTCGGGCCCCTGTTGCATGATCGCACCGATTAGAGCGAAGCGATTCCGGACGATGACACGCGAGCCGTCCTCGAAGACCTTGGTGATAAATTCCTTGGACTTCCACGAAACCTGGGTTTCGAGCAAGCGGTAGGGAAACGGCGTTCCGCTCCCGATTTCCCAGAGCGCGCCCGATTCGACGGTCCACACGCTCGTCTCCCATGGTTTGGGATGAGTGGAGGGCATTTCCTCCGTCACTGGAAGCGGGTCCGCAGCGAAGGTTAAGGTCGCCAGCGCGCAGGCGAGACAGGCGATTTTTGAGAGTGAGTTCAGAAACGGAAGACGCATGAGCGAGTGGGGAGAAGCGTGGAGCGCCACGGGAGGGCGTCAATCCAGCTCGCTTTTCGGACCCAAATCGTAGCTTCTGGAATCAGGAGGTGCGCATGCCTTTCCTTGCCAAACTTTATTCGGTCGGCGCGGTCCGTGCCACACTTTGACGGATGTGGTATCCGTACATTACCCGTCGGCTGCGGAAGGAGGATGTGATTTTTCTCGATTACGGCTTCGAGACTGAGCCGCCGATGAGCCTGCCGCTTGAGCCGGACGACGAACCCAATCGGGTCTGCATCCAACTCTATCACCACGTCGCCAATCAAGTGGAGCTGGAGGGAAAACATGTGCTCGAGGTCAGCTGTGGTCACGGCGGTGGCGCGGCCTATCTGACCCGCACGCTGCGACCGGCGTCGTACACGGCGGTGGATTTGAATCGGGCGGCGATTCGTTTTTGCGAGCAGCGGCACCCGTCCGAGGGCCTGACGTTTGTGCGCGGGGAGGCGGAATTCCTGCCGTTCGCGGCTGAGACCGTGGACGCGGTCATCAACATCGAGGCCTCCCACTGCTACGCGGACTTTCCGCTGTTCCTCGCTGAAGTCTTGCGGGTCCTACGGCCGGGCGGATATTTTTTGTATGCGGACTTTCGGTTTCAGGACGAACTGCCCGCATGGAATCTGGCGTTTACCGGCTCCCCGCTGGAGCTGGTGCACTCGCATCACATCTCGGG
>JBDTJA010000110.1:0-1869 GCA_039936075.1 Opitutaceae bacterium | reverse complement strand
GCTCGGCGGTGATGACGCCGCGCGGCGTCACGAACTCAGCATAAAGGCCGTCGGGAAGCTTTTGCACTGCGCCGGACGGCAGGGCGGTCGGATCGGCGCCGTGCAGCAATGCGGTGGCAGTCAGCAGGGCGAGGAAAAGAAGGGGGCGTCTCATGGGTCGGAAGATGAACGGATTGCGGCAGGCTCACAATGAAACTGGCGTCAGATAATCTCCGCATGACCACAAAATTTCTGATTTCGTGCCGGCGCCGAATCTGCCACGGTGTGCACTATGAAGCGTTTTCCTTTCCGATTCTGGCTGATGTTGTCGCTGATTGTTTTGCCGCTCACGCGTGCGGCGGATGCGAACCTCGAAGCTGCGAGGCCGATCCCGACGGAGCATTTTCTCCCCGCGGATGGGATCGACTGGAAAACGATTCTGCCGCCGCCGCCCGCTCCCGGCTCGGTGCCCGCGCTGGCCGACCTTGAAACCGTGCTGCAGGTGCAGGCCACCCGCACCGCCGCCGACATCGCGTGGGCGAAGCTGACAGAGAAAGATGACGTTTATGCCGATTACCGCGACGTGGTGGGGCCGTGGTTTGAAGCCAAGCAGCTCCCCGTCCTCGCCGATTTTATCCGACAGGTGACGGATGACGTCCGGGTGGTCAGTGGGAAGGTGAAGGATCTCTATCCGCGCCCCCGGCCGTTCAAGTTGGAGCCGACGGTGCATCCGGTGGTGAACCTGCCCACGAGCAATTCCTACCCGAGCGGTCATTCGATGCGGGCCTATGTCTGGGCGGCGGTGTTGGGGGACATTTTCACGGACCAGCAGCCAGCGCTCTATACCCAGGCGCACCGGATTGCGTGGGCCCGGGTCATCGGCGGGGCACATTTTCCCTCAGACACGATTGGGGGCCGCCTGACGGCGCAGGTGATTGTCGCGGAACTGCGGAAGAGCCCCGCCTATCGCGCCGCGATCGAGCGATGCAAGGCGGAGGTCGCGCCGTTTCTCTTGAAGAAAGCGGCTTAACGTGGTCGGACTTTAGGCCTGATATCCCGCGAGGGCTACGTCGGCCAATCCGCTGTCACCAAGAGTGCGGTGAATGAGGAAGACCACGCGCAGCGTTTATGGGATGCGGAGCTTGGCGCCGACGTAGACGCTCTTCTCGTTCTTAAGCACGCCTGGGTTGGCGGCGAGGATCTCGCGCCAGCGGCTGGGGGTGCCGTAGTATTGCTGGGAGATTTTCCCGAGTGTCTCGCCGGCCACCACGATGTGGATGCGGTCCGCAGGCGCGGCGGGGGTGGGTGCGGGCGCCAGCGTGGTCGGTACGTTGACCGGCGTGAGATTGCCCGTGCCGGGGGCGGGAGCGCCCGTGACGAGGCGGGTCTTGAGTGCGTTGTTTTCCAACGAGAGTGCGGCGAGCTGGTCTTGGGTTTGACGCAGCTGCTCGCGGAGCCCAGCGGCCTGGTTGGCGAGGGGAATGGCGTCCTTGGCCGAGGTGAACTGGGCTTCGAGCGAAGATTTTTCCTCGGAAAATTTTTCCTGGTCGGCCTTCAGCTTGTCGTTCTCCTCCTGCAGCAAGGTGTAACTGCGCAACACGACCGCGAGCTTGGCCTCGGCGGTACCCTGATCGACCACCACCGGAATGGGCGTCACGGCCGGAGCCGGCATCGAGGTCGGAGCCGGCGTGGTGGAAGGCGCCGGCGCGGAAGGAGTGGTCGTGTCCGGAACAGGAGTCGGCACGGCGGTTGATGTTTCATCCGCAGGCGCCGGAGTGGGCGCTTCTTTCGAAGGCGTTTCGGCCGGATCCCGGGCTTCAGCCGATGAAGCAGAAGGAGACGGCGTATCCTTCGCGGACGCTTCCGCCGTCGCCGGGGCTTTGGCGGACG
>JBDTJA010000109.1:0-8323 GCA_039936075.1 Opitutaceae bacterium | reverse complement strand
GATGGCGAGGTTTGGCGACCCCGCCCTACATTCACTTCGTCGCGAGTGCCGACAGGATCCGCTTCGACGTCTCGATCCCCTTCTTCATGACGTCGAGATTGAAGCTCTCGTTCGGCGCGTGGAGATTATCCTCCGGCAGGAACAGGCCCATCATCACGGAGTCGAGCCCGAGCACGCGCTTGATTTCCCCGATAATTGGCACACTCCCGCCCTCGCGGAGATAAAGCGGGGCGTGGCCCCAGATTTCTCGGCCCGCGGCATCCGTGGCGCGAAACGCTTTGGCGAGCACGGGCGACTGGTTCTTCGGCGTATTGGGACGATCCGGTGGCACCACGATATACGGCATGCCAGTGTGCCCCGCGACGATGTTCAACGTCACGCCCTTCGGCGCCCGCGCCTTGATCGTTTGGTAAATCAAATCGCGGATTTTTTCGGGATTCTGGTTCGGCACCAACCGGCAGCTGATCTTCACAAAGGCGCGGCTCGGGATGACGGTCTTGCCGCCCTCGCCCTGGTAGCCGCCGCCAAACCCGTTGAACTCCAGCGTCGGATGAAACCGTACCGCTTCGAATGGCGTGATGCCCGGCGGAGTATGAAACGCATCGATGCCGAGGAATTTTAAATAGTCCGCCTCCTTCGCGCCGAGCTTCCTAAGCTCCTCACGCTCCCACGGCTCGACTTCCAGTACATCTTCGTAAAAGCCCGGGATGTTGACCTTTCCATCCGGCAAATGCAGCGAACTGCACAGATCCATCAGGGCTTGGATCGGATTCAACAGCACGCCGCCGTGTAAGCCTGAATGGAGATCGCTCTTCGGGCCCACGGCCTCGATTTCAAACGTGCACAATCCGCGCAGACCCGCCGTGATCACCATCTGATTCTCGTTCGGGATGCCGGTATCCGAGAGAAAAACGAAATCTGCCTGCTTCAGCCGGTCCTGATATTTCTCGAGGAACGGGAGGAAACTCGGGCTGCCCATTTCCTCCTCGCCCTCGATCAGGAAGGTGATTTGCAGCGGCAGATTCGGGTTCTGCTCGAGCAACTGTCCCACTGCGGTGATGTGCGTCAGCAGCGGGCCCTTGTTGTCCGCCGCGCCGCGCCCATAAATCCGGTTGCCACGAATGGTCGGCTCGAACGCTGGTGTCGTCCACAGGTTGAGCGGATCCGCGGGCTGCACATCGTAGTGGCCGTAAATGATCACATGCGGCCACGAGGCGTCGCCGCCGCGGTGCGCGAGGATGATCGGGTGCAGGCCGGTCTTCACAACCTCGACCTCAAAGCCCATCGAGCTCAGCAGGCCGGAGACAAATTCCTGCGCCCCTTTCATGCCGTCCTTGAACTTGGAGTCGGCGGAGACGCTGGGGAAGCGGATGAATTCCTTCAGTTTTTCAACGGGGTCAAACATGGCGCCACGGTGGCGCAAAAATCGTCTCCGCGCCAACCGGAAAACCCACCGTCCGGTTTTGGTGCAATCCCCGCTTTCATGGAGCTCGGTCGTGGGTCATTTTGATTTCCCATGATCTGGTGGATGGGGCTTTACGCCCGCTATCGGCGGATCGGATATCGAACGTAGAGCCTGACCCAGAGTAAACTGACCAAATACTCGGAGCTCACGTCACTTTCCGCGTGCGCCGCGACCACACCCACAGCGCCGCCAATCCCGCGGCCAGCACGAACACCGCCAGCCAGAGCGAATAGGTATGCGTCCGCTCGAGCACCTCATGCATAGCTTCCAAGTTGTCCTCGAATTCCACCCACAACCAGCGGCCCAGCCAAACGAAAAGCGGCACACTCACCAACGCCGCGAGGCCGTCGAGGCAGAGGAACTTCAGATAGGACACCTTCATCGAACCAGCCGTGAAAAAGATCGGCGCGCGCAAGCCGGGTAGAAACCGACCGACAAACAGCCCCATCGTGCCGAAACGGGTCAGCACGTTCTCCACCTTCGCCTGTTTGTTGACCGGGAGGATGCGCCGCATCCACGCCGAGGCCAGCAACCGCGCTCCGACGTACCTGCCCGCGAAAAATATCATGGAGTCACCCGCCACCACGCCCGCGTACATGACCCCGCTCACCTGGAGCCACGAACGCCCTTCCATCTCGCCCAGCGCGCCCGCGGCGATCAACACGATGTCCTCCGGTACGGGTACGCCGAGTCCGCACAACAGGAGCATCCCGAACGGTCCCCACAGGGAAAGCGGCGAGCCTTGGAAAGTGTTGAGCAGCGCGTCGAACATGGGATGGCGAATAAATTACTGCTCCGTTGCAGGCGAGTGACGCGAGGGGAACGCGTTCAGGGCAAGTCCAGTGAGTCGTACCGTCAGCGCTTTTGTTCCCCTCGCCTGCTCCTCAATGTTTGAAGTGCCGGATGCCGGTGAAGACCATCGCCATGCCCCGTTCGTCGGCCGCTTTGATCACTTCGTCGTCCCGCACCGATCCACCGGGCTGGATCGCCGCCGTCGCACCGGCCTCGGCCGCGGCGATGAGTCCGTCGGCGAACGGAAACAGCGCCTCGCTCGCGACCGTCGAGCCCGTGAGACTCAGGCCGGCTTCACCCGCTTTCCAGACCGCGATTTTGGAGCTGTCCACGCGCGCCATCTGGCCGGCACCGACGCCCAGCGTCTGCTCGCCGCGACAGTAAACGATGGAGTTCGATTTCACGTGCTTGCCGATTTTCCAGCCGAACATCATCCCGGCCCACTCTTCCGCTGTCGGCTGCCGCTTCGTCACGACTTTGAAATCCGGCACATTGCCGAGCGTTTTGTCGCGGTCCTGCACGAGCACGCCCCCGATGACGGAGCGCACTTCGCGCAACGAGTCAGCGCCCGGACCGGCCTTGGCGATCATGAGTCGGAGGTTCTTCTTTTTGCCGAAAATCGCCAGCGCTTCGTCGCTGAACCGCGGGGCAATGATTACCTCGGTGAAAATTTCCGCGATGGTTTTCGCCAGCGACGCTTCGAGCGTGCGGTTCACGACGATGATCCCGCCAAATGGCGCCTGCTTGTCCGTCGCGAACGCCAGTTCCCATGCCGCCTCAAGCGTGTCCGCGCTCGCGACGCCGCAGGGGTTGGTATGCTTCAAGATCGCGACCGTTGGCTTTTCAAATTCTCCGATGAGGAAGGTCGCCGCCGTGATGTCCAAAATGTTGTTATAGCTGAGCTCCTTGCCCTGCAACTGGTGGAAGTGTTCGTTAAAAGAACCGTACAACGCGGCGGCCTGGTGCGGATTCTCTCCGTAGCGCAGGCTTTGCGCCTTCTTGTAGTTCAGGTTCAGCGTGTCGGGGAAGCCCGCCAGCGCAGCCAGGTCGGGTTCCGCGGCCTGCGACTGCAGGTATCGGGCAATCGCCGTGTCGTAGCTGCCCGTCCGCTGAAAGACCTTCAACGCGAGCTTGCGTCGCAACGCCGCCAGTTCCCTAGGGTCATTCATCGCCGCCAGCACCGCCGGATAATCCGCCGGGTCGCACACCACCGTCACACTGCCGTGATTCTTTGCCGCGCTGCGCAGCATCGAAGGACCACCGATGTCCACATTCTCAATCGCCTCCTCAAACGTCACGTGCGGCTTTGCCACGGTCTCCTCGAAGGGATAGAGATTGACCACGACGATATCGATCAACGCAATGCCATGCGCCGCCGCCGCCGCCAGATGCTCGGGCTTGTCGCGGCGCGCGAGCAGGCCGCCGTGGATTTTCGGATGCAGCGTCTTCACTCGGCCGTCCATCATCTCGGGAAAGCCGGTATGCTGGCTCACTTCGGTGACCGGCAGCCCACTTTCCATTAGCTGTTTCGCCGTTCCCCCGGTGGAGAGCAGCGTGTAACCGTGCTGCCGGACCAGGGCGGTGGCGAAATCAACGAGACCACTACGGTTGCTGGCGGAAAGCAGGGCAAATTTGGCCATAAAGGAGGAGTTTGTGCGGGCGACTAATTCGGCAGCAAGACGAAAGCCGCCTTGCGACGCGGACGTTACCCGCTCTCCTGTTAGCAACGTGTCCAGTTCCCGCGAACTACCCGGCCTCACCGCCCGCCTCGACAAACTCCACTACCACAATGGTGGAGCTACCCTGCCCGTGGACCAGCCGCACGCCTTCGTCTATTTCATCACGATCAAGAACGGCTCCGAGCACACCGTCACGCTGTTGGGTCGCAAATGGGTTGTGGAGCATGAAGACGGCAGTCATCTCGTGATCGAGGGCGACAAGATCGTGGGTGAAACCCCGCGCCTCGCGCCGGGCGAGGAATTTTCCTACAACAGCTACCATGTGACGGGCTGCAATGCCACCGCCCAAGGTTCTTTCCATGGCGTGAACGAGCTCGGCCAGCGCGTGCATGTCATCTTGCCGCGCTTCGAGCTGACGATCCCGCTGGCGTGAGAAAAACAGCCTCGTTCTCCCGCGTTTTGTCCGATTGAATGTCCGATTCCTAAATGAAGCTTATTGATTTGAATCGTGATGGCGGCATCGGCGCCAACTCCCAGTTTATCCAGTTTGGCGACCTTCGCGTCCTGATCGACTGCGGCCTGAATCCGAAGAAAGCCGGCCTTGGCGCCATCCCGGACCTCTCGCTGTTGCGCGGCCAACCGCTTGATCTTATCATCATTACCCACTGCCACTTGGACCATATTGGTGGCCTGCCCGTCGCGATGCGCGAGCATCCGAATACGCCCGTGATCATGACGACCTCCAGCCGCATGCTGATCGAGCGCATGCTGCACAATTCCGCCAATGTGATGATGCGCCAGAAGGAGGAGAATAACATCCCCGACTACCCGCTTTTCACCCACGACGAGATCGACCGCTGCGGCGGCCGCATGCACGGCCTGCCTTTTGGCCACGCCAAGAAATTCCGCGGCAACAAGGACGAGATCGACATCATTTTCCATCCCGCCGGCCATGTCGCCGGCGCCGCCGCGGTCGAGATCCATTACAAGCACCGCCAGATCCTTTTCACCGGCGACGTGCTCTACGAGAACCAGCGTACCCTCCCGGGCGCGAAGTTCCCCGCCGGCCACTTCGATACGCTCGTGATGGAAACCACGCGCGGCAATACCGAGCGTCCGCTCGGCAAGGAACGCGTCAATGAAATCGCCCGCCTCATCGAGAGCATCAACGACACGATCAAGCGCGGTGGCTCGTTCCTGATCCCCGTATTCGCCCTCGGGCGCATGCAGGAAGTCCTCGCCGTCCTGCACGACGCCCGGAAATTCGGCCGGCTCGTCGAGTGCCCCATCTACGCGTCCGGTCTCGGTATGGATCTCGCGGATTATTTCGACGAGATCAGCCGCAAGACCCGTCACGTGAATTTCAACCGCGGCATCATCAAGGAGCTCAAGATCAAGCCCACCCCGCGCAAGCTCACGCCGGGCGAGGATCCGCAGCAAAACGCCCTCTACATCATCAGCTCGGGCATGCTCGTCGAGCGCACCCCGAGCTACACGCTCGCCTCCGGCCTCGTCAGTCATGCGCGCAACACCATCGGTTTCGTGGGTTACTGCGATCCCGATACTCCCGGTGGCAAACTCCTCGCCGCCAAGGCGGGCGACACCTTTGTGTTCGAAACCGCCCACGTGAAAACGAAGATCAAGGCTCGCGTCGAGCGCTTCGAATTGAGCGGCCACGCCGATCGCGAGGAATTGCTCGAGTTCGCCGTGCAGACTGCGGCGCGTTGCATCGTCCTCACCCACGGCGATCCGCCCGCGCGAGCCTGGTTCGCCCAGCAACTCGCCGCGCAGGCCCCGAATACCAAGGTGCTCGACCCGATCCCCTTGAAGCCTTACCAGATTTGAGCCCATCGCCGTTCATGCCGAAGTCGGGCCGGTTCGACGCGGCCTGAAGGTGTAACCCTACGCCAGATTCAGCAATTTCATCCTGTGCCCTGCGAAGGTGCCAGAGAGAACCCGCAGGGACCATCGACCTCGACCGGCTGAATGCTTCTCCCACGGCGGCGCGATCAGCCCGGCCAATGGGGTTGGCAGACCATCCTAACGCACCAGCGAGAAGCCCACGCGCAACGCGTCGGACTTTTTATTGTAGTCCCGCAAGCTCTCACCGTAGCCGTTGAAATACTGCACGAGGATATACGTCGCGAAATCGAGAAACTTGGAGCGCGCCGGAATCGTAAGATCGAGCTGCGTCGTAAAGTGAGTGAGATCCTTTCCCGCGCGCCCGGTGTACGCCAGCGTGGGTCCGTCGTTGCGGCCGAGGATGGCCAGCAATTCCCCGTAGCCGCGATAGTTCTTCAAATCTCTGTTGTCCGAGAGACCGCCCACGTAGGTCCAGATCCTGGGGACCACAATGACATGCCAGTCCGATAGCGGACCCACCACCACCGCCGGCCGCACGTAGAGCAGATTCAGGCTGCGGGAGCGCCCGAGGCTCTGCCCATTCGATTCATGCTGATAGCCAGCCTGAAATCCGACCCAGGTAAGCGGCCCAATCCGGTTGATCGCCGCTTGCGTGGCCAGCGACTCGTAGAACAGCGACGGCATGTAACTCGTGTCGTAAAACGGGCTGGAGTCTCCCGTGATATCCCACAGCGACCGCTGGGTGTAGCCGAACTGCAAGGTGCGATCCGCCGTGGAGGCCGGCTCCCTCTGAAAGTCCAGCAGTCGATACTTGAAACTGAACTGGAACTTCGCGCCCGGCACCTTGGTGCCGTAGACGAAATAAATCGGATCATGCGTGCTGAAGCGTCCGACAAAATTGCGTTGCACCTGCGACAGCGTCGAGGAGGCGGCGTCGAGCGTGCTGACCGGGAGCGCGGGTTTGTCCACGCTCGTGACATCCTCCTCGCTGACCACAATCACCGTGCGTAACGGCGCATACCGACCCGCGGAAATTTCCAGGACCAGACGTCCCTTGGCCTCGGGCGGTAACCTCAGGGTGTAACCGCGATGCGCAAATTGCCCGGGTTGGACGGTGCGCGACTCCGGGGCCGTCGCCTCCAGTGCCACCGGCCATGAGCGGCCATCGAACCAGAGCAAACCGTGGAGCGCCTCCGGCGCCTCAAACACCGCATCCGTCAGCGACGGATTTACGGCCAATAGATCCAGCTTGATCGTCGCAGCCGGCGAAACCGCCTGCGCCGGCGACACCAGGCTCACCACCACGTTCTGGGCCAAGGCTGAACTGGTTCCCACCAGCAGTATAACACCGACCAAAATCGATTTCATGAATAAGGCAGGGAAAAGACTTACGGCTGCACGATCGTCTGCAGCCGAGCACACATCGCCGGGCTGCCCGCAAGATAGATGATCCCCTTCATCTTCAGATCAAACTGTCGCATCGGCAGCTGTTCGCCGTTCACGAAATGCACCTCCCCGCCCGCCGCGCGACACAGCGGAATCGCCGCCGCAAGATCCCAAATTTTCACATTGAAATCGACACAGCCATCGAGAATGCCCGCCGCAACATAGGCGAGATGCAGCGTCGCGCTGCCCAGCGCGCGGATCTTGAATTGTGACAGCACCCCGCTGGCCATCGAGAGGAGCGCCTTGTTGTTCGGGCTGTGCAGGGCGACGATCGACTCCGAATACGGGGTCGTCGTGATCACCCGGGTGCTCCGCTGGCCGTCGAACATCCCAAAGCCCGGCCCGCCATGCATCAACGTCCGCCGGCCCAGATCGTAAATGACCCCATAAACCGGCTGACCATGTACGCACAGCGCGAGCGAGATGGCACACAACGGGATGCCCAGCGCAAAATTATTGGTGCCGTCAATCGGATCGAGCACCCACGCGAACGTGGCCGTCAACGGAATGGCGTCGGTCAGCGCCAACTCCTCGCTGAGGAATTGATCGTCAGGAAACTGGCCAATCAACTCTCGGAAAATGTTCTCCGAGACCGCGATGTCCGCGGCCGTCACCCGCGTGCCGTCATGCTTCCACTTGCTTTCGACCCGGCCGAACTCGCGGTGCATTAACTCGACTTGGCCGAGCACGGCGCGTTTCGCGGCTTCAATGCGGGAGGTAAGGTCAGGCACGGACATGCCGGCAAGTTCGCGGCAAACCTGTTAATTCGCCAATCCCAATCTGAACTCTAATTCTGAGCGCAGCTAGGAATGACAAACCTTCCGAGGTGGGCAGCGCTCGGAGCGCGCCGCCCACCCTCAGCGTATCTCGCTCATCTGGCCGGCCAGCCGGTGGCCATTCCGCACCGCATTGTCGCGTCCGCCTGCACTCAGCTTGTCCAGCACCCCGGGTCAGGCATGCGGCGCGCGGAGCGCACCACCCACCCTCAGCGTGTCTCGCCCGACTGGCCGCCCAGCTGGTGGCCATGTCTCACCACGTTGTCGCGCCCGCGGGCATTCAGCTTGTCCAACACCCCGGC
>JBDTJA010000108.1:0-8994 GCA_039936075.1 Opitutaceae bacterium | reverse complement strand
GCCGACGCTGCGCGAAGTGGCGGAGTTGGACCGCACGCTGGGCCCGTTGATCGAGGCCGCGCTGGCGGAGCCGGCGAACGGACCGGCGCTGGCGCATGAAACGGAGCGGGCCGGGCTCGCGGCGTTGGTCCAGGGCTTGCGTGAAGCGAGTGGGCGCGCGCGCGAGCGCATGGCGGGCCTGGCGGCCCTGGCCAAACAAAGCGACGAATTTGCCGAGATGGATTTCAAGTTTCTCGCCGATCCGGCGCGGGAATTGTTCGCGATCGGGTTCAACGTCACGGAGCACCGGCGCGACACCGTGTACTTTGACCTGCTGGCGACGGAGGCAAGGTTGGGCGTCTATGCGGCCATTGCCCAGGGGCAGGTCACGCAGGAATACTGGTTTTCCATGAGCCGCCTGCTTGTCGCGTCCGGCCATGGGCCCCTGCTGGTGTCCTGGAGCGGCTCGATGTTTGAATACCTCATGCCGATGCTGGTGATGCCGAATTACGCGCACACCTTGCTCGACCAGACCTGCCGGGCGGCGGTGGAGCGCCAGATCGAATACGGACAGCTCCGGGGCGTGCCGTGGGGCATTTCCGAATCAGGCTACAATCGGACGGATGTGCAGATGAACTACCAGTACCGCGCGTTCGGCGTGCCCGGCCTGGGACTGAAGCGCGGGCTGGCGGACGACCTGGTCATCGCGCCCTACGCCACGGTGCTGGCCCTGATGGTGGCACCGCAGGAAGCCTGCGGGAATCTCCTCCGGCTGGCGGCCGACGGTCGGGAGGGGGCCTATGGTTTCTATGAGGCGATCGATTACACGCCGTCGCGCCTTCCGCCCAACCAGACCAGCGTGACGATCCAGTCTTTCATGGCGCACCATCAGGGCATCAGCCTGCTGGCGCTGCTGAGTTTCCTGCAGGACCAGCCGATGCAGCGCCGGTTTCTGGCCAGTCCGGTGCTCAAGGCTGCGCACCTTCTGCTCCAGGAACGCATTCCGAAGGCCGCTCCGGGCGTGTTTCCCGCCGAGACCACCGAGGAGGCCGCCAAGCTGCCGCCCCGCGACGCCGCCGGGGCCATGCGAATTTACAACACGCCCGCCACGCGGTTGCCGCAGGTCCACCTGCTGTCCAACGGACGCTATCACGTCATGGTCAGCAACGCCGGCGGTGGCTACAGCCAGTGGCGCGACCTGGCGGTAACGCGCTGGCGCGAGGATGGCACCCGCGATTGCTGGGGCACGTTCATTTACCTGCGCGACCAGGCGACGGGCGAAGCGTGGTCCGCCGCCTACCAGCCGATGCTCCGGCAGAAAGAGGGCTACGAGGCGATCTTCACGCAGGCGCGCGCGGAGTTCCGCCAGCGGCATGCCGGACTGGAGCTCCACACCGAGATCTGCGTGTCCCCGGAGGACGACGTCGAGTTGCGGCGCATCCGGCTTATCAATCACTCGATGCTCACGCGGACGATCGAGCTGACGAGCTACGCCGAAGTGGTGATGGCCACGCCCGGCGCCGACGAAGCGCATCCGGCGTTCAGCAACCTGTTCGTGCAGACGGAATACCTGCCGGACTCGGCGGCGATCCTTTGCACGCGACGGGCCCGATCCCCGGATGAGCGGCCGCCCTGGCTGCTGCATGTGTTTACGGGACCGGAGCAGGTGGAGGGGAAAATCTCGTGCGAGACTGATCGCGCCCGGTTTATCGGGCGCGGAGGCAACCCGGCGCGACCCGCGGCCATGGAATCGGTCGGCCCCTTGTCCAACACCGCAGGCTCGGTCCTCGATCCCATCGTGGCACTGAGGCGCACGGTCACGGTCAAACCGCACGAAACCGCCATGGTGACGCTGGTGCTGGGCATGGGGGAAACCCGCGACGCGGTCGTGGCCCTCACCGACAAATACCAGTCGGCCCGCATGGTGGATCGCGCGTTTGACCTGGCGTGGACGCACAGCCAGGTGACGTTGCGCCACTTGAATGCGTCCGAGGCGGAGGCCGCACTCTACGGGCGCATGACCGGGGCGCTGATCTATGCCGACTCGGCGCACCGGGCGAGTGCGGGCGTGCTGCTGAGCAACCGGCGCGGCCAGAGCGGGCTGTGGAGTTACGGGGTATCGGGCGATGCGCCGATCGTGGTGTTGTTCGCGGGCAATCCGGAAAAAATCGAGATCGTGCGCCAGTTGGTCCAGGCGCACACGTACTGGCGGATGAAAGGGCTGACGGTCGAGCTGGTCATCCTAAGTGAGAACGTCGCGATTTACCGCCAGTCGCTGCACGACCAGATCGTGAGCCTGATCACCTCCGGCAGCGAGGCGCACATGCTGGATAAGCGCGGCGGAATATTTGTCCGCCGGCTCGAGCAGGTGCCGAATGACGATCGCACGCTGCTGCAGGCCGCCGCGCGCCTGGTAATCCATGACTCCGCCGGCACCCTGGCAGAACAGCTGGAGCAGTTCAGTGGCGTGGAGTCGCAGGTGGCGGCGCTGGTGCCGATCCGCGTGAGTTCGGCCGAAACCTCGAAGCCCCTGGCACCGCGCGACCTGATTTTCGCCAATGGCCTCGGCGGCTTCACCCCGGATGGACACGAATACATCATCACGCTCAACCCGGGACAGACGACGCCGGCGCCGTGGGCGAACGTGCTCGCGAACGCGAATTTTGGCACGGTCGTGACCGAGAGTGGCACGGCGTATACCTGGGGGGAAAATTCCCACGAGTTCCGGCTCACCCCGTGGAGCAATGACGCCGTGCAGGACGTGCCGGGTGAAGCGCTTTATCTGCGCGACGAACAAACCGGCGAGGTTTGGTCACCGACACCGCTGCCGGCCCGGGGCGGCACGCCCTATGTGATCCGCCACGGCTTTGGCTACACCGTCTACGAGCACCGCGAGTTTGGCATCGTCTCGGAGCTCTGGATGTATGTCGCGGTCGATGCGCCCGTGAAATTCTCGGTGCTCAAGTTGCGGAACGTCTCCGGCCGACCGCGTCGCGTGTCCGTCACGGGTTATTGGGAATGGGTGCTGGGCGACCTTCGGCGCAAGGCGCTGATGAACGTGCAGACCGAGATCGACGCCAAGACCGGGGCGCTGCTGGCGCGCAACCCCTACAACACGGAATTTCCCGACCGCGTGGCGTTCGTGGATGTCAATGATCCGGCGCGCACGGTGACGGGCGACCGCCGGGAATTCCTCGGCCGCAACGGACGCCTCGCGCGGCCGGCGGCCCTGCAGCGCGTGCGATTGTCCGGCCGCGTGGGCGCGGGACTGGATCCCTGCGGGGCGGTGCAGGTGGCTTTCGACCTGACGGAAGGACAGGAACGCGAGGTGAGTTTCCGGTTCGGATTGGGCAAGAACCTGGCGGAGGTCCAGGGTCTGGTCGCGCGATTCCGCGCGCCGAACGCGAGCCGCGGCGCCCTGGAGGCCGTCTGGGATTATTGGAACCGGACGCTCGGCGCGGTGAATGTGGACACGCCGGATCCCGCGGTGAACGCGATGGCGAACGGCTGGCTGCTTTATCAGACGATCGGCAGCCGGCTCTGGGGTCGGACGGGTTTTTATCAGTCGGGTGGCGCGTATGGTTTTCGTGATCAGCTGCAGGATGTGATGGCGCTGGTGCATGCCGAGCCGGCGCTGACGCGCGCGCAGCTGCTCCGAGCCGCCGCCCACCAGTTTCGCGAGGGCGACGTCCAACACTGGTGGCATCCGCCGCAGGGCCGCGGCGTGCGCACGCACTTTTCCGACGACTTCCTCTGGCTGCCGTACGTCACCTGCCGCTACGTCACGGCGGTGGCGGACACCGGTGTGCTGGACGAAAAGGTGCCTTTCATCGAGGGCCGGCCGGTTAAGCCCGACGAGGAGGCCTATTACGATCTGCCGGTGAAATCTGCAGAAACGGGGACGCTTTATGCACATTGCGTGCGGGCGATTGAGCACGGCATGCGATTTGGTGCCCACGGCCTGCCGCTGATGGGCTGCGGCGACTGGAATGACGGCATGAATCTCGTGGGGAAGGATGGCCGCGGGGAAAGCGTCTGGCTGGCATTCTTTTTCTACGATGTGCTCACGCAGTTTTCCGCCGTGGCGCGGGCGCGTCAGGACATCACCTTTGCCGATCGCTGTATCGAACAGGCTGGGCTGCTGCAGCAGGCGATCGAGAAGCACGCATGGGATGGCGGGTGGTACCGGCGGGCCTATTTCGACAGCGGCGAACCGCTGGGCTCGCAGACCAATCCGGAGTGCCAGATTGAGTCCCTGCCGCAGAGCTGGTCCGTGATCAGCGGCGCGGGAAAGCACAGTCGTTCGCGGGAGGCGATGAGCGCGGTGGACCAGCGTCTCGTGCGCCGCCCGGACAAGCTGATCCAGCTGTTCGATCCGCCGTTCGACAAATCGGATCTCAATCCGGGTTACATCAAAGGTTACATTCCCGGCGTGCGGGAAAACGGCGGTCAGTACACGCACGGGGCGATCTGGACCGCGATGGCGTTTGCGCTGATGGGCGACCATGACCGCGCGTGGGAGCTCTTCAACCTCCTCAATCCCATCAACCATGCCCGCACTCCCACGCAGATCGCCACCTACAAGGTCGAGCCGTATGTCGTCGCTGCCGATGTTTACGCCGTGGCGCCGCACGTGGGTCGGGGCGGGTGGACGTGGTACACGGGCTCGGCCGGGTGGATGTACCGGCTGCTGGTTGAGACCCTGCTGGGGGTGAACCGCGAGGGCAACCGGCTGCGGCTGGAGCCGCGCATGCCGAAGGCCTGGACAAGCTACAAAATCCACTACCGGTTCCGGCAGACGGTTTATCACGTCACGATCACGCGGATGATGGCGGACCGGGAGAATTCCCTCACGGTGGACGGCCATGAGGTGGCGGGCGTGGCCTTCGCGCTGGTGGACGACCGCAAGGAGCACAAGGTCGAGCTGAAGGTCCGGTGAGCTCAGTGGGTGGGTCGTGCGCTCCGCGCGCGACATCCGGGAGAAGACGGTAGGTCCGGGCGCTTCCGCCGTCGCCGGGACTCAGACCAATCGCCCGTTGCTGTTTCTCTGTCATTGCGAGGAGCCCCGCTCGGCGGGACGACGAAGCAATCCAGCTGGATCACCACGGCGCGCTTCGCGCACCTCGCGATGACAAGGGTAAACGCTCAAGGCGATTGGTGGTATAAGGCGGACCGGCCGCGCGCGACATCCGGGCCAACCTGCCGCGCGCGGAGCGCACGGCCCACCTGGATCCGGCGGTTGTGGTCGCCGCCCTGGGTCAGCTTCGCGCGTGGGGGAAGGGGCGGCGGCTCGAAGCCGCCGCGACGTCGGTCGGATGTGCTCGGGAGCAGGCCAAAAAAAGCGGCCAACGTAGGTTGGCCGCATGGCTTGAATGAAACTGGCCATCACGGCGCAGTGGCGGGGGCCGAGACTCAGTGCATGACCGACATGTCATTCGTCACCGACTTCACGCCTCGAATCTCGCTGGCGAGCTTCGAGACGAGGGACTTCTCGGCGTCGGAATCGGCATCACCCGTGACGCGGACGACGCCGTCGGTGGTGGTGACCTTCGTTTTTAGGGCGCTGGTGGACTTATGGTGCAGCAGCGCAAACTTGACCTGGGTGGTGACGGACGCGTCGTCGATCTTCTCCCCCGTCGTTTGGTTCATGTCCGAGCTATCCTTGATCATGATGTTGTTGGTCACCGACTTCACGTTATCGATTTCCTTGGCGTAAACCTCGGTGAGCTCCTTCTGCGCCAGATTGTCGGCCGTGCCGCTCAAAGTGACGTTGCCGTTCACGACCGCGACCTTAGTGCTGGTGGCGCTGACGTTGCCCTTGACGAGCAAGAGACCGCGGATCTTCAAAGCCGTCCAGGAATCGGAGTGCTCGGGGTAGTCCGACTTGATCTTGACCTGGTTGTCCACGCTGACGACGCCGGGAAGATTTTCCACGGTATCGGCCGCGAGGTCGCGGTCATCCTTGTCCTGGACCGTGCCGGTCAGTGTGACGACGCCGTCGCTGGCTTTCGCCTTCACATGGTTGTCGAGGACGGTGCGGTAATTGTAGGAGTCCTTGGCCGCGTCCTCGATCTTGCGGTCGGTGGAAGACGAGGCGAACAGCACGATGGGGCTGGCAATAAGCGCGATCAGGACGGAAGCGTATTTGAGTTTCATAGGGTTGAGGGCGAAAGCTTACGCTGGCGGTGGGCTGGCTGATATGGGGCATTGCCCTACCATGGCCGGTGAGGCGCGAGTCAAGGTCAGGGTCAAGCATAGAGCGGGCGTCGCGGAGCCGCGATCGTCGCTGAAGCAGGGTTGCTTCGCAAAAGACGGGTCGGATCCCCGCGCTGCCTCGAAACGCGATGACGCACGAAAAAAAATTCGCCGCCGAGTAGGATAACACCCCATGCGCCTCGACCGCTTTTCGGCGTAGAGTGGCGTGATTGAAAACGCCCCGGATAAATTCTGCCGCGCGCTCCAGGTCGTCCCGTTCACGGGTCGCCAGTCGCGCCGACGGCGCGGAAGCCCGGGAGCTCGCCACTCTCCGCCTGCGTCTGATGGAGGCGAACGCAACCCTCCAAGCCATCCGTCGGGGGGAAGTGGATGCGGTGGTGGCCGGCCAGAAGGATGGGCAGGTCTTCACGGTGCGCGGGGCCGAGCGCGCGTACCGCGTGCTCATCGAATCCATGAACGAAGGCGCACTGACGCTAACGACGGACCGGGTGATTCTCTTCGCCAACACCGGGTTCGCCCGCCTGGTCAAATTTCCGCTGCAGCGGGTCATCGGCAGCTCGCTGGAGCGATTTCTCACGCTGGGGGATCAGGCCCGGCTGCGTCCTTTGATCAAAGAAGCCGGTCCAGCTGGTTCGAAATTGCAGGTCACGCTCAACGGCGACGAGGGCGTGCTGATCCCGGTGCAAATCTCGTTGCGACGCCTGGCGCGGAGCGGCGCGGACAGCGCGACGCTGGGGCTGGTCGTGACGGACATGACGGAAACCCGGCGCCACGAGGACCGGTTGCGAGCCCTGACGAATCGCGTGGTGCAGGCCCACGAAGCCGAGCGCGGGCGCGTGGCGTTCGAGTTGCATGAACACATCACGCAAGTGCTCTGCGCCATCGTCTTTCGCAGCCAGGCAATGGTTGGGAAACTTTCGGCCCATAACGCGGCGGTGAAGACCGAGGCGACTCTACTTTCCGCGATGCTCGTTTCCGCGGCGCATGAGGCAGAGCGCATCTCGCGCAACCTGCGGCCCAGTGTTTTGGATCAACTCGGCTTGGTGGCCGGGATACGCGAGACGACCCGGGAATTTACGCGGCGCACGAGTGTGCCCGTGAAACTGTTCTGTGCCGCGCTGACGCCGCGACTGCCGGCGGAGGTGGATCTGGCGCTCTATCGCATCCTTCAGGAAGCGTTGAAAAACGTGGAGAGGCACGCCCAGGCAGGCCAAGTCACTGTGAGCCTGAGCCAGCAGGGTGATTGCGTGCGGCTGGCGGTTGACGACGACGGGGTGGGGTTTAACGCAGGATTGGGCCGCCCCTCCTTCGACGGCAACCATCGGCTCGGCCTGCTGGGCATGCACGAGCGGGCGAACCATGCGAACGGCACCCTGACGGTGCGATCCGCACGCCGCGCCGGGACGGAAATCGAAGTGCGCATCCCGTTGGGCCCCGTTGATTTCACGACGGCCTGAGGGCTTGGGGTGGAGTGCTCCGGGTAGGGCAGGGTCTCTGACCCGCCTGGTTTAACTCAATCAATAACCAGCGATTCCATGGATGTTCGCGGGACGGCGCAGGCGTGATCCGGTTTATCCGTGGAATCGGTGGTGCAATTATTCTGCGGTCAATGGCGGGTCGAAGACCCCGCCCTACCTCTGAAGGGAAAACGCGTTGAGGGCGACGCGTTCCATCTTGGAGTGCGCCGTCTAGATGATGGTCAGGCGCACGTTGCTTTCGATGACGCGGTGGCGATTCCGTAACGCGTGAGGGCTTGGGGTGGAGTGCTCCGGGTAGGGCAGGGTCTCTGACCCGCCTGGTTTAACTCAATCAATGACCAGCGATTCCGTGGATGTTTGCTGGACAGCGCAGGCGTGATCCGGGTTTATCCGTGTAATCGGTGGTTCAATTATTCTGCGGTCAATGGCGGGTCGAAGACCCCGCCCTACCTTTGAACGGAGAACGCGTTGAGGGCGACGCGTTCCACGTTGGAGTGCGCCGTCTAGATGATCGTCAGGCGCACGTTGCTTTCGATGACGCCGGTGGCGATTGCGTAACGCGTGAGGCCGGCGGTGTCATGGATGTTGAGCTTGTCCATGAGGTTTTGTCGGTGCTTTTCGATGGTCTTGATACTCACGCCGAGTGCCGCCGCGACCTGCTTGTTGGCCGAGCCTTCAGCGACCAGCTGGAGCACCTCGGACTCCCGGGAAGTCAGGCACGAGCCCCGGGGTTTGAGCAACCCGTGCCGGTCGCGGGGTTTGTCCTTGGCCGAGGGCAGGCGCTTTCTGATGGCGGGACTGAAGAAGGTGTTCCCCTTGGCGATTTCGCGGATCGCCTCGGCCAGGACCTCGGCGGAGCTCTGCTTTTCGAGAAAGCCAGCCACGCCGGCCTCGGTCAGGCGCTCGATATATTCGTCGTCGCTGTGCGCCGAGAGGATGAGCACGCGCGCCGCGGGATTGGCGGCGAGAATTTGCCGCGTCGCTTCCAAGCCGTTGAGCACGGGCATGGCAATGTCCATCAGGATGACATCCGGCTTGAGAGCGTGCGCCATGTTCACGGCTTCCCGACCGTTGTGCGCCGTCCCGACCAGGTTAAATTGACCATCGGCGTTCAGCAACGCGGACAAGCCCTGGAGGACAATGGCGTGATCCTCGGCCAGCAGGACGGTAATGGGGTGTGCAGCAGTCATGACGCTATTTTTCCGCCGGGGAATGAAGGGGGATTTCGGCGCGCACGGTGGTACCGAGTCCCGGCTGGGAGGTGATGCCCAGTCGGCCGCCGACCATTTCAACCCGTTCCTTCATGCCCACCAGACCCAGA
>JBDTJA010000107.1:0-6251 GCA_039936075.1 Opitutaceae bacterium | reverse complement strand
AAGCCGTTTCCGCCGCTTCGGCCGATGAATCGGAAGGCGGCGGGGTTTCCTTCGCGGAAGTTTCCGCCGTCGCAGGGGCTTTGGCGGACGAGTCGGCGGGCGCCGCGGAGGAAGGATCAGCGGCGCTCAGGCGGGTTGAAGGCAGAGTGACCGCGAGCAGGGCGAGGGGGAGCGCAAGACGGAACGAGGAAGGGCGCATGGAAATAAAGGAGTTGAGCGGTTAACTGAAGCGAGCGGAGAGAGTTTAGGGAATGAGCAGAGAGCGGCCCACGATCAAGCTGCGCTCGTCTTTGAGGGTGGCACGGTTGGCGGCGAGGATCTCGGGCCAGCGGGTGGCTGTGCCGTAATACTGGCGGGAGATTTTACCCAGCGTATCGCCATCTACGATGACATGCGTGCGCTTCGCTGCTGCCGCCGTGGTGGTGGTGGCGGGCGGAACGGCGCCGGGGCGGGTCGGCGGCGAGAGGTGGGAGGCGACGCGGGACGGCGCAAGGGTGGCGGCCCCAGAGGGACTGACGGGCGCGGGAGGCATGGTAACCGAAACCGCGGTCGGCGCGGTTGCCGGTTGGACGTTTTCTGGCGTCGACGCGATCGCGGGTACCGTGGTGGCCGCCGCGGCGAGTTGGGTTTTCAGCTGGGCATTTTCAGTGGTGAGCGCGGCGGCTTCTTTCTGGAACTTGGTGAGTTGGTCGCGCAACTTGGAATCATCCTCCTTCGCTGCAGTGACGGCGGATGCGGCCGCGGCGGAGGCCGCCGTGCGCGCATCAGTGAGCTGGGTTTCCAGCACGGATTTTTCCGCGGCCGCCTTGTCGCGATCCGCCTTGAGCGTTTCATTTTCGCCTTGGAGCACGCCGTAGCTGCGGAGGCTCAGGGCGAGCTTGGACTCAGCTTCGGCTTGGGCGGCGGGTACGGTGGCAGCGGCCGCCTTGGCTTCCGTGAGCTGCTTTTGGAGCGCTGAAATCTGGGCGATGGATTCTTTTTCTGCGGCGGTGATGGTCGTGAGCTGGGTCGAGAGTTCGCCGCGGGCCGCTTCGCTGGACGCCAGGCGTTCCTTGGTTTCGGCGAGCTGAGACTGGGCCGCACGCGTCTGGGCGAGTTGTTGCGCGGCATCGCCGGCGGCCAATGTCGCGGTGGCGCGACCGGTTTCCAGCTTGGCGACGGTGGCGCGCAGTGTGGCCACCTCGGTCTGGGCGGCGGAGAGGTCGGTCTGCGCCTGCTTGCTGGCGGCGCTCGTCGCGGCCACCGCGGCGGCGCGTTCGGCGTCAGCTTTTTTGACGCGGGCTTGCAAGCCGGCCACCTCGCCAGCGGACGATTGAGCGGCGCTCAGCGCCTGGGTTTTTTCCGTGGTGAGTTTGGCCAGCCGAGCTTCCCCGGCGGTGAGTTCCTGATGCGCCTCGATCAACGATGCGCGGGTGGCAGTCAATTCGGCGGCGAGGGTTGCCGCTTTGGGATCCGGTGACGTGGTCGGGGCGGGGCCGGTTTTCGCCCGCGCGAGCTGGTTTGTGAGAGTGATTTTTTCCTGGGCCAGTTGGATGCGGGCGTTCTCCGCGGCATCGCGGTCGGAAACGAGGCGGAGGTTTTCCGCGATCGCGGCTTTCAACAGATCCGCGGCCTTCGCCTTTTCGCTGGTCGCACTGGCGGCGAGCGCCTGGGCGGTGGCGGATTCCTTGCGGGCGTTGTCAACCTTGGTCGCCAGCGATTGGAGCTGGGGTCGAAGGGTGGCGAGCTGGGCGATGGATTGCTTTTCCGCGGCGGTGACGGTGGCCAGCTGACTGGTGAGCTCGCCGCGGGCCTTTTCGCTGGCGGCGAGGCGGTCCTTGGCCTCGGAGAGTTGGGATTGTGCTGCGTGCGTTTGGGAGAGTTGTCGGGCGGCATCGCCGGCAGCGGCCGTGACGGCGGTGCGATCAGCTTCCCGCTTGGCGACGTTCGCGCGCAGTTTGGTGACCTCGGCCTGGGCGGACGTGAGCTCGGTTTTGGTCTTGGCGCTGGCGGCGCTGGTGACGGCGACTTCCTCCTGCAATTGAGTGATCTGCTTGGCGGCCTTGGCGGCATCCGCGCGGACCTGGACTTCTGCGGCGGAAGAAGCGCTGACGGCGGCCATTTTTTTGTTCAGGGCGACGACTTGCGCTCGGCTCTTTTCCGCATCCGAGTGAGCGCTAACGAGGGCGGAGGCTTGCGCGGCAGCGGCGGCGGTGAGGCCGGCCGACTTTTCCTGCGCGGCCTTGAGTTCACGCTGCGCACTCGCGAGTTCGGCGGCGAGCTGATGGGACGACGTGGAGTCGGCGACTTTGCCTTGAAGCTGGTCATTGGTGGTGGTGAGAGCCATCAGCTTGGCCTGAGTGGCCGCGAGATCTTTTTGATTGGCGGCGAACTTGGCCGACAGTTTTTCGGCGGCATCGGCCCGTTCCGCCGCCAGCGTCTGGCTCTTGGCGTTGGCGGCCGTGCTGGCGGCAAGTTCCCGCTCGGCGGTGGCGAGTTTGGCAACCAGAGCCTGATTCTTGATTTGGGCGGCGGTGAGTTCGTTGGAAATCCCGGTGGCCTTCGTCTCGGCGGAGTGGTTGGTCTTTGCCGCGGTGGCCGCCTGCGCGAGCTGGCCGGCGAGAGCCTCCTTCTCGATGGAGAGCTTTCCGCGCGCGGCTTCGGCGGCATCGCGCTCCGCAGCGGCTCGGGTGGCCTTGGCGGCGTTGGCGGCGGCCAGGGCCTTGACCACATCCGTTTCCTTGCGAGACGTTTCGAGATCGGCCGAAAGGGCCGCGGCCTCTTCATCGATCTGCTTCTTTTCCTGGGCGAGTTGGAGGCGGGCGGACTCGGTCGTGGCCACGGCGGCGGACTTGGTGGCAAGTGCGGCTTGGAGCTGACCGGACTTGGCGGTTAGTTCCGTGACGCGGGTTTTGGCTTGGGTGAGTTCCGCTTGCGTGGCGGAAATTTCCTGACTGCGCTGCTCAATGACTTGGTTGAGCTGCTGAGCGACCTGCTGGGACCGGGCGGCGGAGGACTGCGTGGTGGCGAGGCTGGCCTTGAGCCTCTCGTTCTCCTTCCACGCGGCGCCGAGCTCGTCGCTGAGCTGATGCTTGTCCTTGCGCAGAGTGACGTCGTCATCGCCGTCACCCGCCACGGTCACCGTCGGCACGGGCGCAGGAGATTCGACGGCCGGAGCGGGGGCTGCTGTGATGAGGGCGGGGCGAGCTGGCGCCGAGTTCGCGATATTTTTTCCGGCGGCGGTGCCGTAGTAGGCTTCGAGGCGCCGTTTGCCCTCGGCGATTTGGGCATCGGACATTCTTCCGATCAGCGTTTCAAGCGCCTTGCGGGTGCTACCGTTGTCACCGGAGAGGGAAAGCCAGACATAGGCTTGGGTCGGGTCGGCGGCGAGGCCATCCCGGCCCTCGGAGTAGGCCAATCCGAGATTGTACTGGGCGATGGCGTTGCCCCGGATCGCCTTGGCGCGGAGCGAGGCGATCTCTGGGGGTTCGGCGGAGAGAACCGTGGCGAGCGAAACGGCCGCGGCGAGTAAGAGGAGGGAGGAGCGAAGGGATTTCATGGTCGGGGAGAAGCGGCGGCGTCGGCCAGGGGTTTGGCGGTGACGATCACCGGAGGGGGAAGCTGGTTGGCGGCGGCAGGTTGGCGGGCAGCGGCTAATTCGGCGGTCAGGCGGGATACCGTGGCCTTGGCCTCGGCAGCCGCGGCCTCCAAACGGGCGACGTTGGCCCGGAGTGTGATGAGTTCCTCGGTCGCGGTGGACAGGTCAGCGCGAGTCTGCTGAAGATTTTTTTTTGCCTGGGTGAGTTCACTCAGGCCCGAACCGTCGGCGGGGCTGGTGGTGATAGGCGGCACGACGGCTTCGGGAGACTTGGTCAGTGGGCCTGGAGGTGATGGATCCACTGCGGCCGTCGGCGCCTCGAGAGTGAAGCCGCGCGGGGCGAGCTTCTGCGGACCACTGTGACTGTTGGCGGCGGCGGACACGCGGGCGGCGAGGGCGGTGCGATAAAGCGCGAGGCGATGGCGGCCCTCGACGAGCTGCGCGTCGGTGATCTGGCCGAGGAGGCTGTCGAGGGCCTTGCCAGTGGCGCCGCTTTCGGAAGCGAGCGTGAGCCACATAAACGCCTCGGCGGGATCAGGCTGGGTCAGGCGACCTTGGGAGTACGCGAGGCCCAGATTGTATTGCGCGAGGGCGTTGCCTCGTTCGGCTTTGCTCCGGAGCGATGCGAGTTCACCAGTTGGGGCCGCGGAAAGTCGGACAAAAGCGAGGGTGAGCAGGAGCAACAATGCGGCTCGGGCGAGCGTGGACATGATAATTTCAACCTGAACGATTTTCATCCGGACTCAATGCGCGATTCTGACCTAACCCGGGGCTGACAATTATTTTACCGCACAGCGCAAGCGACCTGCGGCAGCATGTTACGGCCCGGGATTTTTCACCCGTTCGACAGCGCGATGCCATCCGGACATGAGCTGCCGGGCTGCGCTGGCGGGGAGTCGGGCGCGGAACGTGTGGTCGGCTCGCCACAGCCGGGCGATCTCGGCACGATTTTTCCAGAAGCCCACCGCGAGGCCGGCGAGGTAGGCCACGCCCAGGGCGGTGGTCTCGGGCGTGCGCGGCCGAACTACCGGGACGCGCAGCAGGTCGGCTTGGAATTGCAGGAGGGCTTCATTGACGGTGGCACCGCCATCCACGCGGAGCTCGCGAAGTTTTCCGCCGCAGTCCGCTTCCATCGCGCGGAGCAGGTCGGCGCTTTGGTAGGCGATGCTCTCGAGGGCGGCGCGCGCGAGATGCGCGGCGGTGGTCCCGCGCGTGAGGCCGGTGATGGCGCCGCGTGCGGTGGCGTCCCAGTGGGGCGCCCCGAGGCCGGCGAACGCGGGCACGAGGTAAACGCCGCCATTGTCCGGGACGCGGGCCGCGAGGGCTTCGACGTCGGCGGAGCGGGCAATGAGGCCGAGGCCGTCGCGCAGCCATTGTACGACCGCTCCGCCGATGAACACGCTGCCCTCGAGCGCGTACTCGAGCGGGGCGTCGGGACCGAGCCGCCACGCAATTGTGGTGAGCAACTGGTGTTTTGAGCGCACGGGTTTTTCGCCAGTGTGCAGCAGCAGGAAGCAGCCGGTGCCGTAGGTGTTCTTGGCCATGCCGGGGCGGAAACAGGCCTGGCCGAACAGCGCAGATTGCTGGTCGCCGGCGACGCCGCTGATCGGCACGCCGCGCAACACAGGGATGGTGGTCACGTGACCATAGACTTCGCTGCTGGAACGCACGGCGGGTAGCACGGCGCGCGGAATACGAAGGAGGCGGAGGAGTTCGTCGTCCCACTCGCCGGTGCGCAGGTTGAGCAGGAGCGTGCGGGAGGCGTTGGAAACATCGGTGGCATGAACCTGGCCGCCAGTCAGTTTCCACAGGAGCCACGTGTCGACTGTGCCGAAAGCGAGCTCGCCGCGGGCAGCCCGGCGGCGCGCGCCGGGGAGGTGGTCGAGCAGCCACGCGAGCTTGGTGCCGCTGAAATAGGGATCGAGCACGAGGCCGGTGCGGGCCCGAAAGACCGGCTCGAGTCCGCGGCGTTTCAGCTGCGCGCAGAGGGTGGTGGTGCGACGGTCCTGCCACACGATCGCGGGTGCGAGGGGCCGGCCGGTATGGCGATCCCAGAGCAGGGTGGTCTCGCGTTGGTTGGTGAGACCAATGGCCGCGATGGATTGGGCCGTGAGGTTGGCTTCCGCGACGGCGGCGAGGGCGGTTCGGCGGGTGCTCGTCCAAAGATCGGCGGGATCGTGCTCGACCCAGCCGGGACGCGGAAAATGCTGGGTGAACTCCTGCTGCGCGGCGCCGCGCACGCGACCGTGGCGGTCGAATACCAGTGCGCGCGATGAGGTGGTGCCCTGGTCGAGCGCGAGAATGAATTGCCGGCGCATGGGGTGAGGGAAGACTCGCGTGGTCCGGCTCCGGCGGCAAGTGCGGGGAAGGTGAAATCTTTGTCCGCGGACTTGCTTCAGAAAGTAAGCTAGCTTACCAAATCATCCTTTATGGCGTTCCTGTTGCACCCGTCCGACCGCAGCCTGGGCTTCATCTTCAGCGATATCAGCCGGCTGGCGCGGAAGGAATTTGACCGGCGGGTGCGCGGCCTGCGGCTCACGCGCTCGCAGTGGCTTTTCCTGCATCACCTCGCCCGGAAGCCCGGCTGCACGCAGAGTGAACTCGCGGAACGCCTGCAGATGGAGCGCATTTCCGTCAGCCGGCAGGCAAGCCGACTTGAGAAGGCGGGATGGAT
>JBDTJA010000106.1:0-8555 GCA_039936075.1 Opitutaceae bacterium | reverse complement strand
ACTGCTGATCGATCCCGCCCGTCGGACCCGCCTCGCGGCCGCCGCTCGCACTGACGCCCGCCAGTACGATTTTCCCGTCTTCGCCGATCGTCTACTGGAGGATTTTTCGACGTTGAAGTGACCACCGCCCGCCCGTCTTATTCGCTCTGAACCATGGCAATGGCAGCGGAATCCTTCCATCTCGATCAAACCGGCGTGATCGACGCACGGGAGGTGCTCGTGAAGATTTCGCCCGCGCGGATAATTGGCGCCGGTCACCGCTGCCGGCCGATTATGCCGCGCTCCACGCTGGCATGAGCGGAGCGTCCTCCGCTTTCCCAGGGCGCGGTGCTTTTCTTCGGCGGACCCATTCGCCAGGCGGGCGCTCCTCGTCCCCGCGATGAATCTTACCCACCTCGTCCCCAGTCTGGAAGCCCGCCATGGTGGCCCAAGCACCTCCGTGCCTTCACTTGCCGGCGCGTGCGCCCAGCTTGGCCACAATGTCACCTTGCTGGCTACATTGCCTGGTCCAGGCATTAACCGGAAGAGTGCCGGCCGCTTCACCACGACCACGTTCCCGCGGGACTGGCCGGAATTCGTCTGCCCTTCCGCCAGCCTCCGCGCCGCGCTGCTGGAGAGTGATACCGACGTCGTCCATCATCACTCACTCTGGCTGCGCACCCTGCACTACGCGCATCTCGCCGCGAAAAAGCAGCGGGCCAGGTTCATCATTTCCCCACGGGGGATGATGAGTCAATGGGCGTGGAATCATCACCGCGCTCGGAAGCAGCTCGCCTCGGCCTTGATTCATCCCGGGGCGTTCGCCGCCGCCGACGGCTGGCATGCGACCAGTGCAGAGGAAGCCGATGATATCCGCCGCCTCGGCTTCACCCAGCCTGTGTGTGTGGCTCCCAACGGCGTCCGGTTGCCCGCCACCGAAAACCAGCTGGCCGCGGGCGCCGTCTGGCGCAAACACTGCCCCCAAATCGGCTCGAGGCCGGTCGCGCTGTTCTTCTCCCGGTTTCATCGCAAGAAACGCCTGCGCGAACTCTTTCATCTCTGGCTCGCCGCGCCCCGCGGCGACTGGTTGCTCCTGCTGGTTGGCGTGCCCGAGGAATATTCCGTGGCTGAAATCCAGCACTGGATCAAAGCCGCCGGCGCCCAGGACCGCGTGGCCGTGTTCGACGGCCAAGATCTACCCCCGCCGTATGCGGTAGCCTCGCTCTTTCTGCTGCCGTCCCATTCGGAAAACTTCGCCCTCGTGATCGCCGAGGCGATGGCGTCCGGCGTGCCAGCGCTCGTGACCGACACGACGCCGTGGAAAGCAGTAAATATGGACGACCGCGGCTGGTGCGTGCCGTGGGCCGACTTCCACCAGACCCTGCAGATCGCGATGGCGGAATCCCCCGCCCAGCTCGTCGAACGTGGCCAACGGGCCCGCAGCTGGGTTCTCCGCGAATTCTCGTGGGAAAAATCCGCCCAGGAGCTCATCGCCTTCTATCAGCGTCTGCCTGAAAATCCCTCGTGAAGCCCCAGTCTGATTCTCCTGACAATCGTGTCCGTGTCCTCGAGTTCATCGTGTTGGCTCATGTCGGCCTGCTGCTGGTCGGCGCCTCCTGGGCCTTCGGCGGGGCCGCGGGTTGGGCACGAACCCTGATCGTCGGCTGGGGCAGCCTCAGCCTGCCCCTCGTGCTCTTCGCCGTCCGCCGCCACGCCGCTCGCGGCCAAAGCCTGAGTCAAGCCTTGCTCTGGCTCTGCCCGTTTGCCGCGTTCGCGCTCCTCGTTTTGCTCAGCAGTTTTAACCCGAGTTTTTCCGCGCGCACCTTCGGAACCCAAATCCTCCTCGCGCACACGGGCGCCGCTCATCCCGCGTGGCCGAGCACCGTTTTGCCCGCGACCACACGCGAGCATCTGTGGCTGTTCGCCGCCATTTATCTTTCGGGTTTCAATCTCGTCCTGGCCATCCGCCGGCGGGCGGTCTTGCGGACGCTCCTGCTGATCGCCGTGGGCAACGCCGTGATCCTGTCGGTCTTCGGGACGTTCCAAAAGCTGACTTCCACGGGTTTGTATTTCGGCGCGATCGCCGCTCCCAACTCGCGTTTCTTTGCCACGTTTGTTTATGGCAATCACTGGGCGGCCTACGTCGTGCTGTTGCTCGCGGCCTGCGTCGGAATGCTGTTTTATTATGTGCGCCGCAACGCTGACGGCGAAACCTCCCGGTTTCCGCTTATGCTCGGCGTCGTCAGTCTTCTGCTGATGGCCATTACACCACTGCTCGCCGGTTCGCGCGCGGGCACACTTTTGGTCGTTGGGCTCATCGGGATCGGCCTCGTTCAGCTCACGCTGCGCATCCGACGTCGGCGCCGACTTCTCAGTGGATCCACGGCCTGGCCGCTTACGGGATTGGCGTTGTGCGTCGCCGGCGTCGCAGGCGGGGCGATCTATCTCGGCCGGAACGCCGTCCAGGAACGCTGGCAGGACACCGAGGAGCAATGGCGGACCGGCCTGCTTCACGAACGGCTCAGCTTGTATGCCGATACCTGGCACCTGGCCAGGGAGCGGCCGTGGTTCGGCTGGGGACTCGGCAGTTTTGCAACGACGCTCCAGCTCATCCGGCCGCGGCCGATCGAACCCAACCGTCAATATGAGCACAGCTACGTGGACGCGCATTCTGACTGGTTGCAGTCGCTCGCTGAAGTGGGGTTCGTCGGGACGATCCTCCTGATATTGAGCGTGCTCGGGCCGCTGCTCAGCACCCGTGCTTGGAAATTTGCGGGCGTGCTGCCGGCTTATCTCCTCGGAGGCTGCGGCCTGATTCTGTTGTATGCCGGCGTGGAATTTCCCTTCGCCAATCCCGCCGTGATGATTGCCTTTTGGATCTGTTTCTTCAGTGCGATCCAGTATGTCCGGTTGAGTGATGAGACCCGCCCGGGGCCGTGATCATGTTTTCCGTTCTCATCCTAACTCTCAATGAGGAACGCGCGCTGCCGCGTTGCCTGGCGTCCATGCGCGGCTGCGACGATATTGTGGTGCTCGATTCCGGCTCGACCGACCGGACAGGCGAAATCGCGCGGGCCGCCGGCGCCCGGGTTTTCACCCGCTCTTTCGATGACTTCGCCGGCCAGCGCAACTACGCGCAACGCGAAATTCCTTTCCGGCATCCCTGGGTTTTCCATCTTGATGCCGATGAGGAGCTGACGCCTGAGCTCGTGGCCGAGTGCAATGCCAGGACGGACTCCGCCGTCGACGGGTTTCTCGTCGCGCCGAGGATGATTTTTCAGGGACGATGGATTCCCCACTGTACGGATTTCCCTGCTTACCAGGCGCGGTTCGTGCGTGCGCCGCAGTTTGCCTTCATTCAGGTGGGTCACGGACAACGCGAAGCCCCGACGATGAACCTGAGCCGGTTCCAATCAAACTACCTGCACAATCTGTCTTCGGGCGGTGAAGAGGAATGGCTGGCCAAACACCGACGGTACGCTCGCGCCGAGGCGGCAGCGCACCTCGCCGCCAATGCCGGCGTCCCGTGGTCGGATTTTTTTTCGCCCCATCGCCTCCGCCGGCGCCGCGCGCTCAAGCGTTGGAGCTACTCGCTCCCCCTTCGACCGACGCTCCGCTTCTTCTATCAATATATTCTCCGGCTGGGCTTCCTCGATGGCCGCCCAGGGCTGCGCTACTGCCAGCTCCTGGCCCAGTATGAGCGCTTCGCCGTGACTGAACTCCGCGCCCAACGTCGCGCCTCATCCTGATGCGGGTCATCTTTCTCAATCGCTTCTACTGGCCCGATGAACCGGCGACCGCGCAGCTTCTGACCGATCTGGCCGAGAATCTTGCCGCAGCCGGTCATGACGTGACGGTCATTGCCAGCTGTCCCGACTCGAATCGGGCGCGACGCCGCGAAAATCGCGCGGGCGTGGCGATTTCGCGGGTCACCTCGACTCGCTGGAGCAAGCACGGGGTGGTCGGCAAGGCAGCTGACTTCGTCACGTTTTACCTCAGTGCTCTGATCAAACTCATCTTTACGGTTCAGCGCGACGACTGCGTAGTCGCCTTGACTGATCCGCCTTTGCTCGGCGTGGGCGCGTGGTTGGTGGCCCGGCTGTGTGGCGCTCGGATTTTTCATTGGACGCAGGACATTTATCCCGAAATTGCCATCGTGCTTTCCGGGCACTCATGGCTCCGGTTCATCACTCCCTTGCGCAATCTGGCGTGGAGGAAGTCCGATGGCTGCGTGACGCTCGGCTCGGACATGGCGGCCTTGCTGATCGGCGACGGGGTGCCCGCGAAACACGTGACGGTTCTGCCCAATTGGGCGCCGGCCGGGTTGACCGTCCCACCGCGCTCCACCGTCGATGCGCTGCGCCGCGCGTGGAATCTCGAGGGCAAATTCGTCGTCGCCTACTCGGGCAACCTCGGCCGCGTGCACGATCTTGATCCGGTGCTCGACGTGGCCACTGCACTGCGCGATGACGCCGGAATCGCGTTAGTCTTTATCGGCGGCGGGGCGCAACGAACCCGACTCGAAGCCCAGGTAGCTGAGCGTGAGCTCAGCAACGTCCACTTCCACCCCTCCCAGGCCCGCAACCAACTCGCGACCGCGCTGGCGCTCGGCGATCTTCATCTCGTTACTCTCCTACCCGGCTGTGAGTCGCTCGTGTTTCCCAGCAAGCTCTACGGCGTCACCGCCGTGGGCCGCCCCGTCCTTTTCATCGGCCCGGGGGAGTGCGAGATCGCCCGCCTCGTGGAGACGAGGGGCCTGGGTCGGGCGTTTGGGCGCGAAGACACGGTCGCTATTGCCGCCACGATCAGAGAGCTTCAA
The DNA here is from genome assembly GCA_039936075.1 of Opitutaceae bacterium. Lineage (GTDB taxonomy): Bacteria > Verrucomicrobiota > Verrucomicrobiia > Opitutales > Opitutaceae > Opi-474. Next base: position 3,757 of record JBDTJA010000106.1, on the reverse strand, counting down.
GGCGACCCGGCAAGCCTCCGTCGTATGGCGGCAGCGGCCGCAGGGTTTGCACACCATCACTCGGGTCCCACCCAGGCAGGACAGGTGTGGGACGCACTCCTCAAGCAGATTAGCTGACGTCTACTGCGCTTGCTGCCTGGGTATATGCCCCCCATCTATCCTGTCCCATGAACAGTCCCAAGAAAACCCTCCTCGTCCTGCTGGGCTTGGACACGGTTTCTTTGTTCCTGGTGTTCAATCTCGCCCGGCTTTCCTGGGGTCTGAGCAACAGTGCACATTGGATTTTCACTCCGCTGCTCGGCCCCCTGATCGCGCTGATTTTTGCCATCTACCTGATCGATGGCTATCGGACCCGGACCGAGATGATGAGTCTCGATTACACGAGCCTGCATGCGATCTCGCTGGTGATCGCCATGTTGGCGACGCTGCTGATGACGTACGTCGCCAGGGTCCCGGGGCTCGCCGAACTCCAATCCAGCCGCGGCGTCATCACCATCGCGTTTCTGGCGCTAATTCCTGTCACACTCAGTTACCGGCGGATTATTTTCCAGCGGGCCACGAACGCCCAAGGCGGCCGGAGCCTCGTATTTCTCGGCGATTGGGCGAGCTGCCACGTCTTCCAGGCTGAGTGTGAAAAAATGGGCGCGATTCAACGCATCGTGTTTTCCGTCGTCAGCGAGGAATCGGCCGCGCCCTTCGGCGTCAAACATGACGACCGCCTGCGGCCATTTTCAGAGGTGATTGACGACATTCAGCACGGCCGCCTCGCCGTCGAGGCGCTGATCCTGCGCGAGTCCAACCGGGAACTGCAACCAGAGGTCGCACAAAAGCTCGTCCAACTCTATTTTCAAGGCCTGCCGACCTTCACGCTTGAGCTGTTTCACCAAGTCTATTGGCGAAAAATTCCCATCTATCGCTTGAACCAAACGTGGCTTTTTCAGGAAGGCTTTCAGATTGCGCGCGAACCGGTGTTCGAGCGGTTGAAACGCGTCGGCGACCTCGTTTTTGCCACCTTGGGCTTGATCCTCGCCTCGCCGCTGATCGCGCTGAGCGCCCTGGCGGTCTGGATGGAAGATCGCGGACCGTGTTTCTTTGCCCAGACCCGGATCGGCAAAAATCACATTCCCTTTCGCATCTACAAGCTCCGCACCATGCGGCCCACCGTCGCGGAAGGCGACCGCTACACCCGGCCCGGTGACGCCCGCATCACGACCGTCGGTCGCTTCCTTCGCGCCAGCCGGCTCGATGAGCTGCCCCAGATCTGGAATGTGCTCAGGGGCGACATGAGCCTCATCGGACCTCGCGCCGAATGGGACAAGCTCGTCGCTGACTACGAACGGGAAATTCCCTGCTACTATTTTCGCCATCTCGTCCGGCCCGGGATCACCGGCTGGGCCCAGGTCAATTACCCGTACGGTGCGAACCTCGAGGACACCGTCCGCAAGTTGGAATACGATCTCTACTACATCCGCCACTTCTCGTTCACGCTCGATGCCTCGATCGTCCTGAAGACGATTCACGTGATGCTCTTCGGCAAAGGTCGGTGATCGGGCGGGGAATACCCAGAGCGTCCTGCAGCACCTAATATGTTATGAAGACCTACGATTTTCTCGTCATTGGCGGCGGTAGCGCCGGCTACAACGCTGCCCGCGTCGCCAGCTCACTCGGCCAACGCACCGCCATCGTTGACGGTGCGCGCGAGCTTGGCGGGCTCTGCATCCTGCGCGGCTGCATGCCGTCCAAGACACTCATTTATATCGCCGAGGTGCTGCACCTCGCCGGGAAGGGGAAAACGTTTGGCCTGAAAATTCCTCCCGGGCGCGCCGACATGAAGGCCGTCCACGCACGCAAGAAAAAGCTCATCGCCGAATTCGCCGACTCGCGCCTGACGCAGCTGAAGCACGGCAAGTTCGATCTCATTCGCGCTCACGCGCGGTTTATCGATGCCCAGACCCTCCAGCTTTCCAACGGCCAGCAGGTGCGGGCCAAACACATCCTCATCAGCACGGGCTCCAAGGTCAGCGTCCCACCGTTGCCTGGTCTCGCGCAGGCCAAATTCTGGACCAGCGACGAGGTCCTCGATCTTGATTTCATCCCGAAAAGCGTCCTCGTGCTCGGCGGCGGCATCGTCGCCTGCGAGCTCGCGCAATTCCTCAACCGCATCGGCTCAAAGGTTATCCTCATCCAGCGCAGCCCGAACATCCTCCGCGATCACTCGGAAGATGCTTCAAAGGTGGTTCAGCAGGCCTTCGTGGACGAGGGCATTGAATTGTTTGCCGGCACCAAGGTCGAAAAGATCACCCAGGATAAACGGGGCACCACGGTTACATTCCGCTACAGGGGCAAACGTCACACTCGCCGCGCCGCGCATCTTTTCAATGCCCTCGGTCGCGAGCCCAACACCGCCGGACTCGATCTCACCGCCGCGGGCGTCCGGACCCACAAAAAAGGTCAAATCATCATCAATCGGTGGCAGCAAACGACCGCACCCCACATCTACGCCGCGGGCGATTGCTCGGGTCCGCACGAGATCGTGCACGTCGCCATCCAACAGGGCGAACTCGCCGCGCGCCATGCGGCCCGCCTCCGGCATCTGAAGCCCATCGATGACGACCTGCTCCTCAATGTCGTTTTTACCGACCCACAGCTCGCGACGATTGGTCGCCTCGAACACGAGTTGGACAAAGCCAAGGTGCCTTATCTCTCGAGGAGCTATCCGTTCAACGATCACGGCAAATCCATCCTGATGGACGCCAACTACGGTTACGTGAAGGTCATCGCCGAGCCGAAACGCGGCCGCATCCTCGGGGCCGAGATTGTCGGCAAGGACGCCGGCGAACTCATCCACGCTTTTAGCGGCCCCCTCGCCATGCGCGCCACCGTTTTCGACCTGCTCCGCGCGCCGTGGTACCACCCGACACTGACCGAGATTATCACCTACCCCCTCGAGGAGATCGGTGATGAGGTGATGAAGCGGATTCGTCACCGCCGTTCTGGGATGCTGCCGCCGATTGGACCGTAGGCCCGCCGTCTGGCGGCGCCCTTTCCACGCGAGCTTTGCCTGCCAGGGCGTCGCAGGATGTCGTCCCTACTTCGCGGCAATCGCCAGCAGGTCCTTGAGCTCCACGCGCTCTTCGTAGAGCGCCTTACCGATGATCACGCCTTCCAACCGGCTGTGACGTTGCGCCAGCGCGGCCAGTTTGATCACATCCTCGCGGCGGCTCACCCCGCCGCTGGCGATTACGTTAAACCTTCCCGCGTTGAGCATCGCTTCTTGCGCAGGAAAATTGGGGCCCGTCAGCATGCCGTCCGTGCCGATGTCCGTGTGAATCAAAGTGCTCACGCCCAGAGCGTCCATCCGCGCCGCCAACGCGAGCGCGCTGATGCCCGCCGTCGCGACCCAGCCTTTGACCGCAACTTGGCCGTTTTTGGCATCAATGCCGACCGCGATCTTATCGCCGAACGCCTGCACGAGTTCGCCGACGAACGCTTCGCTCTCCGCCGCCCGCGTCCCGATAACCACGCGGCTGACGCCAAAGCCCAGCGCGCGCTCCACCGCCGCGCGAGTGCGCAGGCCGCCGCCGAGTTGCACTTTCATACCCAGCTTGGCGATCGCCTGCACCGCCGCGAGATTCTGGGGTTCGCCCGCGAAGGCGCCATCCAGATCCACGACATGCACCCAGGCACTGCCCGCGGCCTTGAATTGCGCCGCCACGTCGGAAGGATTCTCGGCGTAAACCGTCTCCTGGTCGGCGCG
>JBDTJA010000105.1:0-13120 GCA_039936075.1 Opitutaceae bacterium | reverse complement strand
GAGACCAGCGTGACCAGCATGGCGTGGACCTCGCCATTGGCTTCGCGCGTGGTGACCGCAAAGCCATCGGGGGCGCGGGAAACGGAGGCAATCGCGCCGGGGGACGCCCAATCGCCGATGACCGACCACGTGTTCGTAATGGTGTGGTAAGCGATGAGCTGCACCTTGCCCACGGTCGGAGAAGGTTGGACGAAGACGATGTGGGATTGTCCGACAGGAAACGCGTCGACAAAAATGCCACCCGGAGGGGCGGTTCTGCGGGTCCAGCCTGTTTTGGGGTCATAGCGCAGCAGAACCATGGCGCCGGCCTGATCGCGCGCCACCACATGGAGCGAACTATCCTGAACCGTGGCGGTGAGGGGCGTGAGCGCCGGGTCCAAACCCGGGATGACTTGCCCGTGCAACTCCACGCCTAGCGGCAGGGTCACCCCTTGAAGTGCATAGGTCGAGGCCGGTGCGTCCGCGGGAAGCGGAGCGACAATTTTTGGCGTGTTAGCCTCCGCACTCAGCGGCGTGACCTTGAGCGTCACCAGACTGCTGGCATGCGCGGCGAGTGGTAGAAAGCAGACAAGCGTGAGGCGGCGCAGCAGGGAGGGGAACATGCAGCGAAGAGAAATGGAGCACGCTCAGCGTGCTGACAAGCGGTGAGCCGAAAAAAATCTAACATTGGCCGAACATTCATGCATTTCGGACTGCAAAACGGCGGGGGATTAAGGGATTGCTGTAGGGTCGGGTCGCCGAACCTGGCCCAATCGTTTCAAATCATTCCCGCCAAATTCACGGCTAACGCGGATAAATATCAGTTGTACGCGTCAATCCGCGTGATCGGCAGGAACGTTTTCTTGGACTCAGGCGGGGTTCGGCGACCCCGCCCTACACAAGGCACCGTTGCTCAGTCGACGCCGGCCAGCTTCCGGATTTTTTCGCCGGTTAGCCGCTGACTCGCGGGGAGCGAGTGCGGGACCTGGCCGCCGTAAATAGCCGCGTACTCGGAGAATTTCTTCTGCGTGGCTTTCACGAATTCCTCCACCGGGCGCTGCTCGCCGAACAGCGCCATCATCTCGGGCAGCCAGCGGTGACCGAAGCGGACATGGTTCTGTTCGTCGTTGCGGTCGAATGCGAGGAGCGTGTCGGCCTCGAAGTCATTCAGCTCGCGTACGCGATCCATCACATGGGCCTTGGCTGGGAAACTGCCGGCCTCGAATTCCATCGTCATCAGCGCGTAGCGCTCATGCGGCGGCATCTGGACAAGAATATTGTAGAGATCGAGCGAGTGCTCGACGGTCATCAGATCGACCCCGAGCTTGGGCAGTTGGCGGAAGCCGAACTGGCTATGCCTCGATTCATCCCAGAGATGGCGCGCGAGATCGTAGTGCAGGTCAAACGGCGCGGAGGGCGTCTCAAAAAACACTGTTGCCAGATAGTCCACCGCATCGAGCTCCATCATCAGCCACACATAAACCATGAGACGGATGACGCGGGCATCAGTCTTCGGGTCGGTGAGCCAGGGGCGGACGATCGGGTCTGCCGTGGGATCGAAACCGAAAACGCCCGAGCACAGCGGGTATTTCCCGCGGTTGCAGGTGGCGGGATTCGTGAAGGGCGTTTGCTCGTGCTGCCATACATAGCTGGCGGCGAGCGGGAGGCGGGTCTCCTGGCCGAGCCAACCGCCGAGGTCGTCGAGTGCCTGCGTGAGGTGGAGTTTCCACTCCCGGGCTTCGACTCCCTGCAGATAAGGCGCGATTTCACGCCCGTGGCGTTCTTCATCGGCGATGAATTCCTCGACGAGTTTCTTGGACGGCCAGTCCGCGAGCGGATCGGTGATCTTGAGATAATGGCGGTACGCCGCGAGCAGCGCGGGCTTCAGCACCTCATAAAAACCAGCGGCCAGGACGAGTGGATTGGCGGTAGTGCGGCCGACGGCTTCGTTGAAAATGCGGCGGAGATTATCGCGGACAGTCTCGGTGGTGCCGAAACCCGTGAGCTCGCGTCCGCGCTCGCGCAGGAAGCGCGCATGGCCGGCGGATTCCCAAACATGCTGACAAAGGAGATATTTTAGTTCGGGTTCGCCGACGCGGAAAATCAGTGTGGGCATGGTGCGGACGAATTCGCGTTCCACCTCGAAGAGCAGGCGGATGAGACGTGTCATCTCGTTGACGGCGGCCATGCGACCGGCGGCGGGAGCGGCGGCGCGGGTGGGGGAGGAAGTCGTGGCCATGGGCGGGGAAGATTGGGAGACGAGAGGGAGGAGATAGAGACCTGCAAGACGAGGCACACTAAGCGGGTGGGTGGGCGACTAAGAATTCTGTCATTCTGCGCGTAGCGAAGAATCCCCTGCGACTGGCTGGCCGGATCCAAGTGGATTCTTCGCTACGCGCAGAATGACAGAAAGAGAACAGACTCAGCAGAGGAGACGCAGCTCAGCAGATCAGACCGCGCTTGCCGTTCGGACCGTGGGCGGGCGGGTTAACGCCGATCCAGCGCTCGTCGATCGGCTCGGAGGCGCGCTGATAGCGGGTGTCGCTGGAAATGCGGAGGCGGTTCTCGGTGCGGTTGTCGAGCGACGCGTGCACGGTGAACATGCCGAAGGTCAGGAAGTCGCCCGCCTGATATTCGGCGGTGAGCCAGCGGCCGCCGAATTTCTGGCGCACGGCGGGCGGGTTGTGCGAGAGCGTGCCAGTAAAGGCCCATTTGCCTTCCTTCACCTTGGCGACCTCGGCGGGCTTGTTTTCGCAGAAGGAGTCCACGTCGCGATAGACGTATTTCTCGAGCAGATCCATGCGCTTGAAAGAACCCTCGAGGATCATCAGGCCGCCGAGATCAAACGTCACGTCGCCGTAAGGCAGCCAGCAGGTCATGTGCTTGTGCGTGCCGCGGCCCATGTACGGTAGATCGCAATGCGGGTTGGTGCCCTTGCCCGGCCCGATCGCGCGGAGCCAGGTAAAGTCGTAGTGGCGGATGTCCTCCCCGTAGAACTGGCGGTAAAAATCCGTGAGTCGTCCCGAGTAGAGGAGGTTTTGCACCGGAGCGTTGCCCGTGGTGAGGTCCGGCTGGAATAGATAACCCGCCTCTTTCTTCACCCTCGCCTCGAACGCCGGGTAAGCCGGATCGAGCAGACCCGCCGCCGCGAGGCGATCAGTGAGAGCGGCGCGGGCCTCGAGCACCTTTTCGCGCTCGAGATAGCCCTTCATGTACAGGTATCCATCCGTGGCGAAGCGGCGTCGGAGTTCCGGGAAATCCGTGGCGACATCAGACGAGTCGCGTAACAGGCCGAACTTGTCGTCTTCCATCTCGAGTTCGTGGCCATACGAAACAATTTGGGGCAGGGTAGCAGCGCTCATGGCTGTAAGATACACCTCCGCGGGCAGAGGTAAAATGGTTGAAGTGGGAAAAGGCATGTATCATTTGGGAGGCGTGCCCACGCCCAAGATTTTCGTTGCCCGCCCCTGGCTGGAGAGCCCGTTGCAGACTCCGGTGGGCGGCCTGCAGCTCGCGGGTGCGTTGGAGAACAACGAAGGGATTGATCCCAAGTCCATGCGTATTTTGGGAAGCTACGCGTTGATCTACATTTTAGCGGCGGACGGCTATTATGCCGATGCGCGGGGCACGCGCCAGGATCTCGGCGCGGGGGATGTTGTGCTGATCTTTCCTGATGTAGCGCAGGCCTACGGTCCGAAGCGGGACACGGCGTGGCGGCACCTCTATTTTGTCTTTGAGGGCCCGCAATTTGATCTTTGGCGCAAGCGCGGGCTCCTCGATCCGACGCGACCGGTGTGGCGCGCGGAGCCCGTGGATTTCTGGGCCCGGAGGCTGGAGGAAACACTGCAGCCCGACGAAGATCACGGGCCCGCTGCAGCGCTGCGTACGCTCGGGCGGTGGCTGGATACGCTCACGGCGCTGCTGGCGGTCCGCGACGGCGACGCCCCTGACCGGCCGGCCGGTGCCTGGCTGGGGGAAAGTCAGCGGTTGTTGGGCGGACCGGATGCGCGGGGCTGGCCGCGACCGCAGGCAGTGGCGAGGGCGGTGGGGCTAAGCTATGAGAATTTCCGCAAGCAATTTGCGGTGCGCACCGGCGTTTCGCCGGGGCAATTTCAGAAACGCAAGCGCATCGACCGCGCGCGCTCGGCGATTTACCAGGGCGATCGCACCCTCAAGCAGCTCGCGGAAGAGTTGGAGTTCAGCGATGTCTTCCATTTCTCGAAAACGTTCAAGCAGGTCACCGGGACGACGCCGTCTGAATTCCGCCGCCAAGTGCGCGGAAGATGAGCGTTTCAGAATTTGACCGCAAAGGACGCGAAGAAACGCGAAGGTTCGAGCTCAGGAGGCCGGAATGCGGATTTTTATCACGGATTGCGCGGATGGACGCGGATCAATCCGGATCGAAATTCCCCGTCCAGTTTCGGCCTCGATTGCAGATCCGGGCGATGCCGTGGAATCGGTGCTAAAAATGGATTGAGGTTCCTGCTCCTTAAGCCTTGGCGTACCTTTGCGGGCGTCGCGGTTAAAGATGGATTGAGCTGGCCTCAGTCAAATTTCGGCCACTGACCACCGGGGACGGGGCGCCAGAGGATGGTCTTGTCGATGCGCGGCTTTTTGTGGCGGTACTTTTTCATCAGCCGGATCTTCTCGTGGAGCAGCTGCGGGAGATCCTCGCCGTAAAAGAACGTGTTGTTGCCGACGCCTGAGGTCACGAGGACTTCCGTGCGCCCCGATTCCAGCAGGGCGATGAGGTTCTCAGTGTTCGCGAGTTCGAGATCGATCGCGGCCTGCAGGAGCTTCTCGTGCTTCCGTTTGTCCGTCGCGGTTTTGCTCTCGAGGTAGCCGTAAACGTGCGCGCACCAGGCGCAGACGGTGCGGAGCGAGCCGCACCACGCCCGATAGGCTTGGGCGCGGTCGAGGAGGTCAGTGAACACGGCATGCGCGGTGGTGTCGCCAGCGGTCTGCTCCACGAGTTTCGTGAGCTGGGCGAGGAGTTTTTCCAGACGCGGGAAAACATTGCGGTCAAATGCCGCATAGGCCTTCGCGCCGTATTCGCGGGTCACGAGGTCAAAGAGCACGTCCTTGCCGAGATCATTGATGCTGGGATTGTTGTGCTGGAAGCAGCCGTGACGCTCGTAATAGGCGCGTTCCTTCAGCGGGATTGCCTCGATGTCGGGCACGTACGGACGGTCGAAGGTGCGCTGCCAGCAGAAGCCGAAGCCGGTGAACAGGGGCACGGGTGGCTGCCAGGTCAGGGCGGTTTCAAAGGCATCCCACACGGCCACGAGACGCGGCGCGTATTTTTCGCCGACAAAACGCTGCGCGGTCGCGAGGAGGACTTCATCGACGGAAACCTGCGGCGCGAATTGTCCGGCCGCGAGGACGGCGGGGTTGGGCCAGTACGGCGTGGCGGTGGTGTTCGCGAGGCCGCCGATGGCGCTGATGCGCTTGAGGCCGATGTCCTGCATCGAGGCCAGCTTCTGGTGCAACAGACGCGGATACGGCAGGCCGAGCAGCGGCTCGTAATTCGCAGTCATGCCCGCGGAGTAATAGAGGATGGGGTCGATGTTTTTGGCGCGCGAATCCTTGAGCACGGTGCGCTCGCTCTCGTCGAGTTTCGGATGGAGCGCACTGGAGGCCACGCCGCCCATCTCGGAATAACGCGGGTGAACATACGGCAGATGGTAGCCGCGCACGAGGAGCGACGGCGCCTCCCACGTGACGTGATTGCCCATCCCGGCCTTGATGTAGTCCTGCTCGAGCTTGAACGGCTCGATGCGGAGGATGACATCGAAGTCAGGATTCAGCTCGGCGGCGGCGCTCTGCAGGTTGCGCAGGTAACGGACGATGCTTTCACCGGCGGCTTGGGCGATTTTGTCGTGGTTGCGCCACTCGCGGATCATGTACGGACCGCCGTTGCGGCCCACGTAGAGCGAGCCGGTGTGTTCGAAGCCCGCGCCGCTGTCATTCGTCCACACCGACATGTAGCTGAGGTCGGGTACATGCTTCATGAGCCCCTGGATCGCGGCGCGGTAATGCTGCTTCGTGACGGGGTGATCCTGCGCGAGGCAGTAGCGTGGCAGGCGGGAGCGGAACGGATGGTCGACGCGGGCGCCGCGGAGGGTCGGGTAACGCGCGAAGAAACGCTCGGGCAGCGTGCGCGGCTCGAACATGCATACGCCCGGCTTCAGGCCGTATTTGCGACCGAGGTCGGCCAGCTTCACGAGTTGGTTGAGGTTGGCTTCGAGATAGAGCGCGGGCCAGATGCCCTGCGTGAGCGGTGTATCAACGAAATGGTTGAAGCCAGGGCTGTAGGTGTAGAACTGCGAATAATATTCCGACTGCACCGAGTCCTCGTACGGCATATGGGCCTGCAGGCCGTTGACCTCGAGGTGCGTGAAACCGCTCTCGGCGAGCGTGGCGATGTACTGCTCGGGATCGAACTTGCGCGCGGTCCGCCAGTATTGCGCGAGCGTGCTGTCCGTGATCGGGCGGTTCATGTCGAACGCGGCCTTGATGAGGACGCCGCGGTCGAGCTTGGCGCGAGAAACGTGCGTGAGGCCGTTGGCCAGCAGGCGCACGGCGGCGAAGAGGAAGGAGGGGGCGCTGGCGATGATTTCGCCGGCACCGGTGTCGGTGAGACGCAGCCAGAGCCACTCGCCCTTGGCGGGTGCGCCGGTGACCTTGGCCCATTTTCGCGAGGCCAGAGCGATGTTCACGCCCTGGCCGGGACGGACGGCCGCGACCGCGGTCACGCCGGCGAAGCGGGCGAGCTCGTCAGCGGCGGTTTGCTCGACGGGCTGGAACGAGGCAGGATAGTTCACGCTGCGGATGTGCAACGCAGCAACAGGGGTGGGGGCGGAGCTCATGGAAAGGATGTTCACGCGAAAGATTTTCCGGGGCAAACACAAGCATGCCGCACGTCCTACAGGGGAGGGGACACGAAAAGGCACAAAAATCACAAAAAATGAACAGGAGTAAGCGGAGGTAACTAAGATCTGAAAAATGAGCGGGCCCGGATTGGGCGTTCGTCTGCCCGTGTCTCCTCTGGGTTAATTCTTTCCAGAATCGGAAGTTTTTTCGCCGCCTGGTGGCCAACCGTCCGGCGGCTCGAATTGACCTGCGACTGGGCCCCGCCTTCCTCACCGCGGCGGGCAACCCAGCAAACCTTCCTGCGCTCGACCACTGGAGCGCTTAGGAGGGAGCAGCGCCGTCTCCGCGTCACTTACTGCACGTTGAACTCGAAGTCGTTCTCGTTGACGGAGATCGCGTAAGTGCCAGGCGCGAGCCGCCGGGTGCAATTGAACTCCAGCAAGTTGTCGCCGACCCTTTCCAAAGTGCCGTCCACGCGCTGCTCGCGGAAACCGCCGACTGGCACACCCTCGGCAAGCCGGCTGAGGGTTACGTGGCGATGGCCATTGGAGTCGCGGCTGCTGGGGGCAACTTCCAGCGCCGGATAATTCCCGAGCTGGGGATATTTGTCCGCGAGCCCCGACGTCGAACCGACGTAGAGCACGCGCACATCGGCTCCGTTGACGGCAGGCACCGGCTCGTCTCCGGCGAAAACCAGTTCGCCGATCTTGTCGCCCGACGAGGTCAGAATGGCTTTTTTGGCCAGGGCGTTGAAAAATCCGCTGATGGCCTGCAGCGCGTCTTTGCTGACCTTGGCGTCATTGCGTGGCAGAGGCTGCCATTCCCCTCCGCTCCAGATATAGGCGCCCGTCTCGCTCGGATAGTCCCCCGCCGCTCGGCCGGTCACTTCCAGCGCCCCCGCCACCGGGAAATTGACCTTCCAAATCTGGCCGCGCGCCGGCATTTCGCCGGTGATCGCGCTGCCGGAAAGGTCGAGCACGAGTTGCTGGTCACCGCGATCCCCTAGCGGAGGAAATTTCAAGCCGATTCGGTGTCCCGCCGCTGCGCGCCCCTGGCCAACCGAGTTTAGCGGAAGTTGACGGGCAAACGGGTCAACGCTGCCGCGGAACTCGCGGAAAATCCCGGCGGGCTCGATCGACTCGATGACCGCCTCCACGTCCGCGCCATGAGGATCCACGCGGCGGAAACGAAGGCGGATTTTTTCGGTCGGGCCATTGCTCCCGAGACGGGCGGTGCCGGGGTAGGCGGTGTTGGCCTTCACGATGGCGAGCAAGGCCTGCTCGCGCTCGGTGGCGGCCGCGGCGAGCTTGGCGATGTCGGCGTCGGTCAGTGGGGAAAAATCGTACGTGAAATCCGTGGTCTCGCCCCGCAGATGACCGTCCACCAGCTGGAGTGGAAAGGCGTCCTCACGATTCAGGCCGACAGGCGAACGGTTATCCGCCATCGTCACCGCTTCGTTGGACTGACTCACGAGGCGCGCGGCGGGGCCGCCGGTGCGGCGGCGGTTGGTGGCGATCGTCCCGTGATAGGTCCGCTGCCACGCCTCGCGACCGGCCGGCTCCAAGGTGGCGACGAACGTGGCGGCCTGACGATCCTGTTGGTTGAAGCGGAGCAGATAGTCGTAAGTCGACGAATCCTGACGGTTGTGCACGCTGCCCCGGTAAACTCTTCCGGTCTCGGTCGCGTCAACCAAGGCGGTGCTGGCCGCCTCGATCTCCTGCCGGGCCGCGGCTGCGGCCGTTTCCGACATCCGATCGAGGGTGAAGCTGTGTCCGTGTTCGGAGCCGGAAAGTTTTTCGCCGCTGAGCTGAAGCCCCACGTTCCAGTCTTCGGGATCGGCGAGCAGATCTCCGGCGTCGGGCACGGCCTGCCGGGCCGTCGTCGCGAGTGTAACGTTGAGGGTCTCGCTGTCGGCATCGAAGGCAAAGGAGCCTTTCATCACGCGCTGGTCGGCCCAGCTGCCATCGCTGCGCAGCACGGCGGACACCTGATGGTAGCGCGCGTTTATGCTCGTGAATTCGAGGAAGATCTTGAGCGGAGCCTCGCCGTCGGCAGTGGCAGTGCCGCCATAGATGGTGCCCGGTTTGAGGCTGTCCACCAAGTCGGCGATCACTTTTTCCTGGGCCGCGCGGCGCTCCGCGAGAAACGCCTGCCGGCCGGCCTCCACCTTCGCGGGCACATCGGCCTGGGCGGAGGCGAGGTCGTGGATTTTCTTCATCGCGGCGGCATCCTCGATGACCGTGGTTGAGCCCTCGAAGGCGGCGCGCGGCTTCCCGCGCAGCTCGCCCGTCGTCTGGTTCGGGCGGTCGCCGGTGAGCTGCCAGCCGTCGGCGCCCTTGACCGCGCTCAAGTTGCCATTGAACGAAAATTTCGCACCCGCAGCCGTGGTTTGATGCAAGAAGGTGGTTTGGAGGAGGGTCGGGTCGAGATCCTTCAATCCGGCGAGTTCGAGAATCCGCGGCGCCGTTTTTCCCGAAAGGGTTTTGCGCGTGCGCTGCCAGGCCACAGGATCGAGTTTCAGTTCGTCGCGGAGCAGGGCGGTCGGATCGGTGGGTTCGTACAACGCTTCCCGCACTTCGGCCTCGGCCTGATAGGCCACGGAGGCGTGACCGGGCTCGGTTGAGCGGGAGACCGTCGATTTGACGCCGGTTACTTTCAGCTGCGGATTGCCGATGGTCTTTTCCACAGTCTCACGGATGAGGCCGGCGGTCGGTGCCTGATTGCGCTGTTGAAAAAAGATCACCGCGCCAAGGGCGCACACTCCGACAATCGCCGCGGCCACCAGTCCCATTTTTGAGCCTTTCTTCAACGGCGCCCCGGGGGCCGGCGGGGGCGGAGGGGTCAGCGTTGCGGGTGGAAGGGGTGGGGGCGCCGGAACGAGCGGCGGGTGAATCAGGGGTATTGCGGCCGGCGTCGCGAGCGTTGGCTCCGGAGTAATGGATTTTGTCGCGGGAGCTACCGGCAACGGTGCCGCGCGGGGCGGGGGAGGCGGCGGAAGCGGAGCCGGCGCGGCGGGGGCTGACGGGACTGGCGCGGGGGTCGGACGGGAGGGTGGCGGGGGCAGGGGCAGTCCGGTCCGCACTGCTGGAGGCGGAGGTGGAGGTGGGGGCGCAGAAAAAGTCTGCGCCGATGGATCAGGCTTCCGCGGCGACGGCGGGGGTGGGGGAGGCGGCGGGGGCGGCGGAAGCGAGGCCATGGTGGCAGGTCAGGATTTCTTCAACTCGTCCAGCTTGCCGGGGACCGCGAGCACCGCGCGCATCAGGTCGAGGAGCAGATAGTAGAGCAGGAAGAAGAAATAGATGACCACCGGGACCAAGCAGGCGACGAGCACGAGCATCTGGCCCGGAGAGTTTTGCGCCACGCCGGCCAGCATGGGCGGGAGGGGCACGATGGACAGAAACAGCTGCCCGGGCGCGCCACCGCCCTGGCCGTTGTCGAACAGCGCGAGCAGGATGAAAATTGCCCCGGCGACGGCCAGCAGGAAGAAATAGAGTGGCGCCAGTTTCAGCCCGACCTTGCAGAAAAACGAGAGCAGGGAGATGGCTTCCTGCCCGGCGGTGGTGTCGCCGCCCACGGTCACGTTAAGTTCCTCCGGGTGCAGCGCGGTCATGGCGAAATAAAGCAGGTAGGCAAAGAGCAGCAGCGCCGGCACGAGGGGCAGGAGCGAATTGAGCTGGATCGAGCTGACAATGCCACCCACCAACGCGCCGATGGCGCCGAGCACGGCAAAGAGTCCAACGCATTCCAAAAATGACTTGGAGGAAAGCCGGTTTGGCGAGCTGGCAATGAGGGTGGTGCCTGCCGTCATGAAGCGTTGCGCCGAAAACTGGGCGACGGCGACGGCGAGCACAAAACCGATCCCGCCGGTGAAAAACACGTAGGCCGAGTGGTAGCGGACGGCCAAGATAATCGAAAGGATCAGACCCAGCAGAGCGCCCGCCAACACGGCGAAGTGCCCATATTTACCTGCAAAGCTGAGGCTGTTCTGGAGGAGGCGCGCGGAAAGCCAGCCGGAGATGCGACCGAGAATGCTACCGACGGTGTCACCCATGATCGTGGCCACACCCGACAGGTTGACGCTGCTCTTGGGGGTCGGCGGCGGCGGCGGAATCGCGCCGGACTTCAACGAGCCATACGTGACCCAGATTTGCCCGCCCTCGGGAATGACGGAGGTGAGGTCGGTGATCTTTCCCTCGGCCGCGAGGGCCTTCAACTGGTCGAGGTCGCAGGGACCGGCAGGCTGATTCGCCGCATCAGTGTAATAATAGCGCATGGTGGAGTTGGGTTGGAACGGAAAGCAGGCGCGTTATCAGCCGCGGGCGGCCGGGATCATGGCCTCGGTCATCCGTGATTTTTTCGGCGCGGGGAACATAAGCGAAAATCAATCGGGCCGCGGCAGAGGGGTAAAAGGGCCGAAGCAGCAGGTGGTTTATGGACAGCCCCAGCGCAGGAACCAAGCAGATTTCCTTGGCGTCGGGGCGGATGTCTGGCCACGAAGCGGCCCAGAAAACGCAAGAGACCTGATTTCGGAATTTGGGACGGGAGAAATACCGACGAAACGAATTACGGACGCAGCGCCCCTCCGAGCTCGGAAAATTCGTCGCTCTATTCCCCGGCGTTCCTCCTGTTCCGACCCGATTTTCCCGCGTTTTTTGTGCTGCGTTGTGGCCAACCGTGCTTTCGTCCCGAATTTTCATGCGGCTTCGCCTTGCGTTCTGGCGCATCGGCGGGCACCCCAGAAAACCTCCCATGCGCGCCTTATTATATCCTGCCTTTGACCAGATGGAGATCCGTGACCTCGACGTCACGCCGCTGAAGCCCGACGAAGTCCGGCTGAAAGTCGCCGCCTGCGGCGTCTGCGGCAGCGAACTCGAGTCATACAAGAACCGCAGCCCGCGCCGGCCACCGCCGCTGGTGATGGGCCATGAATTCTGTGGCACCGTGGCCGAGCTGGGCGCCGACGTGACCAGCGTGAAGCAAGGCGCTTCCGTCGTCAGCAATTCGCTTGTGCCCTGCGGGCAGTGTGTGCGTTGCACCCGGGGGGACACCCACCTCTGCGCGTCGCGCCAGATTTTCGGCATGCACCGTCCCGGAGCGTTCGCGGAGTACGTCAACGTGCCCGCGCGCTGCTTGATTCCGTGGCCGGAGAATCTGCCCGCCGAGGCCGCCGCGCTGGCGGAGCCGCTGGCGAATGGCATTCACATCGTGAACCTCACGAAGAATTACCCGGCCGCGACGGTGCTCGTGATCGGCGCGGGCCCGATCGGCCTCTTCACGCAGCAGGCGCTGCAGGTGCTCCGCGGCGCGAAAGTTTATGTGGCCGATCTCAGCCCGGAGCGGCTGGCGGTCGCGACGAAACTCGGCGCGGCGGGGGTGATCAATTCCCGCGAGCAGGATCCCGCCAAGTTCATGCAGTCCATCACGGGCGGCGAGGGCGCGGATCTCGTGATTGATGCGGTGGGCGCGTCGGTCACGAAGAAAACGTCGCTTGATGCCCTGCGCCCCGGCGGCGTGACGGTGTGGATTGGCCTGCACGAAAACGCCCTGACCTTCGATTCGTACAACGTCACGCTGCCCGAGAAGCAGGTGCTCGGCACCTATGCGGCGAAGATCGAAGAGCTGGCGCACGCGCTGGAGCTGATGGCGGCCGGGAAAGTCGATGCGCTTTCATGGGTCCAGCGTTTCCCGCTCGAGGAAGGCGTGACCGCGTTCCAGCGCATGCTCGCCGCGAAGGGCCACGACATCAAGGCGGTCATCTGCCCGTGATTTCAAACCCCTGATTTTTTCCACGAACATCGCAAAGGTCGCAAAGCAGAGAAGATTCTTTTCCGTGCCTTCCTTCGCGTTCTTTGCGATCTTCGTGTAAAGCGATTTTCCCTCACCCCATGATCAAAGCCCCCACGCGCACTCCGATGCCGAACCGGTTCAAGGGCAAGGTCGCCCTTGTGACCGGTGGCACCAATGGCATTGGTTACGCGATCGCCCTCGAGCTCCTGCGGGAAGGCGGAATTGTCGCCGTGACCGGTTTGCCCGCCGACGTGGACGGCGGTCGCGCCGCGTTCGCCGCGGATGGCTTCTCCCCGCTGATTTTTGCCGGTGACATGGCCGATGAGATTTTTTGTCGGAAGCTGATCGAGGCAGTGCTCAAGGCGCACGGCCGGATCGACTGCCTGGTGAACAACGCGTTTTCGTTCATCGCGAAGGGGCTCGACGCGACGCGCGAGGATTTCGAGCGGTCATTCAACGTGGGTCCATTTACGTTCGCACT
>JBDTJA010000104.1:0-3098 GCA_039936075.1 Opitutaceae bacterium | reverse complement strand
TGGACGAACCGACCAACGACCTCGATGCGGAGACGCTCGAGTTGCTGGAGGACCTGCTCGTGGAGTTTGGCGGTACGCTGCTGCTGGTGAGCCATGATCGCGCGTTTTTGAATGAGGTTTGCACGAGTTTGCTGGTTTTCGAGGGCGAAGGAGCGATCACCGAATACGTTGGTGGTTACGACGATTGGCAGAAGGAAAAGACCGCGAAAGCCACGGCGGTGGCAGTCGCGGAAGAGCGCGCCAAGCGGTCCGCAAAGGACGCGGCGGGGGCAGCGCCGGAGTCGGGTTCCGGGCCGAAAGCGCGCAAGCTTTCGAACAAGGAGCGCGCGGAAAAAGAGGCACTACCCAAGACGATCGAGAAACTGGAAGCCGAGCAGACGGAGCTGACGGCGAAGTTGGGTGATCCGGCGTTTTTCAAAAAGCCCGCGGCCGAAGTCACGAAAGCCACCGCGCGGTTGCACGAGATCGAGACGGAGCTGGCCGCTGCGTACGCGCGTTGGGCCGAACTCGAAGGCTGAGGTAGGGCAGGGTCTCCGACCCGCCTGGTTTGGGCAGATTAAACAGGAGGGAGCAGAGATTGTCGCGGGGCAGGGTGCCGGTTTGATCGCTGCCACTATTTTCTCTGTTAGCTCTGGTAAACTATTCGAGGCTTACATCGAAAGCAGTCCTATGGCGGGTCAAAGACCCTGCTCTACGTCCGGAAATCTGCGGCTGGAAGCCGCAGCCACGTGGCCGAACTTGGCGATCAGCTCGGTGAGGTTCACTTCCGCGAGAGAGTTTACCTTCAGGTCGACGTGCGCGAAGTCGTGGTGGGCGGTGGAGACGTTGGGCGCGGCGACGGCCCAGAGGTTGGCGCGCTTGGCGGCGAGGCTGCCGGTGTGCGAGTCCTCGAACGCGATGGCTTCGTGGCCGCGCAGGCCGAAACGGCTCAGCACGAGTTTATAGAGATCGGGCGCCGGTTTGGGCAGCGGGACATCCTCGCGGCAGGCGAGAAACTCAAACCGGTCGAGCAGCCCGATGCGCGCGAGATGGCGTTCGCAGTGCGGGTGGGCCGAGTTCGAAGCGAGTGCGACGCGGAGCGAGTGCGTGCGGGCGGCGTCGAGCAGAGCGACAACGCCGGGAAGGATCGGGAGCTGCGCGTCGCGCTCGCGGTTGAAGTTGCGGCGTTCGGTCTCAAGCGCGGTGCGATCGGCCCGTTTTTCGAACGCATGCCAGGGGTCAAACGCATAATCCGCGCGGCCAACGGAGCGGAGGAAGTGCTCGTAGTCGAACGACACGCCATGCGCCGCATGCACGTCGGCGTAAGCCGCGATGAGGGCCGACTCGGTGTCGATGATCAGGCCGTCAAAGTCGAAAATGAGAGCGCGGATGGCCATGGAGTGGAAATTGAAGGGCGACAGCGCGAAGGCAATCGAGAGCCGCGGTGTTTGACGTAGGGCGGGGTCTACGACCCGCCTTCGGACCTATTCTTACCACCGATGCGCCAAATGAACACAGACGATAAAATACTCCCGGATCGATCCGAAGCGTGAGGTTCTGATCGGTGTCCGCGGTTAAAGCCCAGGTCGAATTGTGCGTCGGGACGAAAGGCGGGCCGAAGACCCTGCCCTACTTCCGCGCTCAGAACCACTTTCGCTTTCTCAGATACAGCACCATCAGGAGCGTGGCGAGAAGGGTGCCCATGGTGGCCAGGAAATAGCCGTGCGGCGAATGCAGCTCGCGCATGTTGTCGAAGTTCATGCCATACCAGCCGCCGACGATCACGGCGGGCAGCGTAACGGCGGTGAGGGCGGTGAGGAACTTGATGCCTTCATTGGCCTCGAAGCCGGCCTTGTTGAGGAAAATATCAAAGGTCATCATCAGGCGCTCGTGGTAGCTGGCGCCCGTGGCGTCGAGCCGCGCGAGGTTGTCGCGCAGATCGCGGAAATAAGGGAGCATGACGGGACGGATGAGTTTGTTTTCGCCGCGGGCCAGGCGCTCGATGACCTCCCGCTGCGGGCTGGCGATGGCGCGCAGTTTGGAGAAATCGGCCCGGACTTTGATAATCTCGGCCATGAATTCCTTGGACGACGACTCCTGCGTCAGCACGCTGTTCTCGATTTCCTCCAGCTCCGCTGCGAGCGCGGCCATGACGGGTTGATAGAGGTCAACGAGCAGATCGAGCACCGTGTGCGCGAGACGATCGGGTCCACGGGCGAGAAAGCCGGCGCCCTTGGTTACGCGCTCGATGGCCGCTTGCACGGATTTGAGCGGTTTGGCGTGAAAGGTGACGAGGTAGTCCTTGCCGATGAAGAGATCGAGCTCGGTGGTCGCAAACTTGTCGGTGCGGGAGAAATCGACCGCATGCATGACGAGAAAGAGGTAATCGTCGTAATCCTCAATTTTGGGCAGCGAGCTCGGCGTGACGCAGTCTTCGATGGCCAGCGGGTGAAACTCGAAGATGTTCTCGAGGACAGTCTTGATTTCCTCGGGGGTCGGCGAGTCGAGGTCGATCCAGAGGATGAGGCCCTTGTCGGCGCGGACGAGCCGCAGCGCCTCGATGGCGAGGTCTTGGCTGGCAAGCTTGCCCTCACTAAAGACAAAGGAGCGGATCATGAGCGAACCGCCGCGATGGGTTGGGCGAGTTTATCCTCGGCGGCGCGGATGACGCTGATGAATTCCTCGGGCGTGGCGGCGGTCAGCAAAGCCTCGCGAGTCGCGGCTTCGCGCAGAATGCGGCAAAGCGCGCTGACGGCGGCGAGATAGTCGGCGGGCTTGGACTTGGGTGTGCCGAGCATGAAGAACAGGCGGACGGGCTCGGATTTTTCGTCGACGGGAATACCCGAGTCGGAGCGGCCGACGGCCATAACCATTTCCTTCACATGCTCGGTGCGAGCGTGGGGGAGGGCGATACCGTTGCCGAGGCAGGTAGTGTCGAGGCGGTCGCGCGCGAGGAGTTCTTCGTAGAAACCGGGAAAGTCCAAGACCAGCGGATGACCGTCTAGCAGCTTGGAGAGCTCATTGAGCGCCGCCGTGCGCTTCGTGCTCTGCAGTTGGAGCGCGATGCGCGTGGGGTCGAGGAGAGAGGTGATTTTTCCGGCCATGGAAGGAAGCTCAGA
>JBDTJA010000103.1:0-13860 GCA_039936075.1 Opitutaceae bacterium | reverse complement strand
GAAAATCGTCCAGCCGGCGGAAATCGTAACGTACATCCGAGAAATCCTGCAGCGTGCCCGTCAGATGGAGTTGCACGCGGACGATGAGTGCGACGATGGCGTCAGCTGGTTCAGTGATGTCGTCTTCGCTGAGTGCGGCGTCCGGCAAATCGAAGCCCGAAATCCCAAGGTCGTTCCAAGCGAGGGCGCAAACTCCGAGGGCGGGGGGAAGGTGACACGGGGCACGACTGCGATCCGACGGGTCGGGCGGATATGGGTTTGCATCGTGTGCGCGTTGGCTGTCGTGTCGCAGCGATTTCCATGCAGAATCGCTTCTACAACGCCTTCGATATTGAAGGCTATGGTGCAGACCGGAAGGCCGACTACCGCACTCCGTTTCAAATCGACCGCGATCGAATCATCCACGCACACGCGTTCCGCAAGCTGCAGTCGAAGACGCAGGTGTTCCTATCGGGTGAGTATGATTTTTATCGTACGCGGCTCACCCATTCGATGGAAGTCGCCCAGATTGGCCGATCCATCTGCCTGTTCCTGCGTTCGCGCGGCGGAGCGTTGCAGGATGATTTTTTCATCGATAGCGATCTGGTGGAGGCGGTTTGCCTATCGCACGACCTGGGGCATCCGCCGTTCGGGCACTCGGGGGAGCGCACGCTGCAGGAATTGATGGCAAAGTGGGGTGGCTTCGAAGGCAACGCGCAGACGCTGCACCTCCTGACGGCGACGATTTATCAGAATGAGACGAGCGTCCGCGGCATGCAGCCGACCCGCGCACTGCTCGATGGCGTACTGAAGTACAAGAAGCTGTTCAGCGAGTTTCCGCAGACGCCACAAAATCATTTTCTCTACGATCCGCAGCAGACCGTGCGGACCTTCGTGCTGGGCGGCGCGAAGATCCCGCGCGAGCTTCATGTGGGCGAGAAGCTGAACGCCTTCAAGAGCGTGGAGTGTCAGATCATGGACTGGGCGGATGACGCCGCCTATTCGCTCAACGACATCGTGGACGGTGTGAAGGCAGGGGTGCTTTCCTTGGAGAAGATCGAGGCATGGGCGTCGGCCGAGGCGATCGATGCGCAGCAGCAAGCACTGCTCGATGGTTTGTTCGATGCGATGCGGAGTGATCGGCTCGAGAGCGTTTTCTCCCAGAAAATCGGCTCGTTCATCAAGGCGTGTCGATTGAAGGAGCGGGCGAATTTCATGTCGGCGAAGACCAATCGCTACCGGTTCGAGCTCGTGGTGGATCCGGCGGCGCAGCGCGAGGCGCAGTTTTTTAAGAAGATGGCGAACGACATCATTTTCGAGAGCCCGCAGCTCCAGCAGATCGAGCACAAGGCCCGGCGCGTGTTATTCGACCTGTGGAATTCCTACTGGAGCAACTACGTCGAGAAAGGCCCGCGCGTAATCACCATCCTGCCCACGCGCATCGGCAAACTCATTGATGCCGAGAAGACGAAAGCGGGCAAGGCGCGGCAGATTTGCGATTATCTCGCGGGTCTCACCGACGGCCTGATCGTGCGCACGTATCGCCGGCTGTTCGATCCGGAGTTCGGTTCGATCCGCGATCTGAGCTGAGTGGGTCAGAACCAAAAGTGCCCAAGGGCTCCGCGGCTGCGTCACGAATCGGTTGCGCGCTTATAGGCGCAGTGGAGGCACGTACAGAATCTTGGTAACGTTGCCTCTTCGGGGGCAACTTTCCGAGGGATCGGCTCAGACTTGTGGCGCTGGCTTGAGGTGGCCGAGGTCGACGGCTTTTTGAACCATCTGCTCGGCGTAGTGCCAGAGTTCGACGCAGCCGTCCTCAATGTGTTGGTTGCGCGCCAACACCCGATCCTGGGTGACGCCATGTCGATTCCAGGAGGCGCCCTCGCTGCGGCAGTTGAGCAGCATCGGCTGGAAGCGGTCCACGGCGGTAGCGAATTTCGCCTCCGGGGTTTGTTTTTCCTCGAACTCATCCCAGAGCGCCCGGAACTCGCGGGTCTGGTCCGGCGGCAGCAGCCCGAAGATCCGGTCGGCGGCGCGTGCCTCGCGCTCGTGCTGACCGGCCATCGCCGCGGTGTCGTAGGCGAAGGTGTCGCCGGCATCGATTTCGACGAGATCGTGGACGATGACCATCTTCAGCACGCTAAGGATATCGAGGGACTTGGCGTTGGCGTGCTCGGCAAGAACGATGACGCAGAGGCAGAGATGCCACGAGTGTTCGGCGTCGTTCTCGGGCCGGCGGCTTTGGGTGTTGATGGTCTGGCGGAAAATTTCCTTCAGCTTGTCCACTTCGACGATGAACTCGATCTGGCGGGCGATCCGGGCGGCGGGGGAGGAAGCATCCATCGACCAACCCAAACCGCGCGCGAACCATCTGGCAACCCACGCCCGGAGTTTTCTAATCGTACCAAGGCACATCTCCGAACCTGGTTTGTTGCTCTGAGCAAAGTGAGAAATCCAGATGGATATCGCCGAAGACGCCGGCGGACTCTCCGTGGATTCTTCGCGAGGCTCAGGATGACAATTGCTGAATCCGGCGCTGGAAACTCACCCTGGATTAACGCGAACGGAGCTCTGGCTGTTGGGATGGGAACGCTCTCGCAATTTCCAAAGTTATCACTGTTCGACCCCCACAACGTTGCCGTCCATCGCACTTAGCTTGCCTCAGCCCGGCGGCTTGGCGGTGGATTTCATGCGTGCCCTGGTGATCTTGATGTTTTCCTTACGCTGCCTTCCTTTGCTGGCCGCCTAAGCGCGCGGCATCAGGTAGCGAGCGATGGCGTTCGTTATGGCAGCGACGAACCTCAGAATCTCATAGCCTCGGATGGGAGGTTGAGAGTGAAATGTGACTGAGCGGTCGAGGTGCGATGATGGGAACGGTGAAGCATCCGCGGTATGACCAGAGCGAAGAGGACGGGGAATTTCCGCCCATCGCCCGGGCGGGCGTCGAATTTTTCCGATTCCGAGAAAGTTACAGTTCACGGTTCGAGACGGTCGCTGTGCGATCGCATGAACGGACATCGTGCAACCTTTCGTTGAAAAGTCCTCTTTACCCAGCTCCTCGATCCATCGCTTTGAACGTCGGCCTTTTTCTCCCCATTTCATAGACCTCGGCTGGGTGCTCGTGATCCAACGGGTCTTGAAGACTCGGTGGATCGCCGCATTGGTCAGCGTGTTGAGCTGCGGCGGGCCGGCGGTTTTTGCCGCTGACACCACGCCACCTTCGGTTCCATCCGGAGCGTCCGCAGCCGCCGTGACCATTTCCAGCTTCACGTTCTCCTGGCTGGCCTCGACGGATAATATGGGTGTAACGGGCTATGAGGTGTTCAATGGCGCGGTGTCGCAGGGCATCACGACGGGTACCTCATTCGATCTCTGGAATCTGGCGCCCAACAGCGCGTTTTCGATGAGGGTCCGGGCCTCCGACGCCGCCGGCAACTGGTCCGGCAAGAGCCCCGCACTTTCCATCCGCACCTTGAGGGATACGACGCCTCCTTCCGTACCGGAACTGCTGTCCTCATCCGCGATGGATTTGACGAGCTTCACTTTGAATTGGAGTCCCTCGATCGACGATGTGGGCGTCACGAGTTATCAAGTGTACAAGAACGGAGTGTCGGTTGGAACCACGGCCATCTCCGCCAAGGTCGTTACCGGGCTCGCGCCGAACATCGCCTACGTCATGACCGTTCGCGCCCGGGATGCCGCCGCCAACTGGTCGGCGCAAAGCACGGGCCTGGCGGTGACGACGCCGGCTGACGCTACTGCGCCCACCATCCCGGACGGTTTGGTCGCGTCGTCGGTCGACGTAACGAGCTTAACGCTCAACTGGGCCGGCTCGTTCGACGACGTAAGGGTCACGGGCTATGAAATCTTCAAAGACGGAGTGATGATCGGCACCAGCACCGCTCAGACCAAGAATCTTATCGGTCTGGCTCCCGCCACCGTTTACGCGCTAAGCGTGCGCGCCAAGGATGGCGCCGGCAACCGCTCCGCCCTGAGCGCCCCGCTTTCCGTGTCCACCTTGCCGGACATCGCGCCCCCCTCGGTCCCCACGGACCTGGCTGCGAGTGCCATGAGCGTCACAAAATTTACCCTCACCTGGCCGGCCTCGATTGATAACGTTAAAGTCACCGCCTATGAGGTTTTCAAGGATGGCGTCCCCCTCGGCACATCGACTGCGCGGATGAAAAATCTCACGGGGCTGACCCCTGGCGTCACGTATGTGATGACCGTGCGCGCCGCGGACGCCTCCGGAAACTGGTCCGGCCCGAGCGCGCCGTTTCCCGTAACAACCTCGGCGGACGTCTCGCCGCCCACGGTGCCCGGCAGCCTCAGCGCGACGGCCGTGACCGTTTCCAGTTTCACGCTCCACTGGGTGGCCTCCACAGATAATGTCGCCGTCACCGGTTACGAAATTTACCGCGACGGTGTGCTGCAGGGCTCGACGGCTCCGGGCACCCGTCTGCTGGCTGTGACCGGCGTGGCGCCAGCCACGGCCTACGCCATGACGGTGCGCGCCACTGACGCGGCCGGGAATCGGTCCGACCAGAGCACAGGGTTCACGGTTATGACACCGGCCGACGCGACCGCTCCATCCGTCCCCGCCGGATTGGTCGCCAGCGGAGTGGGGGCAGGCAGTTTTGTTCTTAGCTGGAACGCCTCAACCGACAGGGTGGGCGTCACGAGGTATGAGGTGTTGCAAAACGCGGTATCGATTGGGGTCACCACGTCGCTGACAATGCAGGTGGCCGGCCTGATCCCTCGCACCGCCTACTCGATGAGAGTTCGGGCCGGTGATGCCGCCGGGAATTGGTCCGCGCAGAGTTCGGCCAGGCTGGTCACCACTCTGCTCGATACGACGGCGCCGACCGTTCCGACCGGTGTGGCCGCGAGTGCCGTGACGGGGACGAGTTTCGCCTTATCGTGGATGGCCTCGGCCGATGATGTGGGAGTCACGGCCTACGAGGTTTTCCAGAACGGCGTCTCGCTCGGCACCAGCGCCGCCACCTTTTTTAACATTTCCGGGGTGAATCTCACTACCAATTCCTACACGATGACCGTGCGCGCCCGCGATGCCACGGGCAACTGGTCTGCGCAAAGTTCGGCGTTCATGGTCGCGAGAGGTGGTGACACGATCCCGCCGTCGGTCCCTGCGGGGCTGGTCATCAGCGATGTGACCGCGACGGGCCTGACGATCAGTTGGACGGCTGCGACCGACAACTTCGGGGTGACCTTGTATGAAGTTTCTGTGAACGGCATTCCCCGGGGCACGACGTCGAACACCACGCTGAACCTCACGGGGCTGATTCCGGGCGAAAGCTACATGGTTACGATCCGAGCGCAGGATGCCGCGGGTAACTGGTCGGACGTAAGCCATGGCGTGGCCGTCGGAAATGACCGGGTGCCGTTCATCGCGAACTTCGAGCCCGAGGAGGGTTACATGGTCGGCCCCCTCGCCGGGCAGAACGGATGGAATGTCACGGGCTCCGCCAACATCGTCACGACGCCGGTGTTTGCCGGGCAACAGGCTATCTCGGTTCCACCGAATGCCACCGTCTCGTTTGCCACGCATGGGTTTACGGCGGGTGATCCGGCAGTCACGTTCATCGATTTCTATGCGCTGCCGACGGTGGCTGCCACGGCCGATTCGGGAGTCTTTTTCGAGACGGATGCGATCGCCCTGAGCCTGACCAGCGCAGGCTCAACGGGGTTGATTCAAGGCTTCGACGGCAATGGCGCGAGCGGGGGTACTTGGACGTCGGTTGGCACCGGGCCCGCGCTCAATGGCGCGCTTCAGGCCGCCGCATGGACCCGGTTTACGGTTCGCAGCGACTACGTCGCGAAGAAATGGGATCTCTTCATGGGTGGACAGATGATTATGGCCAATCTCGGCTTCATCGACCACACCGTCACTTCGCTGGCCGCATTGACCTTGGGTGGGCACGCCACGGCAACGTCCGGCTTCGACGAGCTGTTCGTCTCCTACGACAACCCCCTGTTCGTGGACACAAACTACAACGGCATCGACGACGCGTGGGAGTTGGCGCACGGCCTCAACCTCACCGACAACCTCCGCGAAGCCGATCCCGATGGCGATGGCCTCACCAACATTCAGGAGTATATCCACGGCACTGATCCGCGCAACGCCGACACCGATGGGGACGGAATCTCTGATGGCCAGGAGGTTGCCTTGGGGCTCAACCCGCTCGTCGCCGATACGCCCTTGGTACCGCCCAGATTCCCTGGTCTTCGCCTGTGGTTGCGGGCTGATCAGGGCGTCTCCGTCGATGGCAACGGCGGCATCATGACCTGGGCGGACCAAAGTGGCGCCCACCACGATCCGACCGTCGTCGCCACGCGGCCCCATCTCGTCGCGAGCGCCATGAACAGCCTGCCGGTCGTGCGCTTCGACGGTTTGTTCGACAGCCTTCAATTGCCCGATTTCATGAGCGAGGCGACCGGCGGAGAAATCTTCATTGTCACGCGTCTGAAGGATTTCACGAACGCCGCGAACGGCCTGGTGCATTTTGGCGGCAGTCTCGGCACGATCTATGGCGCGAGTCAGATGTGGAGCGATTTTGGGACCGCCGATGCGACGCCTTTCACTCCGCCCGCGAGCTCGGTCCTCACCTCGCCACATATTTTTGATGCTTCCATCGCCAGCGACTACACAATGGTGGTTTCGATCAACGATGTGGAGCTGGTTCATCGCACCGAGAGTTACGTGGGTTTCCGGTCGAACCCGATTCTCGGGAGCGACTGGCAGAACGAGCATTACAAGGGGGATGTGGCCGAGGTTATCGTCTACGATCACCCGCTTACTCTCGCGCAGCGCACGATTATGTCAGACTACCTCACGACCAAATACGCGGTCGGTTCGACTCCTGCACCGCCCGTGATCACCAGCGCGTTGTTCGCGACAGGCACGGTCAATTCTGCCCTTGTCCCGGACTACACCATCGCTGCGACCAATTCGCCCACGAGTTACGATGCCACGGGTCTCCCCGCCGGCTTGTGGGTGGACGCGACGACGGGTGTGATCTCTGGCACGCCCATCGCGTCGGGCACCACGAACGTCATGATCAGCGCCGCCAACGCGGGCGGGACGGGCTGGGCGAATGTAGAATTTACTATCGATCCAGTTGGTCCCGACACCGAACCTCCCGCTGTTCCGACCAACCTCGTCAGCAGCAACGTCACTTCCACCGGCCTTACTCTCACCTGGGCTGCATCGACCGACAATGTCGGCGTGACCGAGTATTTCATCTCTCGGAACGGCGTCGCCATCGGCACCTCGGCCATCCCGGTGTTTGTCGTCGCGGGTCTCACGGCGGCGACGAATTATGTCTTTACGGTCACGGCCCAGGACGCCGCGGGCAACTCCTCGACCGATAGCGAAGCGCAAGCTGTGACCACCTTATCCGACGCTGGCGGGCTGCCGGCTAACGGCCTGCGACTGTGGCTGCGGGGCGATCGGGGTATTACGTTGGACGAAAGTGGGGGCGTCTCCCATTGGCTCGACCAGAGCGGGGCTCAAAAAGATGCCCATCAGGCGGTGGCGAACACGCGTCCCCAGTGGGTCGCCAACGCGGCCAACGGCCAGGCGGTCCTGCGTTTCGATGGTGACGACGACTGGATGGAGGTCCTGCAATTCATGGCTGGTGCGACGCAGGGCGAAATATTCGTGATTGCGAAGCTGCCGAATGTTGCGATGCGCGACGATGGACTGTGGAGCTTGGGCGGGACGGATGGCACTAACACCGAGATTATCGGGACGCGCCATCTCACAGATGACTTCGGACGCAGTTACCGTACGGACGTTGGAGAGCCAGTTGTTCCATTGACCGATTACGTAATCTACAACACGGCAGCCGTCACGAGTGACTGGACGGTCCGCCTCAACGGCCTGACGCAGGTCCACCTCACGGATAACACGGTGGCATTCGGTGCGAACGGCTGGCTGGGGCGCGCCGGCGGCCGATATCTGCACGGCGACATCGCCGAGGTCATCGCCTATGATCGGGTCTTGTCGGACGACGAACGGCTCGCCGTGGCTTCGATCCTGAATCAACGCTATGCGGTCGTGGCCGCGCCCGAGGCCCCGGCCAACTTGACTGCAACCGTAGCTTCGCCCACGAGCGCCCATCTCGCCTGGACGCAGTCGGCTTCTTCGCAAACGATCTCGTATTCGTTGGAACGGAAGACGGGAGCCGAGGGCATCTATAGTGTGGTCGGGAGCAATCTGGCGGGTACTTCCACCACCGATTCAACCCTAGCATCCGGAGTAACCTACGTCTATCGACTCAAGGCGAACTCCCTCTTCGGCAGCGGTCCCTTCAGCAATGAGGCCACCCTGAGCACCCCATTGGACACGGATGGCGATGGCGTGAGCGATGCGGACGAAATCGCCAACCATACAGACGCCTTGGATTACTATAACGGCACACCTCCAACGTTGAAAATTGTAAGTGGTGACGCCCAGTGGGCCGCGTCGGGTTCATTCCTCCCCAAGCCAGTGGTGGTTCTTGCGACCAAGCCCGACGGGACGCCGCTGGCCAACGCGCCGCTGACCTTCACCATCAAATCGGGGGGTGGAGGAGTGAGTGCGACTTTGGCTGACGCTGTGGTTTCTTCTCTCCAAGTCCGCACGAATTCGTCGGGTCTGGGTCAGATCCTTTGGCGAGTCGGCGCCGATACCAATGTCCTCAGCGCACAAACGGTGGCACCTGTGACCAGGGAGGTGCTCAGCCGTGCCAACGACGACATCAACCCGCCCTACACCGCGGTGAAGCTGATCCCTTCCAATCCAACGGACGCTGCCAGCTTGGCGCCGGTGAAGCTTACCAACAGCGGTTACGTTTTGCTGCAGTACACTAATCGCAACTATGGGGATGGCCAACCGGTCGGACAGCGTTGGAAGGACGGAGTATTCACGGCTCTCCCATCAAATCAGCCCTGGCGCAAACCGGTCACAGGCTCCGCGGATGACCAGGCATATTTTAAGTCTCCTTACCGCCCACATCTCGATGACCCGAGCAACAGTTGGTGGGCGAACAGCGTCACGGACATCAACGAATCCGGGGATGTCGTGGGTCTCGCCACCTTCGGCCCCATTTTCGCTAATTCGCAGTACGCTATGCATTGGGCTATTCCACTCTGGCCCGCGGGCAGCAACGTCGCCCAGCAAGCCGTCCAGAACATGGCGCTGCCATTCCCGATGGTTACCTATTTCGCGGAGCTTCAGGACGCAAAGATAGCGGATGCGGGCGACCTTACCTTCACGACCCACAAAGGAGTCTATGATGAGGATGAGGTCTATGGCGTCATGCGAAAGTCCACGGATTCTCCTTCCATTCAGATTCTGCGCGAAATCTTCGACCCTGCGAATTACTACACGGCCTACAGCATGCAGCTTTCGCCGAATGGAGATAACCTGCTGTATGTCTTCGTTACGTATTCATATTTATCCGGGACGAACTTGGTTTACGCTTTCAACAACCATCCGATGGCCCATCCCGCGTTTGGCCCCATCAACAACCACGGGCGCTATATCGATCGGGCCCGGTGGGGCCAGAATGACGGGGTCCTCCAGGCTTTGCCGGGAATCGAAGGCGGCGCCGCCCTGGCGATCAACCAGCAGAACGACGTGCTCGCGCGGTTGCGGGACGGCGCCCACGTCGTTCTCGATTGGCGGGGCCTGCTCGACAGCGAATCGGGTTACTACCTCCAAAGCCCCGTAAAACTCAATCTGCCCACCGGTTGGGCCTTGAAGGAGTTTACTCCGACCCTGAATGATTCCCGGCAGATGTTAGGCGTGATCAAACGGGTGGCGGATGACCTCGGCAACCCGCTCCCGGGGACTGAGGAAATGTCCGCCCTTTTTCTCCACGCGCAGCTCGCCGTGGACGGCGATCACGACGGCGCCATTAACCCGAACCGGGCCGCGGACCAAGTCACGACCTCCCACCCCTATTTCGTACCCGTTGTTTCGGCCGCAGAAATCGCGGCGGATCCGCTGGCTGGCTATCAGCCGCTCTACCTCGACATCCAAAGCTTGCTGACCCTCTTCCCGCCCAGCGCGTCAACCGTCTACAAATTGAAGCAAGCGGACGGCGCCTTCACGTTTCTCTACACCAATCTGGCCCGCACGGACCCCAACCACTATCAAACAGCGATCACGGGCTTCGGTTCCACGCTGCTGCTGTCGCCTCGGTTGGCCGCGCCAACGCCCGTCACTGCGGCGGGCGTCGATCTCTTTGGCGGTTCCCCATCATTCCGGACCGCGCTGCAGTATCCCGATCTCGGAGTGCTGCTCATCCGCGCCACCCAAGCCTCCGCCAAACCGTTGATCCTGGAAATCATCCAGAACGAAACGACCTTGGTCGAACTCCCCCTCAACACCTTCGCCGCCCGCGTCGAACTGGCGGTCGACGCCAACCGCGATGGCCAGATCAAGTTCTCGAGCGAAGACGCCACGGATTCGACAACCACCACCGGGGCCTACCGCTTCTGGCTCAATGATGATGTTGATTCTGGGGGCGCGACGCCGGACTACGCCGACAACGTAGTCAATGGCCAGGTGGATTTGAGGAAGGATTTCTTCCCGGTCTTTCTCGATATTAAACCATTTCTCAGCGTTCTTCCGCCGAGCAGCGGCGTAACTTACAAGCTCAAGCAAGCTGACGGTGCGTTGAACTTTGTTTATACCAGTTTCACTCGCGCGACCGCTTTCCGCTACCAAGACAATCTGTGGGGGTCGGATCTATTTTCCGCTCCAACCATTCAGATCACCGCCGACGGGGTGGCGCTGAATCCGGCCTTCCTGAACAGTATCAAGGATGGAGACCAAGGGGTGATTATTTGTGAAGGACGGGCGGCGAGCACCCAGCCGCTTGTTCTCGTGGTCGAAAAGGATGGGGTCGTTATAGCCCAAACGTCCCTGTCTCTATCGATAGCTCCGAATATCCTGCTGCTCCTTCACGGCATGAACTCCAATACCGACACGTGGGATGCCTTCGTGGATTCGCCGGGCGGCACAGTTTACGGGGCGTATTCCGGAATTATCAGCGATGGAGCGATCCAAGGCACTCCTCACATCAACTACCATGGCGTTCGTTGCTACCGGCTTCAATTCGGCGCGTATGATATGGCCAGCACCAGAACCGGGGTAGAAGGCGTGACCGCGGCTAACACGCCAGGCTACGATACGGTCGGGACGAGGTGTGGCGATTTTGAAACCTTCGCCGAGCTGGGACAGGAAGTGGAGGATGCGATTACTCTGTTGCTGGCTCGTTACCCCAACGCGCGCATTTTGCTTACGGGACATAGCCGCGGAGGTCTTTCCGCACGTGCTTTCCTCGAAAAACCCGGTTCCTCGCCCGCCAAAGCTGCGGTCATTGGTTTGCTGACCACGAGTTCGCCAAACCTCGGCAGTCGCATGGGACGAATCTACGGCTGGCTCAACACGCATCCAAGAGGCACTCCGCAGGCTTACAGTGCCGATTGGGATGCAGTCGATTTTCTGATTCAGCCTACCGTGTTAGGTCAACCGAAGCCGCCGCTCGATGTTCGTCGGCCGGTGATTTTGGATGTCGCGGACAACTCGCTAGCGATTGCGAATCTGAATTCTCTCGGCGCTGTGCAAAATCTGCCCTCTTCCATCCGGTATGGTGAAATCCAGTATGCCGCCGCTCGGTTCGGCCAACTATCTATAACTCCAGTTCGATATTCCGTGCTTGAATCAACCGGGATAGGCAATCTTCCGCAATTCAAGCAGCTTTCTCCGGAGGCGGCAGATTTCATTCTTGCCGGTGGTTCGCCTGGCGATGTGCAGTTTATCGGTGACGGCCTAATTCCTCGGGCAAATCAGCGTTTCACTCAATTGAGCGGGTTTGCCGGCATTGCCATCACGCCACGAGTCGTAACGGATCGGGAAGTAGTGCATACCGAAGCACCGAGCGAAATCGCCGATCTTATCGCCCAGCTCAAGCTAGTGGCTCCGGATTTGTTTCCATGACGAAGCGAATTAAACTTCTGCTGCTGGCGGCGATGATTGCGTTTGGGATCGGGTCTGCTCTTTGGCCGCGAAAGAAGAACCAACCGGTCGATGTGCCGACGGTCAATGCGCCCGCCCAGCCACCCTATGCCGCTCCAGCGCTACCACAACCTCAGCCGGTCGCGGCTCCGGGCCCTGTCGCCGAACCCGCGAGAAAATTTGCCAGCATGGGAGTAATGGAGCGAAATGCACAATTGATGGAGATCAAGCAGCAGGATTTGGCGACGATTTTTCGTCGCTGGCGCGATGCGAGCCGCGTGGATCAAGACATGATGAAGCAAGGTGCGATTGCCACCACCTTGGCGTATACGATGCGTGAAAGAACGCCGTCGCCGGAGCTAGTGGAGGAAATGCGGCAGTATGTCGCAGACGGATCTAATTCTTTGCGTGAGCGAGCTGGCGTCATTGGTGTGTTCGGCGGCGCCAAAACGAGGGAAGCAGTGGATTTTCTGCTGCAAGTGGCCACCACCATAGAAGACAAGGAACTCAGGCAGGTCGCGCTCGCCCAAATCACAGGGGTGGGCGCGTTGTGGGGAGACGGATCTTATCACGAGGAGAGATCGCCGGCGCTGGAAGAGGCTTGGCACGAATCGCGCGATCCCGACCTGCTGATCGCCGCCGCCGTGGCGATAGCAAAGATCGGCGCTCCCAGCGCCATCGAATCGTTGCTCTCTGCCGCGCTGAGGGACGACGGCAGAGACGATGTGCGGAAACGTGCGGCTCTAGGTGCGCTTGATAAGGTCTACACGCGCAATGCTGTCCCTCCAGTTGCCGCCCTTCTCGCGACTCTAACGGCCTCTACTCCCGCGAGCACACTGGCTGGCGATATCTTGGTCGGGATCGGAGATCCTTCCGCAGCCAAGGCGTTGCTGGGTTGGCTGCAAAACGCCGATGCCAGTGCCACGATTCCGGTGCGCGATTTTGTCGCCCGAACCCACACTCCCTCATTGCTTGAAGCGTGGAGCACCGCCTTGGATTCCAAGGTCGCCTTCCGCAGCGAGCAGATAAGGGAAACGATTCGCGCGGCGCTGATTGAATACCATCAAAACCACAACTCGGGCTCTTTAAAGTGAGCGATACTCGAAATCCTTTGCTGCTTCAGGCCGCCGGCGAACTCGCCAGCGAGATTCGCGATGGGAAATGGCAACACATCGCGGAATTAGAAACACAGCCGGCGCAAGGTTGCGATGAGATCATTGCGGAACTTCGGTCGCGATGTTCTGGCTTCACCCGCGCTGAGTATGAAACTGCCATTGCTGACGGACTACGCGCGCCTAGTCTCCGCGTCCATCGCGGTCTCAGCTCAACATGCATTTATTGGATGATAGCATGCACCTTTATTTGGGCATTTTTCATTTCCACCGTTGGGCTTAAAAAGGTGTCCGGATTGAATGAGTGGTTTGCTTTTTTTCTTTACCCTGCAATGTGTGGAGCTGCGGCTTTTTATGTTCTAAGATCGAAGCGAAATGGTCGCGTTGGTGTCGCTCTCCTCAACGTGGCGTTCGGCATTGCTTGGATGATCTTTGTTATGTGGGCGGCACGGGCTTTTGCTCGCGGCTTCTGGAAATAAGCAAGCGCGAGTCGTGAGGCTCGTCTTGCTCGGTGGAAGGTGAGCGGCTCGCGTGCGCTGGCGAACAACAACGCGGACCCAAGCGGCACGTCGCGAGCCAGTTCTCCGTCGCAGACTCCTCCGACTTGTCACTTGCCCTGCATCCTCCTTCCGCTCCCATGTCGCTGCGGTCCGGTGGAGTGCGGTCGGGCCCTGCGGCGGCGTGGGCGCGAAAGATCGCGCCCGAACGCGACGGGCATCGATCCCGCCGTCGCCGTCG
>JBDTJA010000102.1:0-25397 GCA_039936075.1 Opitutaceae bacterium | reverse complement strand
TGCTCGCGACGATCGCGTCCTCCGCGGCGGACAACAAGATCACACCGGAGGAGGCGAAGAAAATCCGGGCGCGCTGGGAAGAATTGAAGAGCGTGACGGAGAGTTTCGTCCAGGCGTGTGAGAGCGGCAATTTCGGCGAAGTCCAGCGCGTGACGGAATAGTTTCGTCCGGCCGGCCCGAGCTGAAGCCACCGAGCCGCGACGTCCGATGGCTCTGAACCGGTTGGGCACCGCCCGGTCCGCCGGAAGGATAAAAAACAAATCAGCCGCCCCGGGAAGGAGCGGCTGATCAAAAACTGACGTAAGCGATGAGTCTTTTTTAGGTCGAATTAAACCGTCGGGGCGACGCCGCGCTTCATCTTGCGATAAAACGCCAGGCCGGCGACGAGCAGGCTGCCGCAGAGACCGTAGGTGGACGGCTCGGGCACGGGAGTCATCCCGCCGCCGTGGATCACGAATCCGTTGGCGAGAACGGCCGGTGTGCCGGCGATGGCATCATTGGTGTAGATGTCGACAATATTGGCCGGATCAGCACCGGTGATCGTTGTGAGATACGTGGAGTGGTCCGTGTCGGTGAAGGGGAATGTTACGCCTGCATCGATGGGGTTACCGGCGCCAATCGGGCCGACGCCGTAGGTGAAATCGGGCCCGAAGCCATGCATGCTATCGGCCGAACCCTGAAAAAACCCGAGGGCAGGCGCACCCGCGGTGTTGGAATCCATCGCCATGACCGCGCCATTGAATTCGCCGATGAAACCATGGTGGCTGGCCGCCGCGAAAGTGACCGCGTTGACAAACAACGCGTCGAGATTCGGATCGAAGGGATCACCGCCGTGACCGCTGGGCCCGAGGTTATCCGCCAAGTCATTCGTGAAAATCGCCACGCCGCCTTGGGACGCGCCGTGCCCGACATAGGCAGAGACATTGGTTGCAGCGGCGGCCGTGAGGTACGTTCCAAAATTGGATCCGTAACGGCTTAAGACAATCGCGTCGTAGGAGGCCAGAAAGTTCGCGTTTTCCAGATCAGCCGTACTAACCAATGTGACGGTATAGCCTAGGGAACTTATCCGGTTTGGGATGCCATTGCCGCCGTCGGTGAGAGATCCGTCCAACCAAACGGCGACGGACTGGGCCGAAGCACGAGCGGGGGCCAGCAAAAGCACGGCGGTCACGAGAACGGGAAGAAGGGTTCTTCCGAGGGATAAATTTTTCATAGCGAAAAGCGCAGTCAGACGAAGTGTGGGTTGTGGTTCTGGAAATCCGGGGGTCAGAGGAAAAGATAAGGAGCGCTGGAAAGGGTCCGGAGTGTAATCCTAACGTTTGTTCCATTCAAAATACGCGAATTGGACTCCGGCCGAAATCAGAGAAACAACCGCGTGGGGCATCAGGATAAACCTGATGCCGCTACTCGGCTTTTAAAGCTGCCTCGGCCGGCATCAGAAATGGGGCCAAATCAGATCAAATTTACTGATGCGCGCCGTTGTCACCTTTTTCCAGATCGTCACCTGACGGCCGGGCTGTGATCCGCCTAGAACTTGAGGAGCTGCTTGGTCAGGAACGCAGTCTGGAGCGCGGACAAATCCTTGAGACCCTTTTGCGCCATCGTTAGGAGGCTTTGTAACTGTTCGGGCGAGAACGTCGACTCTTCGCCACTGCTTTGTACTTCGACGAACTGGCCGCGGCCAGTCATGACGACGTTGGCGTCCACTTGGGCGTCCTTGTCCTCGACGTAATTCAGGTCGAGCAGCTCGCGGCCATCGTACAGGCCGACGCTGACGGCGGCGACGGAATCGGCGAGCGGGTTTTCGCCGAGGCGCTTTTCATCAATGAGTTTCTGCACGGCGAGCCGGGCGGCGAGGTAGGCGCCGGTGATCGAGGCAGTGCGGGTGCCGCCGTCGGCCTGGAGCACGTCGCAGTCGATCCAAAGGGTGTTGTCGCCGAGTTTTTGCAGATCGACCACGGCCCGAAGCGAGCGGCCGATGAGGCGCTGGATCTCGACGGTGCGGCCGTCGAGCTTGCCCTTGGAGATGTCGCGCGGCTTCCGCTCGAGGGTCGAATAGGGGAGCATCGAGTACTCGGCGGTGAGCCAGCCGCCCTTGACGCCCTGCTGGCGCATCCAGCTGGGCACCTTGGGCTCGATCATCGCGGAGCAGATGACGCGGGTGGCGCC
Source organism: Opitutaceae bacterium (assembly GCA_039936075.1). Classification (GTDB taxonomy): domain Bacteria; phylum Verrucomicrobiota; class Verrucomicrobiia; order Opitutales; family Opitutaceae; genus Opi-474. The sequence continues at coordinate 23,228 of JBDTJA010000102.1, read as the reverse complement.
AAACGACACGAGCACGGAGCCGGTCGCGTGGGGCGCGATGTTGGCCTCGAACGTGATGGGGCGAAGTTGATCGGGCTTGCGGCCGTCGAAACGAGGAGAGGAGTCGGGCATCGGAAAAGTAGCGGGTAGTCAGTAGCGGGTTGCGAGTAGAATCATGACTCGATCGCGAACGCGAGGACGCGACCCGTCGCGCGGGGTCATTACGTGCCGCGGAGAGGGCTGATCGGGCCTTCCTCGCGCTCGACCGGCTTGATGGGGAGGACTTTTCCAACCGTCTGACGCGACATGAACGAAATCAGGCGGTCATTGAAATCCTTGGCGGGATCGTGACCCATTTTTTTCAAGGCCTGCGTGAGGGCGGCGACCTCGACGAGGCGGGCCATGTCGCGGCCGGGGCGGACGTAAAGTTCGATATGCGGAACCTTGAGGCCCAGCATCTCGTAGTAATTTTCCTCGAGACCGGTGCGCTCCTCCACGACTTCGGGCGTCCATTCCTGGAGAGAGATCACGAGGTCGATGCGCTTCTCAAGGCGGATGGATTTTACCCCGAACATCTCGGCGATATTGATGATGCCGATGCCGCGGCATTCCATCCAGCCACGGTTGAGCGGGCGGCTGGTGGCCATGAGCTCGCGTTCGTCGAGGAGCTTGATGACGGTGAGATCGTCGGCGACGAGCGAGTGGCCACGCTCGATCAGGGCGAGGGCGCATTCGCTTTTACCCACGCCACTGGCGCCGCGCATCATCACGCCGACGCCCTTGATATCGAGCGTCGTGGCGTGCTCGGTGGAGTGGGGGGCGAACTCGTTATCAATGCAGAGGGTGGCGAGATTCACGAAATTCATCGTGATCATCGGCGTGCGCAGGATGGGGAGGTTCATCTCCGCGGCGACCGCGAGCATGGGCTGGGTGGCGTTGAAATTGCGCGTCAGCACGAAGCACGGAATATGGCGCTTCACCATACCTTGGAAAATCTCGACCTGCTTCTCCTGCGACAGCGTTTTGAGGTATGTCATCTCGGCGGCGCCGAGAACCTGGATGCGCTTGTTCGCGAAATATTTGAAGAAGCCGGTCAGCGCGAGGGAGGGGCGGTTGATGCTGCCCTCGCGAATGAGCCGGTGCAGACCGGCCTCGCCGGTGACAACCTCCAGCTTTAGCTTGCCGCGATAAGTGTCGAGGAAGTGCGCGACAGTGATGCCGTGGATGGCTTTTTGCATGGGGAGAGAGGCAGGAGGCGGCGGGCGGCGGGAACGAGGCTGGCCGGCCAGAGCGTGGAAGCAGGGAGGGCGGGGTTGAAGCCTAAACCAGCGCGGCTACCAAGGGTGCAGGGTCCGGTCAAAATCCTCGCCGAGGTAGAATTTCCGGGCCTGGTCGTCCTTGATGAGGAACTGGCCGCTACCCTCGGTCAGCACCTTGCCCTTGTGGATGAGGTAGGCGCGATCGACGATGCGGAGGGTTTCGCGGACGTTGTGGTCGGAGACGACGACGCCGATGCCGCGCGCCTTGAGCTTGAGAATGATGCGCTGCACCTCGGTCACGGAGATCGGGTCGATGGCGGCGAACGGCTCGTCCATCAGCAGGAACTTCGGCGAGGTGACGAGGGCGCGGGCGATCTCAAGACGGCGGCGTTCTCCGCCGGAGAGGGTGTAGGCCTTCTGGCTGGCGACGTGGCTGAGATTGAGCTCTTCGAGATGCTGTTGCACGCGGGCGGCGCGCTCGGGACGCGGGAGCCCGATCGCCTCGACGATGGCGAGGAGGTTTTCCGCGACGGTGAGCTTGCGGAAAATGGACGGCTCCTGCGGCAGGTAGCCAATCCCGTGGCGCGCGCGCTCGTGCATGCGCAGGCGGGTGATGTCCTTGCCATCCATGGTCACGTGACCCGAGGTGGCGGGCACGAGGCCGACGATCATGTAAAACGTGGTCGTCTTCCCGGCGCCGTTGGGGCCAAGGAGTCCTACGACCTCGCCAGCGGCGAAGTGCAGGTTGACGCCGTCCACCACGGTGCGCGGGCCGAAGGATTTGACGAGGTCCTTGGTGCGGATTTCCGCGAGCGCGGTGGGAGCCGGGGGCGTGGCAACGGACGGGCTCATTTACCGGGAGGGGCCTTGGTGCCGCCCGTCGCGGGTGCGGGGAGCGGGTTCTTGTCGTAGCCAAGATCGCGCAGGGCGGGGCCGGTAACCCGGGAATTTTCCACGATGACCCGGCGTTCGCCGCGGAGCATGGTCATCTTGTCGCCCTTGGTCGTCCAATCCGTACCATGGTCAATCAAGACGGGATTTTCCGTCAGGACGACCTTGTCCTCGCGCGGTAGCACCTCGGCGCGACCGCAGGTGACCTCACGGTCGCCCTGGATGATGACGACATGACCGGTCGCGAGCATGTACTTGAATTTGTCCAGCGCGGGGAGCGTGGCGGTCTTGTCGCCCACGCCCACGGCGGTGAATTCGAGCTTGTCGCAGAGAATCTTGAGATCGGTGCCGGTCAACGTGACCGCGCCGGTGCAGACGCCGCGGGTCTCGTTGCCCACGCTCCACATTTCCGCGTGATCGCAATCGAGGGTGGTCTTTTGGGCGACCGGTTCGGCCGCGTAGGCGGAACCACACACGCCCAAAAGGCAGCCGCAGAGGAAAGGCAGGAGTTTCATTTCAGGATCCCTTTGAGTTCAGCGTTGAAAACTATCCGCACGTGGCCGGTCAGCGAAACCTTTTTCTCGGCATGATCGTAAGTCCAGTGGATGCCCGAGGCCTCGATGTCATCGCGGGTCACCTGCACGCCGGTCTCGCCGCTGGCATAATTTTTTCGCGGCAAAAACGTCGCGGCGGGACTGACGATCACGGTTTCGATCTTCTTCGCGGCGTCGCCCGAGTAGACCGTGAGATTCAACTGCTCGACCTTGACCTCGTCGCTGGAGGGGAAGCTGGCCCGCGCGCCGCGCACGGTCATCGAATGAAAATTGTCCTTGGTGAACAGCGGGGCGACCCAGTTGATGGCGGGTGCGAGAGTGGACGCCGCGCCGGCGCCGATGAGGCCGCAGGCCGTGAACAAAAAAAAGATGCGGACGGGACGTTTCACCGGTTCAGCGTGCGACACGCGAGGCGAGGAGGAGTTCGCAAATTTCCCGGACGGCGCCGTGACCGGCGGGGCGGCGGGTAACGAGCCGGGCGGCCTTGTGCGCGGCCGGCATGGCGCCGGGGACCGACACCCCGATGCCTGCCCAAGCGAGGGCGGGCGCATCAATATCGTCGTCGCCCATGTAAACGCACTCGGCGGAAGCGAGCTTCAGTTGCACGGCGAGTTCCTGCAGGGCGGTGAGCTTGTCGATGCGCCCTTGCACAACATGCGGAATCTTCAACTCGGTGGCGCGGACGGTGGTGGCCCCGGACGCGCGACCGCTGATCCACGCGGTGGCGAGGCCGGCTTTGTTCAGGCGGACGAGGCCGAGGCCGTCGAGGATGGAGAACGATTTGGTCTCGGTGCCGTCCGACGAAATCTGCACGGTGCCGTCAGTCAGGATGCCGTCCACATCCATCGCGAAGAGGCGGATGCGGCTCCAAGCGGCGCGAGGAATGGGTGAGTTGCGACCTGCCATGTGCGGTCGTCAGCACGAACGAACATTCGGCGTTCGGCAACCGCCGAGTATCAGCCCATCCAAGCGGCGATCTGCTCGATGACCTTGTCCTTGGTCGGACGGTACACCGCCTCAAGCTCGGGCGCGAACGGCACGGGCAAATCCATCGAGCCAATCCGCAGTGGCGCGGCCTTGAGCGCGGAAAAATGCTCCTCGGTCAGGCGAGCAACGAGTTCGGCGCCGAACCCGTGCGTGCGGCGACCCTCGTGCAACACAATGAGACGGCCCGTGCGCGCGAGGGAGGTCTTGATGGAGTCGAGGTTGAGCGGCGACAGAGCGCGCAAGTCAAAGAGGTCGAACTTCACGTCGTATTCGGAGGTGAGGTAGTCACCGGCTTCCTCGGCGAGGTGAACCATTTCGCCATACGTGACGAACGTCGCGTAGTCACCGGTGCGCAGCTGGCGCGGGGTCCAGACTTGGCGGTAATTCGGATTCCACGCGACGGATTGTTTGCCGCGGCGATAGAGCGCCTTGTGCTCAAAGAGAATGACCGGGTTGTTGTCCTCATACGCCGCGAGCAGCGCGTCAAACGCATCCTGGGAGGTACTCGGATAGAGTGCCTTGATCCCCGGCATGGACAGGAAGAGCGATTCGAGTTCCTGGGAGTGAAACGAGCCGAAGGTCAGACCACCACCGCAGGGAAAACGCAGGACCAGAGGGCAAGCCGCGCCAGAGCGGAAGTGATAGGTGCCGGCGTTGAGCGCGATCTGCGTGACGGCCTCGGTCGAGAAATCGGCGAACTGGAATTCCTCGATGGGCCGGTGGCCGTTGACGGCGAGGCCGATAGCGTAGCCGGTGCAGGCGCTTTCGGCGAGCGGGGTGTTGAGCACGCGAGGGCGGCCGAAGTCCTTGAGCAGGCCGTCGGTCACCTTAAACGCGCCGCCATACGTGCCAATATCCTGGCCGAGGAGAATGGACTCAGGTCGCTCGGCGAGGATTTTGCGCAGGCCGGCATTGAGGGCCTGGGCGAGATTGAGTGAAACGGGCGCGGCGGGGGTCGTCTGCCAGGCCAGCGGCGCCGACGCCTGGGCGAAGAGGCCGGCTTCCATGCCGTCGGCCGTGAGTTTGGGCATGGCGAGCGAGACCTTGATGGCGGCTTCGACAAATGAGGCGATCTCCGTGTCGATGGCTGTGAGCTTTGCGGCGTGTCCGGCGGCGGCGAGACGCGCGCGAAAAGCCGGGAGTGGATCCCGGGCGACGTAGGCCTCGGCCTCGCCCGGCTTCATGTAGTCGCACGTATCGTAGGCGGCGTGGCCGCGCAGGCGCAGGGTTTGGGCCTCGATCAGGATTGGGCGCGAGGTTGCGCGAACCTTGGCGATGGCGGCGGCGAGCGCGCGGGTGCAGCTCTCGACATCGGTGGCGTCGATTTTGATGCCCTCCATCCCGTAGCCGGCGGCGCGGCGCCATAGTTCAGTGCCGGCGGTGAACTGTTCGTTCATCGGCGTCGAGTAGGCATAGCCGTTGTTCTCGATGACGAAGATGACCGGCAGGGAAAGCAGCGACGCCAGGTTGAGCGATTCATGCACGTCACCCGTGCTCGACGCGCCGTCCCCAAAGAAAGTGAAGCCCACGGCGGAGCGGCCGAAGCGGCGCTGGGAATCCGTCATGCCAGCGACGTTGGACAGCATGGCACCAAGGTGCGAAATCATCGGCAGCGAGTGCGCCGCGGGATCGCCATGGTGGATATTGCCCTCGCGGCCTTGGGTGGGGCTGGCGGCGTTGGCGAAATACTGGTTGAGATGGTCGCAGAGATGGTGGCCCCAGATGAGATGGCCGCCGAAGTCGCGGTGGGAGAAAGACACCACGTCAATGGCCTTGTCGGCCAACAGCGCGAGCGGGACGATCAAGCCCTCGTTGCCCTGTCCGCCCGTGACGGTGCCCTTGATCAGCCCCTGGCGGAAGAGGTCGAGGATGCGATTATCCCCGATCCGAGCCAGTTGCATCCAGGCGTAGATGCGCAACCAGGCTTCGGTGGGAGATTTCTCGAGATCCGTGATCCGCAGGTCGTGCGAGGCAAGGATGGCGGGCGGAGGAGGAAATGCCATGTCCAAAAACCTGACGCTGAGGGTCTGGCATGGCCCCGGCAAGCCTGCGTCTGAGGCGGCCGGGGAATGTTGCGAAGCGGTTGCGAGAAGCCCTGCCGGCGGGAAGAATTGCCTCGCGTCATTCCTCTCCTGCCTCGACCGCGAACGGCACAATCATGCGCACGTTGGCGGGTTTGCCATGAAGTGAGCCGGGTCGGAATTTCCATTGGGCGGCGGCCGTGAGGCAGGCGGCGCTCAGCGTGCGATCAGAGCCGGGGAGTACGACGAGGTCCTTCGGCGTGCCATCGCGGGTCACCGTGAGCTCGATGTTCACCTGGGCACTCTTGCGCGCGAGGCGGAACTCATAAGGGATTTTCGGCTGCACGGTCGTGAGGACCTTGGGCGGCTGGTCGAGATCGCTCAACTTGGATAGGTGATCGTACAGTTCGAGCGTGGGGGAAAGATCGAGCTCCTGACCGCCGACGATGCGGCCCGTGACCGGCTCAGGCGCATACCCCGGCAGGGTGAGGACATAGTTGGCTTCGCCGGGCTGCTGGTCCGAGAGGGTGAGGGGAGTAACTCCCGCGCGGACGCCATCGCGGGAGACGACGGCGCCAGCGGGCTTGCTGCTGATTTTGACGATGCCGTTCGGGAAGACCCCCTTCACGTGCGCCGTCACGTCGCGCGCGATCGTCGCGGTCTCGACTTGCGGCATCCAACCTTCGCGCACGAAGGTGACGGTATAGTCGCCTGGGATAAGGTCGGTCAGCGTATCAGGTGTGTGGCCGGTGCGGCGTGAATCGGCGGCGACGAATAGGGCGTTGGCGGGCTTCACTTCATACGCGACGCCGGAGGGTTCGGTGATGAGCTCGAGCGAGCCGAGAATCTTGACGAGTTTCACCACCCCCGAGTCGGTGGTGCCACCGTCCTTCACTTCGAGCTCGAGCTGAGCGGTGTCGTAGAGAGGGAGCGCAATGCTGACGGGATATTTGCCAATCTTGAGATCCGTGTACGACGCTGGAGTCGGGCGCGGCGACAAATCGCCAACCGTCACCATCGCGCCGGCGGGATCGGACTCGATCGTCAGTGCACCGCGAGCGTTGGCCAGACGAGCGGCGGTCTGCTGACGGGCGTCAGTCTCGGCGCGCTGACGGCCGGCTTCGGCGTCGGCCAGCTTCTGCGCGACCTCCGCCTCGAGCTTTTTCCGTGCCTCGGCTTCGGCGTGAGCTTTCGCTTCGACGGCGCGGGTCTTGGCGATTTCCACCTGAAGACGCTGTTCGGCCCTGGCCTTCTCGTCGTTGAGGCGGGCGGCTTCCTTCGATTGCCATTGAACAAAGAAATATCCGCCGATGCCGAAAACAAGGAGCAAAGCCACGACGACCAGCACGGCCTTGTTTTTACGGAGAGGCTTGGACGGCGGCAGCTCTGCCATCGGCAGTGTATTGACCGGCAGTGCCACCGGTGGCGGCGGTGTGGTTTTTTTCGGAGCGGCAGCCGCGGATTTTTCGGCACCTATGGTCTTGGAAGAATAACTGACGGCGGACGGCGTGCTGGCGGGCTTTGCCGTCGCGCCCGGCTTGGATGCAGGAGCCGGAGTGGGTTTGGCGGGCGCCGAAGCCGGTGCGGGCGCGGCTTTCGCCGGAGCGGGAGCGGGAATCGGCGTAACGGGTTTCGGCGCGATCAGTTTCGGCGCGGGCGCAGCCGGAGTGGGGGTGGGCGCAGGAGCCGCAGTGGCTGCTGGCTTGGCCGCGGGAGTCGCAGCGGCCGCACGAGGCGCCGGATTTGAATCCGGCATCGGAAACGGCGCGGGCACGGCCGGCTTGGGCGCGACGGGTTTCGGGGCGACCGGGGCGGGCGCCGAGGCGGGAGTAACCGGGGCTAGTTTGGGCGCGGGCGGAGCGATGACGGCGGCGGGGGTCCTGACCACAGGGGCCGGAGCGGGGGCGGGAGCTGGCGTGGGAGCGGGCGCCTTCGTCGCGACGGGCAACGCGATGGTGTCGAGCTTGAGCCACTCGGATTCCCATGCGCCAGTGCCGCCGGTGGCGATCAGACGCAGAAAGCCGAACCAAGCCGGTGAGATCGTCGCCTCGAGTTCCGGGCTGGCGAAGGTGAGTCCCGAGACGGCCGGGGGGACAATCGGTGCGAGCTCCAGAGCGGCGGCGAGTTGCGTCGTGAACCAGTGCTGGGCAGCGGGGAGTCCCGCGCACGCGAGGGCGACGGGAGCGGGATTCGCGCCTCGGAGGGCAGCGAGCTCGGATTTTAGGGCGGCGGCAATGCGCGCGGCGATCTTGGGACCAACGTCGTTGTAATCATAGACCGGATTGAAAAACAGCTTGATGGCGGAGCCGCGGAACTTGAGGCCGAGCTCGGCCTGCACGGCCTCGGCAATGCGTTCGAGATTGAGCGACACCAAGCCTGCGGCCAGCACCCCGTCGGCGCTAATCAGCAGCGCGTGCGAACTGAGTTCGCCGATTTCCAGGAGCCACGTGGGCGCGGCGACATTGCTGGCGAAAGCCCCAGCAGTGTTGAGGGTGGCAGAAACGCGACGGACGGTCTTGAGCTGCAGGGTGTCGAGCAGCGTGGTCGCGGCGGCCTGACCTTCTGCGGACGTGACAGACATCAGCCACGGCGCGGACCCGGGCGCGACACCATCCCGCGCCTGGGCGGCGGCGAGCCACCCCGGCGGCAGGCTGCTCAGCGTGGGCAGCGTGGTGGCGAACTGGCGGGCGCCGGCGAGACCGGGATTGAGTCGGGCGTCGTCGGCCGTTGCGAGATGGAGGAGGCGCGGCTTGGGGCGGAGCGCGCATACCACCGAGGCGGATTCAGAGGCAAAAACTTCGCGGACTGCAGCATTCAGCGCGGCGGCATCAGCGAGGGGTACTTCCTGCAACGCCTCAAGCCGCAACGGCTGTACGCCGGCCGCACTACGGGCCAGGAGCAGCGAGAAATCGGTTTGTTCGAGGAAGCAGACGGAGTCGTTGGCCATGGGTGGAATAAGAAAGGCGCTGGGGGGACGGGGAGGAAAGGCCGCAGTGAATACAAAATCGAGAGAGAAGGCGATGCGCGGTTTTTTTACGGGGATTTGACCGCTCGGGATTTACTGGAAATTGACCACCGGTTGCTGGCATTTCGAGACGAGAAATCATTACATGAACTCCCGAGGGTAAAGCCGCCCCGAAAATCATTTCCCACCATGTCCGCCAAAATCCTCCTCGCCCGCAAACTCCAAAACGAAACGCAGGCCCATTCCATCCTCGTGGGCGACACCGGATTTTACTGGCGCGATCTGCCCGCCGAGGCCGAGCTGGTGGCGGAACTGCGGGGCGAGCGCTTCTCGCTGATCATCGTCGATCACCGCAACCTGCAGGATGACCCGTTGGCATTCGTCGAGTCCATCCGCCGCTGGCAGAAAGACACCCCGGTGTTGGTGGTGAGCGAAGAACTTGCCCTGGAGAATGTCATCCGCGCCATCCGCGTGGGAGTGAAGGATCTGTTTCACCATCCGATCGACCTGCGCGCGATGGTTGAACGCATTTACACGACGCTGAAGCCGGAACTCGGTTCGACACGTTCGGCGCGGCTGGACGAGTGGAGCGAGTTGATGATGCAGTTGACCGATGCGGACGCGCGTCCGCCCGTGCACGGTTCCCGCGCAGGCTTTCCCGGCACCGGTATGCCGATGGCGCTGCCGGCCCCCGGCGAATCGGACCAGCTTGCGATCGAACTCAAGACCACGCGCGATGCGATGACACAGGCGAAGGCGCGGGCGATGGAACTCGAGCAAGAGGTCACGCGCCTCCGGACGGCCCCGCCATTCCCGGTGCCGGGGAGGAAGTCCGCCGCCGACCTGAAAATCGAGACGGATTTTGAGGCCGACCGGGAGAAGCTCGAGACCGAGCAAATGCTGCTGACCCAGGCGCGGAAGAAATTTGAGACCGAAATGGCCACCCGCAAGACGACGGATACGGTGGCGCGCGCCGAGAATGTTGACCTCGCCAAGCGCGAGCAGGCGCTCGCGGAAAAAAGCCGTCAGCTCGATGCCGCGCAGGACCGGCTCCAGGTCGAGATGCAGCAGCTTGCCGATGCCAAGGCTCAGCTTGAGGAAGAGCGCAGCGAGACGGGCGAGACGCGCGCGGCCCAGAAGGAAATCGAGGTAAAGATGAAGCAGCTCGTGATCGAGCAAGTCGCGCTGGCGAAGGCCAAGGAAAAGCACGAGCGCGACACCGCCGCATCCCAGGCAGCTCTGGCCAAGACCGAGGCCGAACTGATCCAGCGCGAAGCAGCGGTGGTCCAAGTTCAAAAGCAGGCTGAACAAATCGTGGTCGAGCAGGAAAAACTCGAATCCGCCCAGCTGCTACTGCACCAAGCGACGGCCAAGCTCGAGCGTGAGCGCGCCAGCTGGAGCCAGACCCAGACGCAACTGCAGGCGGAGGCCAAGGTGGCCGCCGAAGAAGCCCACGCCCGTCTGGCGACGCGCGAAACCGAACTGGCTCACCTCAAGAAATCGCTCTCGATGAAGGAGGCGGCCCACAACGAGGCCGTGGAGCAGTTCACGATGGACCAGGAAAAGTGGGAATCCGAGCGCCTGGTCGCCATCCAGATCCAGGCGAAATTTGCCAAGGACCGCGCCGCGCTGGAGAAGACCGCCGCCGCCGTTCAGGCTGAGACTGAACAGATCAAGGCTCAGCGCGAGGCCCTGGCGGCCGAGCAGCGCAAGTCTGCCGATGAAATCGCCGGTCGCGAAGACCAGCTCGCCCGGGCACTGAAGGATCTTGGGCCGAAGAAGGCCGAGCTCGAGGCCGCGCAGCAAAAACTCGAAACCGAGCTCCTCCTCACCAAGCAGAACCTCGCCAAGGCCGCCGCCGCGCGGAATGAAGTCGAGGTCCTGCGCGAAGACCTGCAGCACCAGACCAAGACCCTCGCCGAGCGCGAAGCCGCGATGAACGAAGCTGAGGTGCTGATGCAGAATCAAATGGACCAGGCCATGGTGAAGCAGGCGGAAATCGAACAGGAACAGGCGAACTACAAGGCCAACAAACAGTCGCTCAATCAGGAAACCGCCGCACTCGCCGAACGGGTGTGGCTGTTCGAGTCGAAGCAGAAGCAGATCAAGGAGCAGATGAAACAGCTGCTCGCGGCCGGCGAATAAGCCAGCTGGTAAAATTTCGGGCCCGACGCAGCAATGCGTCGGGCCTTTTTTTTGCCGCGATGGGTGGATCGCGCGCTCCGCGTGCGACTGGCTGGGTCCGACGCTGGGCGTCGATCGAGATCAACTGCCGCGCGCGGAGCGCACGGCTTACCTGGATACTGAGCCGGCCGCTGTCGCTGGTGAAAACCGAGTCGCCCCGGCTGTCATCGCGGGCCATGCTAGCGATCCCCATGGAGCTTATCGATACCCACGTCCACCTGCTCTATCCGGAGAAGTTTACGTACGCGTGGGGCGTGGCCGTCCCGGCGTTGAACCGTCCGTTCCCGCTGGCCCACTATCGCGCGGCGGCGTCGGACCCTCCGCGGGATATGCGGGTGAAATCGCTGATGTTTTTGGAGGCGGATGTCCCGGCCGCGCAACAGCTGGCCGAGGTGGATTTTATCTCGCGCGTAGCCGCCAAGGACCGCGGAGAATTACCCATCGCAGCCATCATCGCGGGCGCGTGGCCGGAATCGGCGGATTTTGCCACGCAGATTGAGCAGCTGGCCGGAAACGGCCGGGTCCGCGGTGTGCGCCGGGTGCTGCACACGATGCCGGACGAGTTCTCGTCGACGCTGACGTTTTCCGAAAATCTGCGGAGGCTGCCGGAATTGGGACTCACATTTGACCTCTGTTTGCGTCCGCCTTTGCTACCCACGGTCACGGCGCTGGTCGCGAGGTGTCCTGCGACGCAGTTCGTGCTCGATCACGCCGGCGTGCCGGACATTGCGGGCGGGCAGCTCGATCCCTGGCGAGAGAACCTGCAGAAACTGGCGGAGCAGCCGAACGTGGTCTGCAAATTTTCGGGGTTGGCGAGTTGCTGCGATCCCGCGCAACCGATGACGCCGCAGGTGCGGCCGTATTTCGATCACTGCCTGAAATGTTTCACGCCCCAGCGACTGATGTGGGGCAGCGACTGGCCGCTGTGCGACCTGACGTTTGATCTGCCGGGGTGGCTGCGGACGACGTCGGAGCTTCTGTGTGAACTAAGTGAGGACGAACAAACCGCCATCGGCATGGGCACCGCGAAGCGGATTTACCGGCTCGTTTAAGGTAGGGAGTGAGCTGCCTCTCGCTGAGTTCGAATAAAGCGCCTGCAAGCCGGCGGCCGACGCCATCCGCCGTTCCTATTCGGCCACGGGTTTCGAGATGGCGTCGATTCGCGCCATCAGGGCGGGGGTCAACCGGTCGAGGATGGCGAGAGCGCCGAAATTTTCTGTGAGCTGCTCGGGCCGTGAGGCTCCGAGGATGACGGAGCTAACATGCGGGTTTTTCAGGCACCATGCGAGTGCGAGGCAGGGCAGGCTGGTATCGAGGTCGGTCGCGATGGTCGCGAGTTGCTGGACAGCGTTGATCTTGGCGGGATACGTCGGATCGCCGGTCATGCGATCCTTTAGCCAGGCCATGTTCGGGGTATTGAGGCGCGAATCGGCGGGCACGCCGTTGTTATACTTTCCCGTGAGCAGCCCCGACGCGAGGGGCGACCACACGGTGGTGCCGAGGCCGGGCGTCAGATAAAATGGAGCGTATTCGATTTCGACGCGGGTGCGGTGGAACAGATTATACTGCGGCTGCTCGACGATCGGCCGATGCAGGTTGAGATGCTGGCAGACCACGAAGGCTTTTGCGATTTCCGCGGCGCTCCACTCACTGGTGCCCCAATAGAGCACCTTGCCGCGCGTGATCAGGTCGTGCATTGCGCGGGCGGTTTCCTCGATCGGCGTGTCGGGATCGGGACGGTGGCAGTAATAAAGGTCAAGGTAGTCAACCTGCAGGCGTTGGAGCGCAGCGTCACAGGCCTCGATGACGTGCTTCCGGGAGAGGCCGGTCTGGTTGGGGCCGTCGCGCTCGGCCCCGAAGAAAACTTTGCTCGAGACGAGGAACGTGTCGCGCGGCCAGCTGGATTTTTTCAGAATCGCGCCCATGACGCGCTCGGCTTCGCCGTCGGCGTAAGTCTCGGCGTTGTCAAAAAAATTTACGCCCGCGTCGTAGGCGGTTTCCAAGAGCTTCGTCGCGACGCCATCCTTGATCTGATTGCCGAAGGTGACCCACGCGCCGAACGACAGCGCGCTGACTTTAAGACCGGACGAACCGAGACGGCGGTAGAGCATGCTCATGACCGGAGCATGCACACCGTCCAGAGCTTTGTCTAACGGTCCGCGAGGAATTTTTTTGCGGCGGTAACGTCGGCGGTGACCAGGCCGTGTCCCGCGGCAGACATGTGCAACGTAACCTCGGCGCCACCCGTCCGCAGAAGAGCGGCGAGGCGGGACGGGTGGTCATTCGGCACGATCGGGTCCTGCGTGCCGCTGGCGATGAGCACGCGTATGCCGGTGAGGGTGCCGGTGCGCGCGGCCTGATCGAGCACGACCATGGGGCGCAGCAGCACGGCGCCGCCGAGTGATTCGGGCCGCAGTTGCAGGAGCGTCGCGGCGATGTTGGCGCCATTGGAAAAGCCGATGGCAATCAGTTGAGTGGAATCGAGGCCATACCGCTTGGTCGCGTCGGCGATGAAGTCGGCGAGCTCATGCGTTCGACGCGTGACTTCGGCGGGATCGAAACGACCCTCGCCGAGGCGTGCGAAGAAACGCGGCGCGCCGTGTTCGCTGACGTTGCCACGTAGACTCAGCAGCGCGGAGCCGGGTGAGAGTGCGCGGCCAAGGGGCAGGAGATCGTGCTCATCGCCCCCGGTACCGTGGAGGAGGAGAAGCGGTGGTAAAACTACCTTCGACGAATCTACGGCGGGCAGGTTAGTCTCGGCTTCGAAGAGATGATGATAGTCGGTGAGAGGCATGGGCAGAGAATCGAATTTTGTGGATGAGAGTGGAGGGGCGCAGACTTGCCGCTCCCGTGATGGATCAGGGATCTGGCGCAGCGAGACGGCGCCCGTCCGAGAATGTTAGTACAATTTGGGCAGGGCGGCTTCGATCTCGGCGCGATGCGGCTCGAGGCGCGGGGGCAGCGAGAGGCGCGAGCCAAGGGTTTCGACGGGCTCATCGATCGCGAAGCCGGGCTGATCGGTGGCGATTTCAAACAGCACGCCACCCGGCTCGCGGTAGTAGAGCGATTTGAAATAGGCGCGATCAATGATGGGACTCGAGGAGAGGCCGCGAGTGTGGAGCTCTTTCAGCGCCGCCTCTTGGTTGGCGTCATCGGGTGTGCGAAAAGCGACATGGTGGATGGTGCCGGCGCCGTTCAGGCCGCGCGGGAGTGTCGGATCGGTCAAAAGATCCACGTACGTGCCAGGGCCGCCGGCCGCGACGGTGTAGCGGGTACGCAGACCGGCTTGGGCAACTTGGCGGTAGCCCATGGCGTCGACCAAAACGCCGGCGGTGGGCTTGGCGTGAATCAGGCCGAGCGTGGAGCTGTGAAAACCACGAATGGCCTTGGCCGCGGGCACATCCTTCGACGGAGCGGGCGTACGCAGATCAGACTCGGCGGTCGCGACGAGTTCGAGACGCAAGCCATCGTGATCGAAGAAGGGCAGGACTTCATCGTCGAAGCGGGATTCGATATCGGCGGTTGGCACGCCGAGTTTGACGAACCGATCCTGCCAGTAAGAGAGAGAATCGGGCGGCACGGAATACGCGGTGGCGTACGCTTGGCCATGACCGGGCCGGCCGCGTCTAACGCCGGCCCATGGGAAGAACGTGAGGATCGTGCTGGGGGAGCCGGCGTAGTCGCCATAGTAGAGATGATAGGTGCCCGGGTCGTCCTGGTTGACCGACTTCTTCACGAAGCGCAGGCCGAGTACGCGGGTGTAGAAATCCACGTTCTGGCGAGCGTCGGAGGTGATAGCGGTGATATGATGGAGGCCGTGCAGGTTCATGGTATTGGGGGTGTTTTCTATTCGAATTAAAGCTAGAGGGTAATGAGTGGATATTTTGAACTCAAAGTATCGAGAAAATTTAAAAAGCAAATCGCGATTAGGAAGCGGAGGGGGAGCAGGAGCCGGTGCCGACTTTCTTGCAGAGCCAGCCGAGGGTGAACTGTTCGGCGGAAGAGAGGGCGCCGAGCTCGCGAGTGATGCTGGCGGCGACCTTGGGGAACAGGTCGGTGATGTAGTCGCGCCCGGACTCGGTCAGGGAAACGGTGACGAAGCGGCGATCTGCCTGGCTGCGTTCGCGGACCACGTGACCGGCTTTCTCGAGGTTATCCACTATGAGAGTGATGTTACCGCCGCTCTTGAGCAGCTTCTTGGCGAGATCCGATTGGCTGAGTGGACCACGGTGCAGCAAGGCTTCCAGCGCGCCGAATTGGGCGAGGGTGACGTCCTTGGGCAACACCGCGTGGGCCCGCGTGGTGACGGACTCGGCGGCGCGCATGAGCTTGATGTAGACGTTCAGCGCCTCGGTTTCTGCCTTCGTGCCTTTGTAGCGGGTTGTCATAACTATTTAACATCAAAATAATTATTAGATTAACGTCAAAGCATTATGTGGGATGTTGTCGATGGGCTGTAACACAACGACTTAAGCAGCTCCATTCCCATGCCGCTGTTGGGATCGCGCAACCCCGTGTCCTTCCAGCCGACCTTCGAATAGAGGTGAAATGCACGGGTGGGCGACCAACCGGTGGTCAGCCAGAGTTTTCCGCAGCCTTGGCTGAAGCGCCATTCTTGGGCGAGAGTGAGAAGTTTTCGGCCGATGCCTTTGCCCTCGTACGCTCGCAGGACCGCGATCACTTCGAGTTCGCCGCTTTGGCCATTGCCGATCACGAATCCAACGGGGATGCCACGGATCTCACAAAGCCAGCCTTTGACGCCGATGGAATCCAGCCCCTTCCAACGTGGCGCGGTTTTCGACGGCATCCACCCGCTCCAAAAACAGTCCGGGGAGGTCGGCGGGCTCGATTTCCCGAAAGTTCACCGATGAGTCGGGTACGCGTTGGGCGTCAAAAACCTACGCCATGCTGTCGAGCTTCTGGATCCGTGGGATGTGCCGGCCGCCTTCGAACTCGGTGGCGAGCCACGTCCGGACGATGTTGAGCGCCTCGTCCTGCGTGACGGTGCGTTCGCCGATCGAGAGACAATTGGCGTCGTTATGCGCGCGGCTCCAGATGGCGATTTGTTCGTTCCAGCACAGGCCGCAGCGCACGCCGCGCACCCGGTTGGCGGCATTGGCTTCGCCGTTGCCGGAGCCGCCCAGCACGATGCCGCGTTCCACCTCTTGGGCCGCGATGGCGCGCGCCACGGGAAAGCAAAAATCCGGATAATCGCAACGTTCGGTCGAGTGCGTGCCGAAGTCGCGCACGGCGTGCCCTTCGGCGAGCAACATGGCCTTGATGGCCTCCTTGTAGGTGAAACCGGCGTGGTCGGAGCCGATGGCGATGGAGAAAGTCTTTTTCATAGGGCGAAGAGAACCCGGGTAAGGGTTGCGGTGTCCATTTGCATAGGCCAGTATGGCCCCAGCAAACAAAATCCCTATGAAGAAAATTCTCCCTGCTCTCGTCGCTGGTCTCGTTTTCGCTCTGGTGGCGGGTTGTTCGACCACGGATTCCCGGGTCAGTGGGCATCAGGCTTTATTTAATACCTGGCCGGCGGATGTGCAGCAAAGAGTTCGAGCGGGCCAAGTGGCCGTCGGCTTCACGCCCGACATGGTGCAGGTGGCCCTCGGTAATGCAGACCGCACGTACTCCCGCACCACGGAGAAGGGCACGTCCGAGGTGTGGGTGTACGAGGATCACAGTCCCAGGTTTTCCGTCGGCTTGGGCGTCGGCGGGGTCAGCGGATCGTCCGCCGTCGGCGCTGGCGTCCGGGTGGGCGATGACGGCTGGAGGAATAACGAAAAGCTGCGCGTGATCTTCGAAGGCGGACGCGTGGTCGCGATCGAGTCGCGGGGGAAGTAGTCCTCGCCATGGCTTGAGGTTGGCCGTGCGCTCCGCCGCGCGGCGTCCGTCCCCAGAAAGCCCCGCGCGGAGCGCACGCCCCACCTACACGGCGCCGACCGTGCGCAGGAATGACGCCGTATCGCTGAGATCCGCGAACACGATCGTGGGCGTCTCGGCACGCAGTTCTTCAATGGTGTAGTGGCCGGTGGCCACGGCGATGGTTTGTGCACCAATGGCCTTGCCGCAGGCGATGTCGTGGGGCGTGTCGCCGATCACAAAGACGCACTCAGGGGCAAATTCGACGCCGTGCTGTTCACGCGCGCGACGCAGCGCGACGGGGCCAAGATCGTTGCGCAGTTCGCTGTCATCCGCGAAGGCACCGAAGGCGAAAAACCCCGAGAGCCCGTGCTGCGTCAGCTTAAGGCGCGCGCCGCGCTCGACATTGCCTGTGAGTAGCGCTTGCACGCAGCTGCCATGGCCGGCGACGGCGGTCAGGGCGGCGGGCACGCCCGGCAGGATGCGGTTGCCGGGATTTTGCAACGCGGCGGGGAGTTCCGCCAGGTAGGCGGCGAGGAGACGCGCAAGGTTGGCCGTGTTGTCGGCAAGCCCGATCTTCGCAAATATCTGCCGCATGATCCAGGTATCCGTGCGTCCCGAGAAGTTAATGCCCTCGACAGTGCCCTCATGCTGGAACTCCCGGCGCAGGGCCGCTTGCAACGCCTTCATGCCCGCACCGCCGGAAAGCGTGAGCGTGCCGTCAATATCCCAGAGTAGGAGATTTTTCATGAGGGTGTGGGATGAACCCCGGGGGCGGCGGCGGGTGCAAGAATCTTCGATGTTTGCAGGAACCGCGAGGTTGGGCTAGTTTCCCAGTTCAGACAGTCCGCTTTCCTTATGAAAAATCTCCTCGTCGCCCTCGTTCTCGCCGCCGGTTTGGCCGTGCTGGCCGGCTGTTCGACACCCGCCACCCGCATCAAGGACAACCCGGAAGCTTTCTCCCGTCTGACGCGTCAGCAGCAAGAACTGATCAAGGAGGGCAAGGTGGCCATAGGTTTTGATCAGTCCATGGTGAAGCTGGCGATTGGTGATCCTGACCGGACGCGCGAGCGCACGGATGTCAACGGTACGAGCGAGATCTGGAGTTACGTCACGTACGAAGGCGACGACGGTGTGCCGCTTTATCGCGGTTACTATCACCGCTATTATTATGGCCTGCGGGATCCGTTCTATCCCTATTACCTGTCCTATCCGACGCGTACGGAGCACGAACACTTTCGGGTCGTTTTCCGCGACGGCAAAGTCGTGGTGATTGAAAACGAGACGCGCTAATCAGAGGGGCGCAGTCTTGGCGCGCCCTGCCACAGGATGACCGGGAAGGGCGCAGCCCTGCCTGCGACCTTACTTTGTCCGCTGATGCTGTGTGGGCGTAAGGCCGGTGAAGCGGCGGAAAACCGTGGCGAAATACTGGGAGCTGGAAAAACCGAGCTCGTGCGCGACGCCCGTGACCGTGGCGCCGGAGCGGCGCAGCCGGATCTGGGCGACGGAGAGCTTTTGCCGCAGCACGTGTTCGCGCGGAGGCAGGCCGACTTCCTCACGGAAGCGCGCCTTAAAGCGGGACGGCGACAGGCGTACGATTTTCGCCAGTTGGGGCACGGACGGGAGTTCGCCGACCTGCTCCGCAATGTGCGCGAGACTGCGCTGGATGCGCGGGGAGGGCGCGGTGCGACGGTTGCGGTGCGAGGCACGCAGCGTGGAAAAGAGGTAGCGCTGGATGAGAGCGGCCGCCGCGATTCGCTCCAGCCGGGAGCGGGGATGATCGAGCGCGCTGAAGATTTCCTCGAGCAGGTAACGGGTGCCGGGTTCGGACGAGAAATGGCGGGAGGGCATCGCGAGCAGCGCGCGTTGCAGTTCGCGGGAGGCGGCGGCGTCCAGAAAGAGGATGGGCCGGTGAGCGGGCTTGAACTTGATGAATAGCCAGTAAAGTTCGCCCTTCTCCTCGGGCATGCCGGCCGAATCGTGCGGTTCGCCAGGAAACACGAGGTACTGGTCGCCGCCCCGCAGGCGGTAGATCCGGTGGTTGACGCGATAGGTTTGCCGGCCGCACGCCAGGAAGCAGATCTCGAGTCCGTCAGGATGCGAGCGGAGGCGCAGGCCTCCGTACGCGTTGGCGTACCGGTAGCGGCCGATCTCACCCACGCCGGGAATCCCAATCTGGCGCTCGAACCGCTCGAACCGACGCGCCTGTTGCTCGGGCGTCATGATATGCTCCGAAGTAAGCGCCCGGGGCGGTTTAGCGATGTTCGATTTTGTACTGAGCGACATTGTCGGACGCCACGCTTTGCCGGGGAGAGTAGAGTGTCGAGCGATGAATGTCCCCACCTCTTTGCCTGTTCCGGATTATGCCGCACCCGCCACGCTCGCGCCCACTCGCGTGCTCACGGCCGAGCAGATCGGCTTCTTTAAAAAGAACGGGTTCCTCGCGGTGGACAACGTGATGCCGGTGGAAGAAATCCCGGAGGTTCGCACCATCTACGATCGCCTCTTTAATGAAGACCGCAGCAGGACCGAGGGAGATTTATACAATCTCACGGGCCAGAAGGAGAAAGGAAAGAAGGAGGACGTCGCGCAGATCCTCCAGCCGGGCAAATACGCCCCCGCGCTGCTGCAGACGCAACTGGTGGCGAATCTCAAGGCGATGATGAAACAGTTGCTTGGACCGGAGACGCACATGGTCGGCGACCATGCGATCAACAAGCCGCCGCGCAATATGTCCCCGACGCCCTGGCATCAGGATGAAGCGTATTGGAATCCGGCGAAGGAATACCGCGGTCTCAGCATTTGGGTGCCGCTGCAGCCCGTGACCAAGCAGAGTGGCTGCATGCATTTTGTGCCGGGCTCGCAAAATTTTGAGGTGATCCCGCACCAACCGATAGGCGACAATCCACTGACGCCCGGCCTGGAGGTCGTGCCCGGCTCGTTTGATTTCAGCTCAGCCGTGGCCTGTGAGTTACCGGCGGGTGGAGCGACGTTTCACCTCGAGCGGACACTGCATTACACGCCGGTCAACCAGTCGGATGATTTTCGCCGCGCCTACATCGCGGTCGGCACACAGTTCGAGCGCCCGCGCGCGGCCTCTCGACGGTTTCCGTGGCAGGAGCGGCAGATGGCGGCCAGGGCGGCGCAGAAGCAGCTCTGAGGTTTGAGGGGGCTGATGGGGCGGATAGGGCCTAGGGAGATTAAAATTTCCTAAGGGCGGGCAGAGCGGTCCCGCCGAGTATCAACGCGGCACCGATCAATTCGTGCGGCGCAAAATGTTCGCGGAAAAACACCGCGCCGCCGACGGCGATACCCAGGGGCACGAGCATTTGCAGGAGGGAACCTTCCCCCACAGGCAGTTCACGGAATGCATGTGTCATGAAAATCTGTCCTCCGCCCGAGCACAAAGCGGCGACGGCCATCAACGCCAAGGCCAGCGGGCTGGGCATGGCCCAATTGACGATCGCGGGGACACTGCACAGCAGCAGTCCGTAGGTGCATTGGGCCGCGAAGATGGTCGATGTGTGTTCGCCGGCGGCGTGCAAGCGGCGGATGGTCACCACCACAAAAGCCGAGCTCAGCGCGGAGACGACGGCGACGAAGTCATACCAGCTGATGCCCGCGCGCGAAACGAACACGTTGGTGATGAGCCCAAGGCCGGCCAGCGAAAGGATGCCGCCCGCGATTAGTTCGAAACGAAAACGCTCGTGCAGGACGAGGGCGGCCAGCATCGCCCCCATCGTGATGTAAGTGCTGTTGATAAACGTGGCCCGGCCGGCACCCAGATGAACGAGACTGAGATAGTAGGTGTAGACCCCGATCGCTCCCACCACCCCGCGCCAGATTAGGGGACGCCGCACCAGGTTTCGCGGCTGAAATGACTCCGGCCCAACCCGAAACACCGCCAGGATAAGTGCCAAGCCGATCACGAAGCGCACGCAGACGAGGAGCCACACATCCACCGCCTGCACGGTGCCGAGGGCGCGAATGATGAGCGCATTCGCGGAGAAGCAGACTGCCGAAAGCAGCATGATCCGGACGCCGCGCGAGTGATTGGCGACGGATAATGGGTGAGCGGTCATGAGTGATGGGCCGATCCGGACGGGAACAAAAAAACCGCGCCGGGATAGGGCGCGGTTGCGAGGAGGTCGGATTGGTTAGTTGGTTCAGTTCCGTATTCCCATTCAAACGCGCTGAGACGCCTGAGCGACGCGCCAGAGCGAGCGTTTGCAGGAGTTGACGGAGAGCAACATGGGCGGAACGCTGAAGAGCGAGGTCGGGCAGTCAAGCGTCGGGATTCGGCCTTTCGCCGAGGTAGCACGGGTCTCCGGGCCGGTGATGGACGGCGAGATTCGCCAGCGAGTTTGGTTATCTCATTTTCACTCTTTGACTGAGACCAAACACCGGGCGGGAGGCGCATGCCACCCTCGCACCGGGGCAGGTTCACATCGCGTGGATCGCGCTCTTGCTGACGGCGAGGCCGGCTTCCTTGATCGCCTCGCTCATCGTGGGATGGGCGTGGATCGTGCGGCCGAGGTCCTCGGCACTGCCGCCGTATTCCATGTGCGTGACGATCTCGCTGATAAGCTCGCCGGCGCCGTGGCCGAGAATTTGTGCCCCGAGAATCTTGTCCGTCTTCGCATCGGCGACGATCTTCACGAAACCGTCCGTGGCGTCCTGCGCGATCGCTCGTCCGTTGGCGGCGAAATTGAATTTACCGATCGTAATGGCACGGTTGGCGGCTTTGGCGGCGTCCTCGCCAAGACCGACGCTGGCGACCTCGGGCTCCGTGTAAACGATGGCGGGGACGAGATCCCAGTTGATGTGCCCCGCCTTGCCGGCGATCCACTCGGCGACGGCGAAACCGTCTTCCTCGGCCTTGTGCGCGAGCATCGGGCCGGCGACGACATCACCGATGGCCCACACGCCAGGCGCGGTGGTTTTGAGTTGAGCGTCGACCTTGACGCGTTTTTTTTCGTCGAGCTGCACCCCCGCTTTGTCGAGCCCGAGTTTGTCGGTATACGGACGGCGGCCGACGGCCAGGAGGACCTTGTCAGCGGAAAACTCGAGTTTCTTGCCGTCGCGCTCGGCGGTGAGGACGCCCTTGGCGTAACCGGTCACCTTCGCGCCGGTCTCGATCTTGAGACCCTGTTTCGTGAGCAGGCGCGTGAAGTTGCGGACGATGTCATCGTCGTAGGTCGCGATGATTTTCGGAAGGAATTCAACGATGGTGACGTCGGACCCGAGCCGGGCCCAGACGGAGCCGAGCTCGACGCCGATGACGCCGCCGCCGACCACGATGAGCTTTTTCGGGACCTCCGAGAATGCGATGGCCTCATCGCTGGAGACGACCGTGCCATCGAACTTCATGAACGGTAGCTCGACCGGGGCGGAACCCGTGGCGATGACAATGTTCTTCGCGGTGAGCTGCTGTTTCGGAGCACCAGCGGTAGTCTGAGCGCCCGCGAGCTGGCTGCCGACGGGCGAGAGTTCGAGCGTGTTCGGGGAGGTAAACGACGCGAGGCCGGTGAAGACGGTGATTTTGCGGGCCTTGGCTAGGAGGGCGAGGCCGCCCACGTTCTTGGCGACCACCTCGTCCTTGCGCTTCAGGAAGGTGGCGAGATCGAGTTCGATGGAGCCGAGCTTGATGCCGTGCGCGGCAGCGTGCCCCTTGGCGAAGGCGAACTGTTCGCTGGAGTGGAGGAGGGCCTTGCTCGGGATGCAGCCGACGTTGAGGCAGGTGCCGCCGAGGGTGGCGCGTTTGTCGATGAGGGCGACCTTAAGTCCGAGCTGCGCGGCGCGGAAAGCACACACGTAGCCGCCGGGGCCGGCGCCGATGACGATGAGATCGAACGAGTCAGGCATGGGAGGGGTTCACGCAAAGCCGCCAATTCGCCAAGGTCATAAAATCTGGATTCAGATCTTTGCGACTTAGCGGCTTTGCGTGAAAAATTCAGATTCCGATCACGAGGCGAGCCGGATCCTCGAGGACCTGCTTCACTTTCACGAGGAACGTGACGGCTTGTTTCCCGTCCACGATGCGGTGGTCGTAACTGAGCGCGAGATACATCATCGGGCGGATGACGACCTGGCCGTTGACGGCCATCGGGCGCTCGTTGATCGAGTGCATGCCGAGGATGGCGCTTTGGGGCGGGTTGATGATTGGGGTGGAGAGCAGCGAGCCGAAGGTACCACCGTTGGTGATCGTGAACACGCCGCCCTCGAGGTCGGCGAGGGTGATCTTGCCTTCGCGAGCCTTGCTGGCGGCGCTGGCGATTTGTTTCTCCACGTCGGCCATGGCGAGCGTGTCGCAATTCTTCACGACGGGGACCATCAGACCGCGGTCGGTGGAAACGGCCACGCCGATGTCGAAGTAATGATTCTCAATGACCGTATCGCCGTCGATCTGGGCGTTGACCGCGGGGACTTCCTTGAGCGCGTGGACGACGGCCTTCACGAAGAAGGACATGAAGCCGAGCTTCACGCCGTTCTTTTTGACGAAGTCATCCTGGTATTTGGCGCGCAG
>JBDTJA010000101.1:0-10289 GCA_039936075.1 Opitutaceae bacterium | reverse complement strand
GCGACGGTCCTCGAGCCGAGCAAGATGAAGTACGACACTGTCGTGTCGAAGGACCAGATCAACGACCTTGAGCTGACGACGCGCGACATCATCGGCAAGAGCTTCGTCAAACCCGACGAAGAGCAGGCCGAGTTTGAACGTGTGGGCATTGTGCGCCAGAACCGGCAAGACGCCGAGATCATGGGCCAGCTCAGGAAGGATGCGGAGGAGAAGCCCACTAAGAAGTAGGTTCCTTCGCCCGATGATACCGGGTAAGCCCGCGCTTACCCGGCGCATATTCTCAATGGGTGGCCGCCGATCTGACTCCAGATCGGCGGCTTCGCTTTTTGACCCCCAGCCGGGCTTGCGCGCGACAGAATCGTGTCTAGGCTGGGCTTATATGAGCGCAAACCGTCTGGCCGGCACCGCAGGCCCCGTGGGCCACGCTTTTTCGAGCGTTTTTGCGACGCTCACGCCGCACATGGAGGAATTGGACCGGTTTTTGCGCAGCCAACTGACGGCGTTTGAGCCGGAGATTCGCACGATGGCGGATTACTGCATTGATACGTCGGGCAAGCGCATCCGCCCGGCACTCGTCTTTCTCAGTGGCTGGAGAGGTTCAAAGACAGTCTCGCCCGAGTTGGTTCGCCTGGCCGCGGTCGTGGAACTTGTCCACCTCGCGACGCTGGTCCATGACGATATCATGGATGGGGCCGAAGTCCGCCGCAGCCGCCGCACCGCTGCGCGTGAATACGGCTCGACCGCCGCGGTGCTACTCGGAGACGCGCTGTTCGCCCATGCGCTCAATCTCGCCACGCAGTTTCCGACCACCGCGATCTGCTCAGCGGTATCCGAATCCACCCGTCGGGTGTGTGCGGGCGAGATTGTGCAGACGCTGCGTCGCGGTTCGACGAACGTCACGCGTGCCGATTACGAGCGCATCATTGATCTGAAAACGGCGGAGCTTTTCCGCGTGTCGTGTCAGCTCGGGGCAATGCTCGCGGGCTTTGAGCCGGATTACGTCAAAGCCGTGAGCGGATTCGGCCGGCACCTCGGGATTGCTTACCAGATTTACGATGACCTCGCGGATTTTTTCGGTGAGGAAAAACGCATTGGCAAGACGCTTGGAACGGATCTCGCGAGCGGGAAGCTGACCCTCCCGCTGCTCTTCCTGATGGAGCGGCTGCCGGCCGACGAGCGAGCGGAATTGACCGGGGAGATTCTCGGCCAGCGTCCTGTGCAACCGGCTTTACGCCTGCATCAAATGGGCGAATTCGGGATTTTCGGCGATGTTGCCCAAGCAGTTAAGGTTGAAGTGGATGCCGCGACGAAGGCGCTGCATGAGTGGCATGGCGAGGCACCCACGGCGCTTTTGCTCGGACTGTGTGATGTGCTGCGCGCCCAAGTGGCGGCGTTGCGGCCCACTGCGGCCTGAGTTAAAGTAAGATTCCGTTTGCGCCTACCCTACCAATTGGCTTCCTTTTCCCTGTTATGGATGCGGTCAAGATTCTTGGAAAGACTCTGGTGGCGTCGCCAGAGCGACAGCTGGAAGCAGATTCCGACGTGGAGGTCGTCAAGCGGGTCCAGAATGGCGATGTCGCGGCCTTCGACCAGCTGGTGACCAAATACCGCGGTCGCGTCTACGGGGTGATTTACAATCTGACCTCAAACCGCGAAGACGCCGCCGATTTGACGCAGGACGCGTTCATCAAGTCGTTCCAGTCCATCAACCGTTTCCAAGGCCAGTCATCCTTCTTCACCTGGCTTTACCGGATCGCGGTGAATTCCACGCTCACGCATCTGCGCAAAAACCGCCTTCGGACGTTCTTCAGCTTCGAAAAGATCAATGAAGACGACAAACTTTCATCGGAAGTTATTGCAGCTCTGACAGTTGACACGGCGGCCGACCACGAAACATTCGCACGGGAGCTTCAGGAAAAATTGAACGAAGCGATGCAAAAATTGTCTATCAGGCATCGGACCGTGATCACCTTATTCGAAATCGATGGCCTTGGTCATCAAGAAATTGCCGAGATTATGAATTGTTCGGTGGGAACGGTGCGATCGCGTCTGCATTACGCGAAGCAGCTGCTTCAATCCGAGTTGCAGCCTTATATCCGCCGATGAACGAAAATACCTCCCGCAAGACCAAGGTTAGTTTGGAAGATTTGCTGCGGCTGAAGCGCGCGGAGCAACCGCCCGCGGAATTTTGGGCAGAGTTCGATCGTGGACTTCGCACGAAGCAACTCGCCGCTATCGTTGAGCCCCGCCCTTGGTGGGCACCGTTCATCCGCGTCGGCACTCGCTTGGCGCGTTATCAATTGCCGGTGGGCGCGATGGCCGTTCTGGCAGTCACGCTTTTGACGGTTCGCGAATATCGCCCGACCACATTTGCGTCGATGGAGCAGGCCGGTCCCGCTGAAATCGCGAGTTTGACCGCGCCGACGGCGCAGTCGGGAAAAGCCTTGGCGACCGATCTGATCAACATCTCTCTTGCACCCGCCATGTCGACGGCCGTGAGTGAATCGGTTCCTGTTTCCGTAGCAGTGGAATCACGTTCGATTCAGCCGGCGCTTAACCAGTCCACGGCGTTAGGTTCATCCTCGCATGTGGCGATGGTCAGCTCCGAACTCTCGTCCGCCCGATACATGGCTGACAGTCTGGCCGCGGCGCATGCGACGAATCCCGAATTGAACCAATTGCTGGGCCAATCGCTCCCAGGCAACGACGGCAACGCGATCCGTAGCGAACCCCTCGCGCAGATCAATGTGCCAGGGGAATCCCGGCGCTCCCGGTTTCTCGGCGGCACGGCGTGGCTGGCCTCGGCCAGCACCGGCAGTTCCGCACTGCAGCCGAATGAACAGGCCACACGTCACCTCACCGAGCGCCGCCTTTCCGAGTCCGATGTCATCAGTCGGATCGATATGGATGGTAGCCGCCTGACCGTGAAGTTCTGAGTTTTCCGGACAGCCACCATCGGCCTGAATTCGGCCCGCCTTGCTGGCGGGCCTTTTTCGTTTTTGTTTTTGCGCAATTCGCGTTTAGGTTGAGCCCATGAGAATCGAACGTGATTCGATGGGAGAGCTGCCGGTGCCGGATGGAGCGCTCTATGGCGCGTCCACGCAGCGCGCGGTGCTGAATTTCCCCATCAGCGGCCGACCTCTGCCGGCGGCGTTTATCCAAGCCCTTGGTCTGGTCAAGTTCGCCTGTGCTCGCGCCAACGGCGATCTCGGCCGGCTGACGCCTGAGAAGGTAAGCCTCATCGAGCGGGCGGCGCGGGAAATCGCGGACGGCAATCTCACGGCTCAGTTTCCGGTGGACGTATTTCAGACCGGCTCGGGCACTTCGACCAACACGAACGCCAACGAAGTCATCGCCAATCGCTGCAGTCAGCTCACCGGTCAGCCCATCGGCTCGAAGCGCCCGGTGCATCCGAACGACGACGTCAACTGCGGCCAGTCATCGAATGACATTATCCCGACCGTCCTGCATGTGAGTGTCGCCCAGGCCTTGCATCACGAACTCGTGCCCGCCTTGGAAATGCTCGCCACGGCGCTCGAAAAAAAAGCCATCGATTTTGCTGGGATCGTAAAAATCGGCCGCACGCATCTGATGGATGCGACGCCGCTGACGTTGGGTCAGGAATTTTCTGGCTACGCCGCGCAGGCCCGCAAATCCGCGACTCGTGCGCGCCGCGCCATCGCGGCACTGGCGGAACTCGCCGTGGGCGGGACGGCCGTGGGCACCGGGCTTAACACCCATCCACAGTTTGCCGCCCGCGTTTGCCGCATCCTGAGCACTGAGTCCGGCCTGACTTTCCACGAGGCGGCCAATCACTTTGAAGCCCAGGGTGCCCGTGATGACTGCGTCGAGGTGGCGGGCCAACTGGCGACGATCGCGGCGAGCCTCACCAAAATCGCCAGCGATGTCCGGTTGCTCGGCTCGGGCCCGCGGGCCGGCTTCGGCGAATTGCGCCTTCCCGCCACGCAGCCGGGTTCCTCGATCATGCCCGGCAAGGTTAACCCGGTGATGAGTGAGATGCTCATCCAGGTCTGCCTCTACACCCAGGGTCTGGCGCAGACGGTGGTGCAGTGTGGCCGCGACGGTCATTTTGAGCTTAATGTAACGCTGCCGCTCATGGCCTATTGCCTCCACGAGGCCGTGCACTGCCTGGCGAATGGCACCAACGTGTTTGCCGAGCGCTGCATCGCGAGGCTCGAGGCTGATGAGGCGCGCTGTCGTGAGCTGGTGGACCGATCGCTCATGCTCGTGACCGCGCTCAATCCCCACATTGGCTATGACCAGGCGGCCGCGATCGCCAAGGAAGCGCTCGCCACGGGCCGCACGCTTCGAGAAATTGTGCTCGCGAAAAAACTGATGGATCCCGCCACGCTCGATCGCGCGCTAGACCCGCGCGAAATGACCAAGGGAGGGGGCGGCGCGCTGGGTGACTAGCCTTGCGGCATTGGTACCATCCGCTGATTAGCTTATGGCAGCGCAGCAATCCATCCTGACCTTTCGCACCCGGGGTCGCGGGTTGCACGACATCACCGCTGAGGTTGCCCGGGTGGTCGCAAACAACACCGCCCGGGAGGGCACGGTGACGGTCTTCTGCCAGCACACCAGCTGCAGTCTGATGATCATGGAAAATGCCGATCCTTCGGCACGGCAGGATCTCGAAGCGTGGTTTGATCGGTTGGTGCCGGACAACGATCCCCATTTTACGCACACGCTCGAGGGCGCAGACGACATGCCAAGCCATATCAAAATGGCGCTGACGCGGACGAGTGAAACCGTGCCGGTGGCGTCGGGGCGAATGCTATTGGGTGCCTGGCAGGGAATCTTTCTGTGGGAGCACCGCGATGCGCCTCATGCGCGCACCTTGGTCGTAACCGTGGTCGGATAGAAACAGCGAGACGTCAGTGCTTTGCGGGCAGGCAGGCGCCGCAGCCGTTCGCAAAGAAGTCGTTGCCCTTGTCGTCGACGAGGATGAACGCGGGGAAATCCTGCACCTCGATCTTCCACACGGCCTCCATGCCGAGTTCGGGATACTCGAGGACCTCGACTTTCTTGATGTTTTCCTTCGCGAGGATCGCGGCGGGACCGCCGATGCTCCCGAGATAGAAACCGCCATGCTGCTGGCACGCCTGCGTCACCTGCGCGCTACGATTGCCCTTCGCGAGCATGACCATGGAGCCACCGAGTGATTGAAAAGTGTTTACGTAACTGTCCATGCGGCCGGCCGTGGTTGGACCGAACGAACCGGACGCGTAACCTTTCGGGGTTTTCGCCGGACCAGCGTAATAAACCGGGTGGTCTTTGAAGTACTGCGGCAACCCCTGGCCGGCTTCGACGCGTTCCTGGAGCTTGGCGTGGGCGATGTCACGTGCGACGATGAGCGGGCCGCTGAGCGAGAGGCGGGTGGTGACCGGATACTTGGAAAGTTCGGCAAGGATCTCGGCCATCGGGCGGTGGAGATCAATCTTCACGATCGTGCCTTCTTGGAGCGTACTCTGGCCTTTGGGAATGAAGCGGCCCGGAGTCGTCTCGAGCTGCTCGAGGAAAATGCCGTCGCGAGTGATCTTCCCTTTGATGTTACGGTCGGCGGAGCACGACACGCCGAGGCCGACGGGGCAGCTGGCCCCGTGACGGGGCAAGCGGACGACGCGCACGTCGAGGGCGAAATATTTTCCGCCAAATTGCGCGCCGATGCCGCTCTGCTGGGCGATCCCGAGGATCTTTTTCTCCAGCTCCAAGTCGCGGAATGCGCGGCCGTGTTCGTTGCCCGTGGTGGGCAGGCTGTCGAGGTACTTGGTCGAGGCGATTTTTACGGTCTTCAGGCAGGTCTCGGCGCTGGTGCCACCGATCACGAAGACGAGGTGATACGGTGGACATGCGGCGGTGCCGAGGTGGGCGAGCTTGTCGGTGACGAATTTCTCGAAGCTCTTCGGATTCAGCAGCGCCTTGGTTTCCTGGAAGAGAAACGTCTTGTTAGCGGAGCCGCCCCCCTTGGCGACGAAGAGAAACTCATATTTTTCCCCCTCGGTGGCATAGAGATCAATTTGGGCGGGTAGGTTGGTGCCGGTGTTGGTTTCGCGCCACATATCGAGTGGTGCAGTCTGCGAGTAACGAAGGTTTTCCTTCGTGTAGCACTCGTAGATACCCCGGGAAATCGCCTCGGCGTCGTTGCCGCCGGTCCAGACTTGGCCACCCTTTTTCCCGACGACGATCGCGGTGCCAGTGTCCTGACAGAAAGGCAAAATGCCCTCAGCGGCGATCTCGGCGTTCTTCAGCAGGGTGGTGGCGACGTAACGGTCATTGGCGGACGCCTCGGCGTCGTCGAGAATCGCGGCGACCTGCTGGAGATGTTTCGTCCGGAGAAAAAAGGAACAGTCGTGCAGGGCTTGTTGCGCGAGGTAGGCCAGCGCCGCAGGTTCGACCTTCAGGATTTCACGGCCCTCGAACGAGCCGGTGCTGATGCCCTCCCTGGAGAGCAGGCGGTACTCGGTGTCATCGCCGGAGAGTGGAAAGGGATCCTGGTAAACGAAGGGCGGAACGGGCATGGACGGCAAAATTGCGCGATTCAGGACGCAAGTAAAGCAGCCGAAACCTCACTTCCCCGCCATTGCCCGGACCGTAGCGCGGAAGCGCGGCAGATCGGCGGGCGTAACAACGGCGCCGGGCTCCCGGCCCCAGCCGGTTGTACTGGGCCAGGTGCCACGGATCAGGAAATTTTCCTGCGCCGCCTGCATGCCGGCGACGTTGATGTAATCTTTCTGCTCCTTCTCGTCGCGCACGGCGGTGACCAAGGCCGGCGGAAAGGGGGAAATCTTGCCACTTGAGACATGGGCCAGGTCGTTCAGCGCGACAAATGGCCGGGTGTCCGTCAGCAACGTCGCGGGTCGCGCGCTTTCGCCGCGCAGGTAGCGATAGTAATCGAGATGGTTTTCGGCGAGTCCGTCAAACTCGCCGAAAGTGATTTTCTCAACCCGGCCGTCGTTCCAGCGGATTTCGGCGTGCTGACCGACGAGGTAGCGGAGGGTGGCCTTGTCACAGAGAATGGTCTCGGCATGCGTGCTCGCACCCGTGCAGGCGTGAGAGAGGGCAAAGCGCAGGTTGATGCCGGTGGTGGTGTCGGCCTCCACGAAGAACGTATCGGCGCCCTCGATGGCGTGGGCGCGATAGAGTTCGGCGCGCACCGCGGCGGGCTGGGCCCAACTGTAGAGCTCGGGACCGCCGGTCCAGAACAGCAGGTTGTGCACGAAATGGGCGTTGGCGTTGCCGAAGCACGAATCGAGCACCACGCGATCGTCCATCATGAGACGCCCGGCCCAGCTGTTCCGTCGGAAGTAATCCGCCGGTCGCGGCCACAACGCGACCAACGTGGCACCGCGCACGGTGCCAAACTCGCCAGCGAGGATGCGCTGCTTCAACGCGAGGCGCGGTTGCTCGACGATGAAATTAAAGCCGACGACCGACGATTTGCGCGCCTGCCGGTCGCGGACAATCATTTCCTCCAGTTCGAGGTAGTCGAGGGTGGGTGGTTTCTCGAGGTAAACGGGCAGGCCAAGCTCGACGCCGGCGCGGTGCATCTCGGCGTGAAGCTGGATGGGCGTGGGCACTACGAGCAGGTCGAGCTGTTGGTGACAGGCTTCGAGCATGGTACGGTAGTCCGGGAAAACACTCACGCCGCGCGCGGGGAATTTCCACGCCTCCTGCTGCGCAGCAAACGCCGCGGCTTGGGGGTCACACGTGCAAATCAGCCGCGCCTCGCCACGCTCCTCGAGCTTCGCCACGGTGGCGTGGTGCCAGGCGGCAAAACCGCCCATGCCGACAATGCCAATACGGATGGGTGGCTTCACACTATTTTCAGTTTGGGCAGATCCTGACCGTCAACCAGCCCGACCGGCTGGCCGCGGGCGTTGATGACGATGAGGTCGTCGATTTTGTGCAGTTCAAAAATTCGGAGCGCATCCACGCCGAGCGCGTTATCACGAACGGTCTTGGGCGATCGCGTCATAAATGTGGCGACGGGCTGCGACAGAAAATCGGGCCCTGTCAGGGCGCTGCGGCGGAAGTCACCATCGGTGAGAATGCCGGTGAGTTTGCCGGATTTGGGGTGCACGAGGGCGATGCTGCCCGACTTCGCCCGCGTCATGGCGAGGATGGCATCCTGAGTGCTGACGGTGTCCAACGCGATCGGCAGGCGGTCGGCCGTGCGCATGATGTCGCGGACCTTGAGCAGGAGCGCGCCGATGTTTCCGGCCGGATGGTATTTCGCAAAATCGTCACGCGTCAGGCCGCGCGCCTCAAGGAGGACCATCGCCAGGGCATCGCCGAGGGCGAGCGCGGCGGTCGTGCTGGAGGTAGGGGCCAGCGCGAGCGGGCACGCCTCCCGGGGAACGCGGTAGAGCAGGCGGTAGTCGGCATTGCGGGCGAGATCGGAGTCCGCGTGGCTGGTGAACGCCACGATGCCGACGCCCATGCGCTTGAGCAGCGGCAGCAAGCGCAGAACTTCCTCGGTTTGGCCGCTGTTGCTCAGGATGAGTGCCAAGTCGCCGTCGTTGCAGAGGCCCAGATCGCCGTGCAGCGCCTGCGTGGCATCGAGGAAACTGGAGGGCACTCCGGTGCTGTTGAACGTGCCGGTTAGCTTCTGGGCAATGTGGGCGGACTTGCCCACGCCGCTGAAGATAAGCTTCCGGCCCTTCGCGAGGGTGGCCTCGACCGCGCGGGCCGTGGCGACGAATTCCGCGTCCAGACCCTTGGCCGTGGCCGTCAGCGCCGCCGATTCCAGCCGGATGCAGGCCCGGGCGCGGGCGAGGACGGTTTTTGGTGACAAGGTCATTTAGAGTTTGAGTCGCCGGGCGAGAGTGCGGAATTTAAGGTGAACTATTTCCCGTTCAATCCCTTTCACCGTCTGAGATGAGAAACCGTCTGAACATTCCAGTCTGCCTGGCCTTGCTGGTTTTGTTGCTGGTGGCGGGCTGTGATCGTGGCGACACCCTCACGCTGTCCTCGGAAACTGATGAGCCTTACTATCGCCAAGGCCAGCAGCTCTCGAAGCAGGGGAGGAACCAGGAAGCGCTCAATGCCTATTTGAAGGTCATCGCCAAGCGCGATGAAACCGCGCCTGAGTCGCATCTCGAAGTGGGGCTCATCCTGCTGCGGCACGTGAAGGACCCGATCGCGGCGATCTACCATTTTCGCAAGTACCTCGAATTGCAGCCGAACTCCCGGCAGGCGGTTTACGTGCGCGGGCTGATCGACACCTCGAAACGTGAGTTTGCCCGCACGCTGCCCGCGACCCCGCTGGAGAGCCAGGCCGACCAGCTGGAAAAACAGGACCAAATTGACCGGCTGCTCCGCGAAAACGACCAGCTCAATGCCGAACTGGCTGCGCTGCGAGGCGGCGTGGCCGCGCCGTCGGTGCGCAGCCACGCCGCGCTCGAAAACGACAATCTCTCGGGCGCGCCGCTGATCAGCATCCCGGTCACGCCAACCGAAACTGCACCGGTCGCGGATTACTCCCCCGCCGCAGTCACCACTCCCGCGATTCAAACCAGTGCCGTCGACGACGCGCCCCGGATTGAGGCGGTGCCGCTGGCGCCACCCACGCGTCCCGCTGCGTCCAGGACCTTTGGCAAGCCCACCAAGCCCACCAAGCTTGCGAGCAGCGGTCGACTGCACACGGTGGCGAAAGGTGACACCCTCTTCAGCCTCGCCCAAAAATATTACAACAACCGCGCCAAGTGGCGCGACATCTACGCTGCCAACCGCGATGTGATGCCGAATGAGACCGCGCTGAGGCCCGGCATGCAGCTGAAGATCCCCTGAGCCGTGCCGCGCACTTCCAAACGCACGGCGCTTTTTACCGAGTCGCTCATCCGTGAGATGTCACGGGTTGCCGCCCAGCACGGCGCGATCAACCTGGCGCAGGGCTTTCCAGACTGGGATCCGCCGGACGAGCTGATCCAGGCGGGCAAGGATGCGATGGACGCCGGCCGGCACCAATATTCAGTCACCTGGGGCTCAGCGGAACTGCGGACCGCGCTGGGCGCTAAACTCACGCGGTTCATGGGCGCGCCCGTGGACGCCGAGCGCGAGCTGGTGGTCACGTGCGGCGCAACCGAAGCGATGATGGTCGCGATCATGACCGTGTGCGATCCCGGCGACAAAGTGGGGCTCTTCACGCCATTCTACGAAAATTACTCGGCCGATGCGATCCTCACGGGTGCGATTCCGGTGCACATCCCGCTCCATCCGCCCGACTACAAATTCGATCCCGCGGAGCTGCGGCGAGCATTTGCGAG
>JBDTJA010000100.1:0-20814 GCA_039936075.1 Opitutaceae bacterium | reverse complement strand
GTACTCCTTGCGCTGGCATTTACGAGCTTGGCGAAACTCACAACCGTCAACCGTGCCACCGAGATCCGCCTGCTGGCCGAGCGGCAGATGGGCGCGTTTCTGAAAGAGATGCCGAAGGCTACCGGCTACGAGTACGGTGCTTTCGGGCGCGTAGATGGTCTTCGCCCTGAACCAGCTACAAAAACGCCCCGGCTGCGCGACATGGGCATCACGAATCAGCAAAGCCACATGGCCCAAAAACTCGCCGACATCCCCGAGGATGAGTTCCGCGAGAGGATCGCACTGGGAAAAGCCGGTGGGGGAGTTACGGCGATCCGGCGCCGTGCGCTTTTTGAACCTCTGAAATTGCTCGGGTCAGAATTCCCAACTCCGGAATGGTGAGCGGATCGCCAGCCGCTAGAAACGGAACGAGCAATTCGAGGCCGTGGAAGTTATCGAGTACCTCGCCGCTGAGTGGTTTGCCGTCCGCCTTGTCGATTACTGCTCCGAGAACTTTCAAACCTTTGATTCCTTCCGGTGTGAGGCGAATCTGTCCCAGGCTGTCCGGCCGGCCGTCAACCTCCACAAACGCGGCTTCGCTGATCCAGCCCACCGCGGACATTCTCGCCGATAGGCTCTTCGAGGCATCGCGCAATGGGTTCATGTGCCGGGTCCGAGTTCATCACCCATAAGCGCAGCCGGCAAAGCTCAATCAGGCGGCCCGATCTCGACCCCGGCCTTGCCGTGCATGCCGTCGCGGGCTGAGCGCAAGGTGGGGCAAATCTGAGGCACTGCCGGCCGCAGGTTTGCCGACATTTGCATCCTGCAAAGCAATCTACAAAGCCGATTCTGGTACCTCTAGAATGGGAGACCCCAGTAAGGTCCACCATTTTGAGTAACCCGTTATCCTCCTAGGGGAAACGGGTTTATCCGTCTTTCGGAGCGTCAAGGTTATGTCCGCGCTAAGGTCTGATGCTTGGATGGGTTAGTCCCCAACACCCCGACTAAGATGGTTAAACAGTTGGGACACGACCTCCCTGAGGTTGTCCGCTCATCGCTCGATGGCGTCGGCGGTGACTGCGCCGATCGGGGTCGCGAGCAGGGTGTTGCGGAGGTCCTGAAGGCGCACGGGCTTCGTGACGAAGTCGTTCATCCCGGCTTCGAGGCAAAGATCGCGATCACTCGATGAGGCGCTGGCGGTCATCGCCACGATGCGCGGGCGTTCGTTGGCTGGGAGGTGAGCGCAGATTTCGCGCGTGGCGCCAGGACCGTCGAGCTCGGGCATCTGCATGTCCATGAGGATGAGATCGTACGTCTTCGTTTTCACGGCGTTAACGGCCTCGATGCCATTGGCCGCAAAGTCGGCCTCATAACCGAGGCGCTGCAGCATGAGCTTGGCGACCCGCTGGTTCACGGCGTTGTCCTCGGCGACCAGGATGGAGAGGGGATGGGTCTGCCCCAGCTGTTCCCCCGAGGAACCAGGATCCACGCTGACGGTGCGCTGGACTTTGCGACCGTGGAACACCTCGACCAACAGGTTGAACAGCGTTGCCGGCTTGGCGGGCTTGCTCACGTGTGCTGCGATGCCGAGCTCGGCGGGAGCGGCACCCCGGCCGAGCGAGGTCAGCATGAGGATCGGGAGTTGCGAGGGTGAATGGTGCTTGCGGATCTCGGCGGTCAACTGGTGTCCATCCATGCCGGGCATCTGCATGTCCAGAATCGCAATGTCGTATTTGTCGCCGCGCGCGAGGCGGGCGAGCGCCTCGGCCCCTGAGGCCACGCTGCTCGGCAGCAGGCCCCACGAACCCAGCTGAAGGGCGAGAATGCGGCGGTTGGTCGCGTTGTCGTCCACGATCAGGGCGCGCCGATTGTCGACGTCGGAGGGACCATCCCCAGCGGGCATCGCCGCGGCCATCGGGGCGGGCTCGACCACGATTTCAAACGCAAAGGTGCTGCCGTTGCCGGGGATGCTCTCCACCCAGATGCGACCGCCCATCAGTTCCACGATGCGTTTGCAGATGGCAAGGCCGAGGCCGGTGCCCCCGTAGTGCTTCGTCGTGGATGCATCCACCTGGCTGAAAGACTTGAACAGCCGGTCCATGCGATCGGCGGGAATGCCGATGCCGGAGTCGCGCACGGCGACATTCAGTCGCACGGAGCCGTCCGGCTGGTAGCTCACGACTCCGACATTAATGAAGACCTCGCCGCTCGCCGTAAACTTCACCGCGTTGCTGAGCAGATTGACCACCACTTGGCGGAGGCGGGTGACGTCACCGAGGATGGAGGGCGGCGCATCGACATCGATCCAGTAGAGCAGGTCGATTTTCTTTTCCGTGGCTTTGGTAGAGAGGACGTCGATGGAGGACTCGATGCATTCGCGCAGGTCGAACGCCGCGTGTTCGAGTTCGAGATGGCCCGATTCGATCTTTGAGTAGTCGAGAATGTCGTTGAGCAGGGCGAGCAGGGCGTCGCCGCTGTTGCGGATGGTCTGCGCAAACTCCAGCACTTCGCCGGCCGGCTTCGAATCGACCAGCAATCCGCTCATGCCAATGATGGCGTTGAGCGGGGTGCGAATTTCGTGGCTCATGTTGGCCAGGAACTCGGACTTGGCGCGCGTGGCGGCGGAGGCTTCTTGCGCGAGGATTTCAGTGCGGGTTATCGTGGCCTTGAGCTGGAGGTTGAGCCGCTCGGCCTCATCGCGGGACCGGGTGATCTCGGCCTGGGCTCGGCGTTCCTCGGTGATGTCCCAGTGGACCCCGACGATGCGCTGGGGTTTGCCGTCGGCATCGCGACGGACCCGGGCGCGAATTTGGAGTTCACGTACACTTTTGTCCGGCCGCACGATGCGGAAAGTCAGGTCAAAGGAGTCGGCATGACTGGGTTCCGAGGAAAGGATCTCTGCCAACCGGTCACGGTCCTCCATCGCCACGCGGTCGAGCCACCCTGAGCACGTGCCGTCGTAGGCGTCGGCCGTGAGGCCGTAGAGTTCCAGCATACGGTCATCCCACACGACGCGATCCTGGGGAATGTCGAAATCCCAGATGCCGATCTGGCCTGCATCGGCGGCGAGCTGCAGACGCTCGGTGGCGATCTGAATTCGATGCTCCTGGAGCTTGCGCGCGGTGTTGTCCTGGAGGGAGCTGCGCAGGCCGATGATCCGGCCCTCTTGGTTGCGGATCATCTTGTCACTGAGGAGCACGTCCATCGGCGCGCCGTTCTTGCGGCGGTATTGGCGCTCGAAAAACTGGCCCGGGGGAATCTTGCCGGCGAGTTTGTCGCGCAGGCTGGCGGTGACCTCGGAGGCATTCGCCGCGAAGTCGGCGATGGGGCGCCCGAGCATCTCGGCCTCGGTGTACCCGAGCATCTGGAGCTCGGTACGATTGATGCGGGTGATGCGACCCTCGGCGTCGAGCTCATGGTAACCCGTGGGCGCGTCGTCAAAGAGTTCGCGGAAGCGTTCCTCGCTCTCGCGCAGGATGTCCTCGTGACGTTTTTGCGCGGTGATGTCGGTGTGGGCGCGGCGGAAACCGACGATGTGACCGTGCTCGTTTTTCAGGGTGGCGATGGTGCTCTGCAGCCAGAAGTTCGACTCGTCCTTGGCGCGGTTGCAGGTTTCGCCTGACCAGGCACCGCCGCGGGCGATGGCCGCGTACATCTTGTTCCAGAACTCCGTGGGATGATAACCCGAGTTAAAGATGCTATGCGGCTGGCCGATCAGCTCGTCGGCGGTGTAACCACTCACCCGGCAAAACGAGGCGTTGACGTAAACGATCCTCCCCTCGGCGTCGGTTTCCGAAACCAGGGCGTGCTGGTCGAGCACCTGCTTCTGGCCCTTGAGACGGGCGAGGGCCGCTTCAAGTTGCTGTTCGGCGGCATGACGGTCCCGGTCGCCGATGATAAGCCAGTGCCAAAGCAAAGGGGTCACGAGCACGACCATGGCGATGGCGTGAACCACGAGGGCGGTCCGCTGCCCCATGGGCAGCTGCACCAGGATAAAGCCGATAAGGGTCTCCGCCAACAGCACACCGAGCAGACCGCGGAGGAAAAGGCGGACCAGCGAGTTCGGCGCGGGGAGCTTCGGCATAGCTTCCTCCATCGGCTCATGCGGGACAGCACTTTAAGTAATCTTATCGGCGGGGGATTGACGGAAAATTCAAAAGTCCGCGCGGTTTGCGACGATAGTGGAGGCACTCTGATCCATGACTGACGGCACGACACCGCCCATGCCGGGCGCTTTTTCCCCCGATGATATCGTTCGCGACGTGAAGCAGCTTCCGTCGGCACCCAAGGTGCTGCCGCGCCTGAAGCAGCTGTTGTCGGACACGAACTCGGCCATGCATGAGATCGTTGCGCTGATCCGTCTCGATCCGGGCATTGCCGCCCGGGTGCTGCAGACCGCAAACAGCGCGTATTTCAACAGCAAGGGAGTGCGGTGCATCATGGTGGACGAAGCCGTGCAACGCGTCGGTTACGACGAGGTGTACGAGCTGGTGGCTTACGCCGTGGCCTCGCAGGTGCTGGTTCGTCCGCTGGAAGCTTACGGTCTCGACGCAGACACCCTGTGGCAGAGCTCGGTGGCGTGTGCGATCGCGGCGGAGTTGCTCGCGGTGCGGACCAATCAGGATCCCAACATTGCCTACACGATCGGCCTGCTGCATCGCGTGGGCATGGTGGCGATCGACGAATGGGCGCTGAAGCAGGCGCCAGGGCTCAAGCTCACGCCTCTTTCGCTGCCGCGCGAGGCGACCGAGGCCGAGCGCGCGACGCTGGGCTTCACCCAAGCGGAAGTCGGCGGCGCGCTCCTGCGCCACTGGAATTTTCCGCCCGCGATGTTCGAGCCCGTGCGCCGGCAGTACGCGCCGAACGCCTCCTCGGGGCACGCCAAGATGGCAAGCTTGCTGCTGGCTGCCAAGTGGCTCCGGAGCGCGGTTAACCATCTTCCGTTGCAGCAACCGCCGTTGCCGGAACCGTCGCAACTGGTCTCGTTAGGAATCCTTCCGGTCGATCTGCAGGGCATGGTTGGGGAGGTGGAGGCTCAACTGGCCGATGTCAGTTCGTTGCTCGCCATTGCCTCGACCAAAGCTCCCTTCAATCGGGCCGACTTCCCGTCGGCGACGT
This sequence comes from Opitutaceae bacterium, assembly GCA_039936075.1. Lineage (GTDB taxonomy): Bacteria > Verrucomicrobiota > Verrucomicrobiia > Opitutales > Opitutaceae > Opi-474. The sequence continues at coordinate 15,717 of JBDTJA010000100.1, read as the reverse complement.
TCGACCACGCCTGAGCGCGCAAGCTTCCCGATGGGTCTGCTGCACTCCTACTGCAGATTTGAACCGCCCGGGGACAGGAGTGGCCGCCGCACGCAGATATGAGGCGTTCCGCCGTCGCCAAGGCTCTGGCTGACAGGCAACCCCGACCTACCTGAGCGCCTGATTCCGAACGATAAAAACTGCGGCAGGATGCCGCAGCCGGGGCGCGAAGACGGCGTTACGAGCAGCGCCCGTAGATCTTTTGCAGCATCGCGCTCGCGGGTCCGGGCGCCGCCACCGCGCCACCCGCCGTCGTGGCCAAGCTACAGCGCAACAGCAGCTGCTCGTTTTCTTTCTGCAACTGAAGAATCTGGAGAATGCGCGCACGGGTTTTCTCCAAATCTGCCTGGAGCGAGGCTTCGCGCGCCGAGGCGGCGGGAAGGGTGCGCAGTACGGCCAGCGACGTGTCGAGCTGCTCGAGCAGGGCCTTCTTGCGGGTCAGCAGGTCCGCCTCCGGCACGCGCTGGTGCTGGCGCAGGAAGCGATTCTCGTCGAGGACGCACTGGTAGATCGCATCGCAAAGCTGCTGGTGCTGCTGGAGGGTGGTGAGGCTCATAGTGGGGCGGCGAGTTTCGGGGTGGGCATGACCGGAGCCGGACGGCCCGTCGTGGTTTCAAACATGGTGGTCACCTGATGCCGGATCGAATCATTCCAGTCCAGATTGGCCAGCCGCCATTGGGCCATGCGACCGAGATCGATCAGGCCGGGAGCGGAGGTCTTTTTCGAGGTGTCGATGACCTCTTGATAAGTCAGGCGCGCGCGATCGAGGCTGCCCAGCCGCTCGTGGCAGAGGGCGATTTGATACTGCACCGGCAGGCGCCAGGCGGGGTCGTCGGATAGGGCGGCGAGGCCAGTATAGATGGCCTGGGCGTTGAGGATGTCGCCGTGCTCAAAGAAGTCGTTCGCGAGCTGATTGCCCGTGCGTCGCTGCCAGTAGGCCCAGCGCTTTGGATCGGTGCTGTCGTGAGCCTGCTCGGAACGCAGCAGCTCGAGGGTGGTCGCCAGCGCCTCCTGCGGACGGCCAAGCGAACGCAGCGTGGTGGCAAGTAGGTAACGCGCTTCCGGGACATTCTCGTCGCTGGGAAATTGCTCGAGGAACGTGCACAGCAGCGTCACGGAGCCTTCCTGATCACCCTGCAGCTTGAGCGCATAGGCGGCTTTGAAATGCGCGCGGGCGCGATCGGCGGGAGCGAGGTCGAGCAGGCGCAGGCGCGAGAAGAACTTCGCGGCTTCCGCGTAATCGCCGGACTCGAAATGGGTCTCCGCGATTTCGAACTGCGCGGTCTTGGCGAGCTGCTGGTAGTGTTCGAACCCCTTGTCGGGGAGTTTCAGCGTCGAATTGATCACGCTGTAAAACCGCGAGAGCGCGAGGCGGGTCGAGCCCATCGAGCGCATCGTGCGGCCGGTCTCCAGCAGCACGTCCGGCGTGCGCTCGTCGCCGGGGTATTCCTGGAGATACTTCTGATAGATCGCGACGGCCTTCACGAAAAACCGCTGCTTGCGATACATGCGAGCGAGGCCGAGCAGGGCGGATTTGGTTTCCTCCACCGAGCTTGCGTCACTGGCCTCGAGCACCTGGCGATAGGCGATTTCGGCCGACTCGTATTCGCCGCGCTCCGTCAATGTGCTGCCGAGGTTGAGCCGGCCGTGAATGTCGTCCTTTGCCGGCGGGTGGGCCGAGGCCGGTGGTTCCGCGAGCGCCGATCCCGTCATGATCGCTACCGGCTTCATCTCCGCTCGCAGCGATCTGCCCGAAAGGCAGGTCAGCGCCAAGCTGGCGAGGAGCGGAATGAGGTGCGGTGGGCGAAGGCGAGGCGGGATCATTGCTGATGGTAGGTCGCGGAGCTAGCCGGCTGGGGAGCCGGGGCCAAGGCCCCGTGCGGGGTCAGGGTGACGTCACCGGGTTGAGTGGCGGGAATCTGGAAGAACGGGAGGAAGTCTTCCGGCCGGACTTGTGGGCGAAGGTCATCGGGCAGGATGGAGAGCGGCACGGATTTGCCTGAGGGCATCATTTCGCTGGTCGCCTCCGTCGGTCGTGTGGCCGCCGCGCTGGGAGTGAGCGAAGACGACGTGGCGCTGGCTCCGGGGGTCGACGCCATCGATGGGTCGCCCGAATTCAGGGCGGGCAGCTTTGAGGCGGCGGCGGTCGGATGGACCGTGAGTTCGGGCATCGTCGCCGGCTCGGCAAAGCGAAGCGGGGGAGCGCCGTGTGCGGGAAGATAGCCGTTGGTCCGCATCGCGGCCAGTTGGGGGTTCGGCAGAAAAGCGGACGGTGAGAGCAAACCGCCTAGCAGTGAGCTCGGGACGGCAGCAGAAAGGAGCAGTGCCAGACATAGTCCAGCCCGACGCATGCCTTGCGGCACCTGCGGTAGTTCGCGGTGGTTCATTGATTAAAAGACATTCCATGTGAGTGGATCGTCGTGATTTGCCCTGCCTTCCTATCGGTGCGCCGCACTGCGGGCTGAAGGACTTTTCTGGCGGGCGCCGTTGGTTTCGTGGGGCGGGAGTTCTTCGCCGCCATAGCTTGGCGATGGCCGAACGACCGACATTCGAAAAGACCCATCGGGCGTAAACCCCGATCCGCTACAGTCCCCGCGGACCCGCAGGCCCAATTAGGACCCGACCACGGGCCGCGCTTCGAGCAGCGCCCGGATTCGTCGGCCCATTTCATCCAGCTTGTAAGGCTTGGGCATGAAGTCCCTCTGGCCCAACTGGTTGAAGTCAGCCCGCATCTCCGCGGTGATATGGCCGCTGACCACCAGGACGCAGGTCTCGGGGCGGCACAGGCGAATCACCTTCATGACCTGTAACCCGCTGGCATTCGGGAGGTTGAGGTCGAGCAGGACCAGGTCGAAATGGCGCGTTTCGTCGCTGATGAGATCGATGGCTTCATAGCCGTTGGCAGCAGTCGAAATTTTATAGCCCTTGGCTCGAAACGCCTCGGACAGGAGAGAGCGCAGCGAATCCTCGTCATCCACGATCAATAACGATTCGCCGCCGGACGGAAAATCGGTGTTGGCGGCGGACGCCGTGGCAGCGACGGCGTTGGCCGCGAGCGGCAGGTAAACGGTGAAGGTGCTCCCGACGTCCTCGGTGCTGTCGACAACGATGCCGCCATGATGGCTTTCGACGACGCCATGAACGACCGCGAGGCCGAGGCCGGTGCCTTGGTTGACCTCCTTGGTGGTGAAGAACGGTTCAAACAACCGCGCACGGACCTCGGGACTCATGCCCGTGCCGGTGTCTGCGACTTTGAGGCATGCGTAGCAGCGGCCGGGCAACGGATCGCGAACGGGAGGATTGCCGCCAGTATGGATGTAGGTGGATAGCGTGATGATGCCGCCCTTGGGCATGGCATCGCGCGCGTTGACGCAGAGATTGAGAATAATTTGCTGGAGCTGATTCTGGTCTGCCAGCAGGGCCGGAAGTTTGGGTTGCAGCTCGAGCGTGAACGTCACCGTCCGCGGGAAAGTCTCCGCCAACAAGGTGACGAGGTCCTGCACGAGCTGGTTCAAATCCACCGGAGCGAACCGCACCTCGGTCTTGCGGCTGAACGTGAGGATCTGCCGCACGAGTCCGCCGGCTCGCTGCGCCGCGGAGCGGATCTCGCGCAGGCTTTTCTGCAACGCCGCGGCATCGGCGCTCCCCTGCAGGCAGAACTCGGCATAGCCGTTGATGATCGCCAGAAGATTGTTGAAATCGTGGGCGATGCCGCCGGCGAGCGTGCCGAGGCTCTCCATCTTGTGCGCCTGCCGCAGGTCGTGCTCGAGTTTCTTGCGCTCGGTGATGTCCTCCCGCAGGCAGAGATAATTGGTGATTTCGCCACTGGGATTCCGCAGGCAGGAAACCTTGACCGACTCCCACACGGTCGCGCCCTGTTCGCGCCGCGTGGCGAGCTCACCGATCCACTCGCCGCCCGCGCGCACGGTTTGCCAGAATTTATCGTAGGACGCCTGGTCGGGGTGCCCGTCGCGGAGCACCTCGATGTTCTGGTCCATCAAATCCTCCAGCGTGCGGCCGCTGACGGCCGTGAATTTGGGATTCACGTACTGCGCGTGGCCATCGAGATCCGTGATCACGATGGCGACCGGCGACTGTTCGATGGCGCTGGAGATGCGATGAAATTGTTCCTCGGCGAGGCGCTGGCGCGTGATGTCACGACCCGAAGCCCGGATCGCCACGATCAGACCGCCGGCGTCGAGCAGCGCGATTTCCTCCCAGGCGAACCAGCGGGTGCCCCCATTCGTCACCCAGCGGTGTTCGCTGTGCGCGCGATGTGGGGAGCGCTGGAGTTCGGCGAGCGACGAGAACAGCGTCGCGCCGTCATCGCCGTGCATCAGAGCCGTGACGGATTGACCGAGCAGGTTCTCGACCACCCGCCCAAATTTGCGCGCAAACGGCAGATTGGCCGCGACGACGTTGCCTTCCAGGTCCCGGCAATAGGCGGGGTCGGTGCTGGTTTCCCAAGAACCGAGCCAGCCTTCCGGGGGCATCGCGGGAGCGATGCTGGTAGCGGATTCACTGGCGGGGGCTGACATCGGCGGAGGCATCTTGAAGAGAGGGAGGAAGTTTGGACAAATTCGTGCGGCTTACACCAAGCCTTGGAGCACTTCCGGAAGACGTTGGAGGGAATTGGCGATCGACGCGCGCGCGAGCATGCTTTCGTCGCCATCCGCGCCGTAGAGGATCTTCCAGCCCGCGAGCTCGAGCCACGCGTCGTCCGTGATCGGCGCGACCTGCTCGAAGCCGCCGCTGATTCCGCGATGGCGCACGAGGTAGTCCGCGATCTGGACGCCGGAGGCGAACAAGCGGTGCCGCGGCGCGCGCTCGGGTTCGTGATGGTGGCGGACCGCGAGGGTGATCTCCTCGGCGAGCTGATGGCGTTCGAGATAGTACGCGCCGATATGTGCGTGATCCCAGCCAATGAGGCTGCGCTCGAGTTCGCAGACCTCCATGGGGGACTCGGCCGGTGTGGCCATGACCACGGCCAGCTCCTTGGGAAAGGCGTACGCCATGACGACCTTCCCCACATTGTGCAGGAGGCCGACGAGGTAATCCGTGTCGTCGTCAATATGCAGCGCGGTGGACGCGAGGATTTCGCGCGTCAGCACCGCGGTGCCGATGCTGTGCGTCCAGAGTTCCTTCCACGGAAGGACGACGGAGGAGTTGGCTTGAAACTGCGCGAGCTCCTCAAGGACGGGCGTGGCCATCGAAAGCTCACGAATCTGGCGCAGACCGAGAAAGAACACCGCTTCCTCGATGTTGTTCACGCGAGTGGAAAGGCCGAAATAGACCGAATTGACCAGCCGCAGCAATCGGGCGGATAGGGACGGATCGCGGCGGATGACCGCGGCGATTTGGGAGGTGACGCTGCTCTCGGACCGGACCAAATCACTCAACGCCCGGTTGATGCTTCCGAGGGAGGCGAGCTTTGGGCACGCGTCGATGCGTTTCTTGATTTCGGTTTCGGTGTAACACGCGGTGGCGGGGGAAATTGCGACGGACATGGAAGTGTTTTGGGGTCCACGCGAAGGCGGGCGACCCGGATGCGTTTAAAATCGACCGGCGGAGCGGAGGCTTAAGGACGATTCCATTAAAGCGACGACCCGCGCGCGCCGTTTACAGGGATACCCGGCAAACCTGTGCAGAACGCGAAACTTCAGCGACTTTTGGGAGAAATGGTGATCCACCTCCGGGCCGGCCGGTTGGAGCGGGCTGCGCTCTTGGGCGCGCAAGCGCGGGCGGTGGCGCCGGGGGATTTTAACGTGCTGAACCTGTCGGGCCTGACCGCCCTCCAGCAGCAGCGTTATGCCGAGGCCGCGGGCTGGCTGGAGCGTGTCACCCGCCTGCAGCCGCGCGACGCGGCCAACTGGCTCCGCTTGGGTTTCGCGCTCACCAAGCTCGCTCGCCACGCGGAGGCCGAGATCGCGCTCCGGCGAGTCCTCGCCCTCGCGCCCGGCGACGCCGAGGCGTGGGATACGTTGGGTTTCGTGCTGAAAGCTCGCGGACAACTCGACGAGGCGATCAAGGCGCATCGCTGTGCGGTGGAACTGCAGCCGAAGCGGGCGAACAGCTGGTACAACCTCGGCCAAGCGCTGCTTTTTGTCGGCCGGCCAGGTGAGGCGCTGGCGTGCCAGCAGCAGGCGATCGCGGCGGAGCCCGGGTTTGCGCAGGCGCAATTCGGCCGGGCACTCGCGCTCCAGCAGTGCCACCGCATTCCCGAGGCGGTGGAGGCGTTTGACGCGGCTTTGCGCGCGGAGCCGGATAACCACACCGCGCGAAGCTACCGCCTGATGGCGCTCAACTATCTCGACGACCGGACGCGCGAGGATCTCTACGCCGAGCACGTGCAGTTTGGCCAGACCGTGGCAGGTCCCGGACTGCAACGCGCTTCCTCGGTGACGTCCGCCCCGGACCGGAAGTTGCGCCTGGCATTCCTCTCGCCGGATTTGCGCGACCACTCCGTGGCCTACTTTCTCGAGCCGATCCTCGCGCACCTCGCGCCGGGACAGTTCGAGGTCGTCCTTTATCATGATCATTTCGTCACGGACGCGACGACGGCACGACTGCGCACGCATGCCGGGCTGTTTCGCAATTTCATTGGCCAGTCGGACGACGCCGTTGAGGCGGTGATCCGCCGGGATGAGCCCGATGTGCTCGTGGATCTGGCTGGCCACACCGGTCTCAACCGCCTGCCGCTGCTCGCCCGTCGACTCGCTCCCGTGCAGATCAGTTATCTCGGCTATCCCAACACCACGGGGCTGGCGGCGATGGATTTCCGTTTGGTGGACGCGTACACCGATCCGGTGGCCGAGTCGGAGCCCTTTCACATCGAGGAGCTGGTGCGCTTTGCCCCGACCGCTTGGTCGTATCGCGCACCCGAACGCGCGCCGGAGGTGGCTCCCCGGCCCAGCGTAGGTGGAGCGCCGGTGACGTTTGGCTGTTTCAATAATTTCGCGAAAGTCACGGATCGCATGCTGCAAACCTGGAGCCGTTTGCTGCAGGAAGTTCCGGACTCACGCCTCCGGCTCAAGACGCTGGGCCTCGGCGAGGGCGCCGTGGCTGGCTGGGTGACGGCGCGGCTCGGGCAGGCGGGAATTGACCTTACCCGCGTCGAATTACTGGACCGCACCAGCGACCTCGCCGCGCACCTCGCCCTCTATCACGGCGTGGATATCGCCCTGGACACGTTTCCGTATCACGGCACCACCACCACGTGCGAAGCGTTGTGGATGGGTGTGCCGGTGGTGACGCTCGTCGGCGACCGACACGCGGCCCGGGTGGGCGGCAGTTTGCTCTCGGCCGTGGGCCATCCGGAATGGATTGCGAGTGACGCGGATGATTACGTGAAAATCGCCGCGACGCTCGGACGCGATCCGGTGCGACTCGCCGAGGCGAGCCGCGGACTCCGCGGGAAGCTGCGGGCATCGGCACTGATGGATCATGCCGGGCAGGGGGCGCGCTTCAGCGCGGCGGTGCGCGACTGCTGGGTTAAACAATGCTGCGAAGCGGTTACGACCTGAGCCATGGGTCCGGCTAAAATCCAGGAACTACTGCAGACGGCCGTCACGCATCACCAAGGCGGCCGCCTGATCGATGCGGAACAATGTTACGGTCGCGTGCGCTCCGCGGCGCCCCGGAATTTCGATGCTTTCCATCTGTCGGGCCTCCTGGCTTTCCAGCAGGGCCGACACGAAGACGCCGCGGCGCTGCTTCAACGCGGCCTCGCGCTTAATCCCCGGTCGGCCCTCTGCGAGATGCGGCTCGGCGTGGTGTGCGCGGCGTTGAACGACCTGACTTCCGCCGAAAAGCACCTGCGCGCCGCCCTCGCACGCGAGCCAGCGCTGGCTGAAGCTTGGTGTCATCTCGGAGCCACCTTGAAGGGGCTCAACCGCCTCGCGGAAGCCGGCGCGGCCTACATGCAAGAGATCGCTTTGAAGCCTGACTACGGTGACGCGCACAACCGGCTCGGCGCGCTGGTCTCCGAGATGTCCGGCTTCGCCGCCGCTGTGCCGCATTTCCGGCGCGCGGTGGAATTACAACCCGATGACCTAGTTAGCCGGGCCAACCTCGGGGTCGCCCTGGCCCAAGCCGGTGCGGCGGCCGAGGCGCGACAGTGTTTCGAGCGCGTGCTGGCGGTGGAACCGGACCATGAGCTGGCGCTGACGGGTCGGGCACTGGTGCACCAAGAGGCGGGTCGGATCGCGGACGCCATCGCCGATTACAGCGCGGTGTTGCAGAAGCGTCCGCGCAATCATGAGGCGCACAGCGGCCGACTGCTGGCCAAACACTATCTGGCCGAGGTCAGCTGGGACGACCTGTTCGCTGATCACGCGGCATTCGGAACCGTCGCCGCGCAACTCTCGCTGGCCTCGTTGCCCAACTCCGCTGATCCGGCGCGCCGACTGCGCGTGGCGTTTCTGTCGCCCGACCTGCGAGCGCACTCGGTCGCCTATTTTCTCGAGCCGTTGCTGGCGCATCTGGATCGGGAGCAGTTCGAAATCTACCTCTATCACGATCATCCCCGCGTGGATGCCATGTCGGAGCGCCTGAAAAAATACGCCACGCAATGGCGTCACTTCGCGGGCCGGTCGGGAACTTCGGTCGAGTCTGCGATCCGGGCGGATGCGCCGGATGTACTCGTGGACCTCGCGGGTCATACGGGCCTCAACCGGCTGCCGTTGTTCGCGCGGCGGCTGGCCCCCGTGCAAATTACGTATCTCGGCTATCCCAACACGACCGGCCTGCGGACAATGGATTATCGGTTGGTCGACGCCGTGACGGATCCGGTGGGCGAGGCCGACAGGTTCCACACCGAGCAGCTCGTGCGGTTTGCGCCGACCGCGTGGAGTTATGCGCCGCCGGCCGCGGCGCCGGATTGCCCCGAACCTCCCTCCGCCAAGGCGGGATTTGTGACATTCGGGTGCTTCAATAATTTCGCAAAGGTGAACGCGGCCACGCTGGGCGTCTGGTCCCGCGTGCTGACGGCGGTGCCGGGCTCGCATCTTTTGCTGAAGGGCTACGGACTCGACGATCCGGCGCAGGCGGCCGATTTGCGGGTCCGGCTGGCGGCGCTTGGGATTGACGGCGCGCGGGTTCAGTTGATGGGACGGACGCCTGGAATCGCGAACCATCTCGCGGCGTATGGGCGGATGGATATCGCGCTCGATACGTTTCCCTATCACGGCACCACGACGACCTGTGAGGCTCTCTGGATGGGCTGCCCGGTGGTCACGCTGCCGGGCGACCGGCATGCCTCGCGGGTGGGGGCCAGCCTGCTGCAAGCCGTGGGCCGGCCGGATTGGATTGCGCGAGATGCAGACGACTATGTGCGGATTGCCGCGGAACTCGCCGGTGATCAGCTCCGACTCGCGCATGAACGCCTGCACCTCCGTGAGGCAATGCGGTCTTCGCCGTTGATGGATCATGCCGGGCAGGGTCGTCGCTTTGGCGCCGCGATTCGCACGTGTTGGACTGCGTGGTGTGCCAAACCTGTCCCCGGGAGGTAACTGCCGACGATTCCGCTAAATTGGGGCGGAATTCAGTCGATAACCTTTTCGCCCACCTGCTATGATCGCTACCCCCGTTACACGCGAAATGCTGCTGAATGTCGTCAAGGTCTTGCCGACGGCGCCGCAGATTCTCGCCCGGCTTGGTCAGCTATTGCTCGACATGGACTCCGGGCTGCCCGAGGTCACGGAGCTGCTGCGCCGCGACGCGGGCCTGACCGCGCGCATTATCCGTGTGGCCAACAGTTCGGTTTATAACAAGGGACTGCCGTCGTCGTCACTCGAAGAGGCGTTGGGCCGAGTGGGCTTCAAGGAAGTTTACCGTCTGACCGGCTTTGCCGCGGTGGCGCAGATCACGGAGCAGAACCTTTCGCTTTACGGCGTATCCGGGGCGCAACTGCGGGAAAATTCGCTGCTCACAGCGCTTGTGATGGAAACGATGGCGTCGGCGGCGGGCGTGGATCCGCGCCTCGCGTACACGGCGGGCCTGCTGCGCTCGACCGGTAAAATCGCGCTCGATCGCATGCTCCGCCACGATCCCGCCGCAGGCGGCTTTGCCAGCGAGCTCACTCCGCTGGCCGAACGGGAGTCCGGCGTGGCCGGCATGCATAACGGCGCAGCGGCCGGCACGATTCTGGCCGAATGGCATTTCCGAGACGACATGATCGCCGGCATCCGCGATCACTACTTGCTGGATGAAAGCGCCGGCCAGCTGGCCCAGCTCCTGAACCTGGCCGCCGGTGAGGCGGAACGCAGCGGTTATGGGTTCCCCGGTGAGACCGGTTACTGGGACGTCACGCCCGAGCGTCTGGCGAGCTCGAAGCTGAGCCGGGAAGAATTGTCAGGCGCCACCGAGAAGGCCTGCGGCCTGTTCGAGTCGATTCGGGCGGTCGTCGGTTGAGGCGACTTTCGCGAGCCCGACCGACAAAATCTCTCCGGACGAAACCAACCCATCGGCCGCTTTTTTGGCTAAAGTCGCGATTCGACTGCGACGATGAAGTCACCGGTGCCAGCCCTGACTCCTGATTTTCACCCTGCCAGCCTCGCTCCGACCGGAGTGGGGCAGCCTATGCGGCGGCTACGCGATGGATTCCGCGTTCCGCACGACCCCCGCGCCATGTCGGCGCGAGTCAAATCCACTTTCGACGGAACGAGCGAGCTCTTTGCCGCTCATGCTGGCTGACACTTTTACGGATACTCCGCTGTCCCTCGGCTTGGTGCGCGCCGCCCTGGCGGCCTACCAGGCGGACCCCGGCGAGGAGGACCTGCGGGCCGAGTTGCAGGCGGCTTTGCGAACCGCCAGCGCCGACCTGGCCGCAATGCCCCGGGCGGATTTGCAATCACCTGCTGTGACGGCGGCCCGCGACTTACTGCTGACGGTGTCAGCTTCCGGCGCGCATGACCGCGCCGTGGAGGCGGCGGATCTCCAACAGGCGGAAGTCGCCGCGGCCAAAGGGGGACCGGGCTTGCTGGCGGCGATGCTGGTGACGCCGGCGTGGCAATGGCCGGCGGCGCCGGCGCTGGCGAACACCCCGCATGGACTTTGGGGCGCGTACACCGCGTGGCTTTTCGCCGTCCCGCAGGGTTTCAGTGCCATCGGCGACGCGGATAAGTATGCTGCGCATATCCTTCTGCGGCTCGAGGAAATGGTGACATCCCTGGAGCGTAATTCCACCGCCCCGGCCGCCCGCGCCGCGCTCGATGCGTACACGCGCCACGCCTCGGGCATTCCGCTCTATTTTCACGCGGGCAATCTCCGTCGCCACGCCGAATTGCGGGGGCGTTTGCTGGCGCTTTTTCTCAGCAAGGAAACGCGGGAGACCCGCGGAGCCGAGGTGCCGGCCCCGACGCGCGCCGGCCGGCGGCTGCGCGTTGGCTTTGTGAACCGGCATTTCGGCCCGCAGACCGAAACCTACACGACACTGCCGTCGTTCGAGCAACTCGACCCGGAGCGGTTTGAGGTGATCCTGTTTGCGTGCCACCGGAACGGCACCCCGCTCGAGGATTACTGCCGCACCCGCGCGCAGGAATTTCACGTCCTGCCCCGCGATCTCACCGGCCAGCTGGCCGCCCTGCGCGCCGCCGGGTTGGACGTCGTGGTGTTCGGCACCAACGTCACGGCGGTCGCCAATGAGGTGACCTGGCTCGCGTTGCACCGCGTGGCGCCGCTGCAGGTGGTGAACAATTCCTCGTGCATCACCACGGGGTTCCCGGCGATTGATCTCTATGTTTCCGGCACGCTGGCGGAGACCAAGAACGCGTCGGCGCAGTTCACCGAGCGCCTCGCGCTGCTGCCCGGACCGGCACATGCCTTCAATTACGAGGCGGACCGCGCGGAGGCGACGACGACATGGAATCGCGCGCAGCTCGGCTTGCCTGAGGACGCGACGGTGTTCGTGAGTGCGGCCAATTATTTCAAGATCATCCCCGAGATGCAGCACACCTGGGCACGGCTGCTCGCCGCGGTGCCCGACTCCTACTTGCTGCTCCATCCGTTTAACCCGAACTGGTCCTCCAGTTATCCGATCAAGCAGTTCTGCGCGGACTTCGACCGCGTCCTCGCGGCGCACGGCGTGGCCGGTTCCCGTCTGGTGGTCTCGAGCATGAAATTTCCGTCGCGCACCGACGTGAAGGAGTTGCTGCGGCTGGGCGACGTCTACCTCGATACGTTCCCGTTCGGCGGCGTGAATTCGCTCGTGGATCCCCTGGAAGTTGGCGTGCCCGTCGTGGCCTGGGAGGGTGACAGCTTCCGTTCGCGCATGGGCGCGGCGCTGCTCCGCACGCTGGAGACTCCGGAGCTGGTCGCGACGGATGAGGCCGGCTATCTTGCGACCGCCGCCCAGCTGGCGGCCGATTCCGCGGGCCGCCGGGAACTAGGTCAGCGCCTGCAAGCGCGGATGGAGCGCATGCCCATTTTCCTGGACACACTCGCGGCCAGCGATGCGTTTGGCGCGTTACTGGAAACAGCGTACGACGAACTCGCCGCCGTTGGTCGCGCCGTGTTCCGCCGCACGCACACGCCCATTCTCGCCCAAGCTTCCGAGCCGGCTTCCGCCGCGCTGCGCCATCAATTCGGCCGCCAACTCCTCACGCTTGACCGGCCGGAGCGCGCTTTGGCTTATCTTTTGGCCGCGGTGCAACACGTGGACCACGATGCCGGGTTGTGGCACGACTTGGCGATGGCGTTCCAAGCGCTGAAGCAGCCGGCGCAGGCCTTGCAGGCGGCGGAAGCCTGTCTTCGTCTCGATGTCCGGAATGTCGAGGGCTGGCTGCTTATCGCCGAGCTGGCGCGCGAGGCAGGGCATAAGGAGTTTTTTCTCGAGGCGCGGACGATGTTGCAGGAACTCGCGCCTACGGACAGCCGCGTCTGGGAACTGCCTGCCTGGTCCGGTCCGACCCGTCCGCCGATCCCGTTGGCCACTTCGGCCGCGCCGGGTCCGGTTCATGTGCTGCTGTACACCGATGATCCCGAATTTGGTGGAGTGGCGCAGTACAATCACAACTTGCTGATGGCGCTCGCGCGCTCGGGTTACCGGGTATCCTGCGTGCAGTCGCGCAGTGAAAGCCCGTTGATCAAGGAACAGCAGGCGGCCGGCGTGCAGCATCACTGGCTGGACTATCACACGAGCCGGGACTTTGCGCGAACGGTCAAGGATCCTGCGCCGGCGGAGAATATTTTTCGCGCGGAACATCCGGATCTCATTGTCTTCAGCGACTGCTGTCCGGTTTCCAACCTCGCGGCGCGGCAGGTCGCGCTGTCGCGGGGTATCCCGTATGTCGTGGTGGTCGGATTCGTGGGTGCGTATCTCGCGAAGAATTTCGTCGCGCAACTGCCGATGCTGGCGGCGCATTACGCAGCGGCCCGATCGGTGGTGGCGGTTTCGCAGGAGAATCTGGCGCTTCTGCGGCGGTCGTTCGGGCTGGGGGCGGATCGCGGGGAGGTCATTCACTACGGTCGGCCCGCGCGATTCTTTGCCCCTCGCAACGCGGCGGTGCGGGCCACGCTGCGGGCGGAAGTGGGCATTCCGGATGACGCGGTGGTGTGCTTTACGGCGGCGCGTTTGACGCCGATCAAGGGGTTCGGTCACCAGCTGCAGGCGGCCAAACTGCTACTCGCGAAGCCGGCGGCGCCGCGGATCTATTTCGTCTGGGCCGGCGATGGCGAACTGCGGCCTGAGCTAGAGCGCGACATCGCGCGCCTCGGGTTGGGGGAGCAGGTGAAATTGCTCGGCCAGCGCTGGGACGTGGCGGACTGGCACGACGCGGCGGACATTTTTGTGCTCCCGTCGCATCTCGAAGGCATGCCGCTCGCGATCATGGAGGCGATGGCGAAGGGGTTACCCGTGGTGGCGACGGCGGTGAGCGGCATTCCTGAGGAGCTCGGCGATACCGGCCAGCTGCTGCCCGATCCGGCGACGGATGCGGACGGAGTGGTGCGCGGCCTAGTGGACACGATTGGTACTTGGGCCTCCAATCCGGCGCAGCGTCTCGAGATGGGTCGGCTTGGACGCGAGCGTGCCGTGGAACTCTTTCGTGAGGAACTCATGATCAGCCGGTCGCTGACCCTCCTCCAACGTCATCTGCCCGTTGTCGCCTCATGAGTTCGACGAACCCGATCATCGTGCTCGCGGACAATCCGTCGCACCCTCTCTTCCAAAGCTGGCTCGCGACGATTGGTCATCCGGTTGAGGGCTTGACCTACGCGCCGACGAATCACGATTTTTCGCCCGAGACCGGTCTGATCGTGACGGCGGATTGTTATCACGAGCCGCGGGTCACGCAGCTGCGTCGCGCGGCCGAGCGCGGGATTCCGACCCTGATTCTGGCCGACGGGATTTTGGAGTATCGCAACACTTGGGAGCATCCGCAGCTGCCCGCGGGGTCGCTGTTTCAGCCGGTACTCGGCCACAAGATCGCGTGTCTCGGCCGCTCCCAGGCGCGGATCCTTGAATCGTGGCACAACGGCAACCGTTGTGAAGTGACGGGTTCGCCGCGCTTCGATGGTTATGCCGGCAAGAAATGTCGTCAGCGGGGCGCGAATGAACCCTTTCGCGTATTGGTCATGACGGCGCTGACGCCGTATTTTACACCCGAGCAGCAAAAGTTGGTGAAACAATCGCTGCTGGACCTGAAGGCGGCTTTTACCCGCAAGTCGGCTCCTGGAGCCGTGCGCCTGGAACCTGTGTGGCGGTTGACGCAGGGGCTGGACCGGGAGATCGGCGTGGACATGGCCGCCTCGGGGCTGGCCGGACGTGATTTGATCGAAGTATTGGGGCAGGTGGATGCGGTCATCACGACGCCTTCGACAACGATGCTGGAGGCGATGCTTTGGGGTTTGCCAGTGGCGGTGCTCGATTACTGCAACACGCCGCATTACGTGCCGTCAGCTTGGCGGATCACGGCGGCGGCGCACGTCGCGTCCACGCTGGCCGAGTTGGCCAATCCCCCGGCGCCCAAGCTGCTTTTTCAGGACACGACGCTGCACGATGCGCTCGAATGCACGACGCCGGCGACGCCCAGGCTGCAGCAGCTCGCGTTGCAGATGATCGCAATCGGCCAGGACGCGCGCCGCGCGGGTCAGACGCCGGTGTTTCCCAATCGGATGGTGGCGGTGGAGGGAGCGGAGCAGGCAAGGGCGGAAGAGCGCTTTGTGTTGTCCGAACTTTACCCGGACCAGCCGCAGTTCGTCATGAGCGACGCGCGAACGTTGCAAGTCGAGATTGGGCATCTGCGGCAGCATGCCGCGGCCGTGGAGCAGCGCGCGCAGGCGATCCGGCAGGGTTCCACGCAGCTCATTCAACTGACCGTTGCGTGGAAATCCCGGCTTGAAGCCGGCAATGTGCTCGCGCAGCTGGGGCAGGGAGCGGAGGCAGTGAAGCAGTTGCTGGCGGGAGTGAAAGCGATCGAGTCGTGCCAGAATCCGCCGGTGATGCTCGACGCGTTGCTGGCGATCGGAGCGCGGCTGAGTGACCTGGATGAAGGGCGTGCGCGTTATTTGCTGGGAATCGCGGATCAACTGGCGGGCCAGCTCGGCAATGCCGAGGCGCGACGCCAGGCCCAGCAGCACTTGGCGAAACTGCCGGGCGCGACGGTCGGCACGGTTTGAACGTCGTAGTCGCCGCGGTGGGCGGTGCGCTCCGCGCGCGGCAGTTTGATGTCCAGATGCGGC
>JBDTJA010000099.1:0-4983 GCA_039936075.1 Opitutaceae bacterium | reverse complement strand
TGAAAACCATCCTCGTTACGCGCAATTCGATCGAGCCCAGCGAGGATCAGAGGCAGTTTGGCGAGACGATCCAAGTGCGCTCGTTTTCCAACCAGCGGTTGGCGCAGTTGCGCAGCGCGATCCTCGTCGCGCTCACTCGCGGAATTATTTCCTTCACCGACCGCGTCTGCTGCGTCGGTGGCATGGCCGGCAGCAACCAGTTCGACACGCTCGTGGTCGTGGACGTGGAGCGCGAGTTCCAGACGCTGCTCACTGGCCAGACGGCCGATCTGCTACCGCCGGATGTGAAACCCGAAGTTCTGGAGCGCGTCATCGCCGTGGCTACGGAACTCGGTGTCGAGGGCCGCGAAGGCCGGCCCGTGGGATGCCTGTTTGTGGTCGGTGATGTGGAGAAGGTGGAGAAGTTCACCAAGCCGCTCGTCCTCAACCCGTTCTTCGGTTATAAGGAGGAGGAACGAAATATCCTCAACCCGTTCATGGACGAGACCGTTAAAGAATTTTCTTCCATTGATGGCGGCTTTGTCATTCGCGGCGATGGGGTGGTGGAATCAGCGGGTAGCCTCATCCAAGCCATCGACAGCGACCACACGCTGCCGGGCGGGCTGGGTAGCCGCCATTCCGCGGCTGCAGCTATCAGTGTGGCAGCCAACTGTATAGCCATCGTGGTGTCGTCCAGCACGGGACAGGTGACTCTATTCCGGCGCGGTGTGATGCTGCCTTTGACGGACAAACGCCGGTAGGCACCCCCAAGGAATACGTCCGTTTTGGCTTTGGGTAATTTTGCAGGTTGGGCTTTGTGCCGAATCGCCCGACACGCCTAGTCGGCGTAGAGCCCGACGGGCGGGAAACTGATCCGCGCCAACTTTGAGGTTGCGCCGGCTCTCTCCGACCTGTGTCGTGACCCCTCAACCTTTTAAATAACATGAACGAAGTCGTCACCCTGGAATGCACTGAGGCTAAGAAAGAGGGCAAGCCCGCCTCCCGCTACCTCACCATGCGCAACAAAAAAACTGTCACCGAGCGCATCGAGAAAAAGAAGTACAATCCCTTCCTCAAGCGCCACACGCTGCACAAGGAGATCAAGTAAGTCGTCGTCGCGTTTTTCGCGTCACTTTCAAGCCGGTCCGCGAGGATCGGCTTTTTTGTGGGTTGGGATGGCGTCTTCGCCCCGTCGGATAGTCGGTCGCATTGTCCCGAAGCCTCGGTTGAGCGGGATTGGAAGCTAAAGCCGATTCGCGACGGCTTCGTCGTGAACCATGCGCTCGCCCTCAAACGCGGGGCATAAAAAAACGCGTTCGAATAACGCGTTTTTTTCGGCTCAGGTGGCCTTTTTCTCAATCGGCGGGGACGTCCCGCCGGCGGCTACCTGCTGTCGACGCGCCGCGCGCCAGCTTTCGCGGTGTTTACGGATCCAGTCGAGCAGTGCGCGTTCGAAACCGATGTCGTAGCCCAAGCGCTCGGACTCAAGCCACTTGTGCTTCAGAATCTCCTCCCGCTCGGCCAGGAACTCCTGGTAGAGGCTGGATTGTTTGACGAATTCGCGAGTGGTCGCGGGCTCTTGGGCGGTAGAAGTCATTCGGCGTTACAGCGCAGGCAATCATGAGAGCGAGGCATCCATGCGTGTCAATGCCTGCAATTTTCCTAAATGTCACATCGGTCGAGCAATCGGTGTCGCGAGGCGGGCTAGCAGAGTTTCGGCGATTTCCCGGAAAATCTTTGCAGCCGGGCTTTGCGGCTCGCTCACGACGATAGGCAGCCCGGAGTCACCGCCCTCGCGGATGGCGGGAATCAAGGGCACTTGGCCCAGCAGGCTGGTGCCAAGCTTTTCCGCCGTGATGATCCCGCCGCCGACGCCAAACAGAGTTTGTTTTTGCCCGGCAGAATCGGTGAACCAGCTCATGTTTTCCGCGACGCCAAGCAGCGGCACATTGACCTTCTGGAACATCAGCCCGCCTTTGCGCGCGATGTTGCTCGCCGCGGGCTGGGGCGTCGTGACGAGCACCGCGCCATCGAGGGGCAGGGTCTGCACGAGGGAAAGCTGCGCATCACCGGTGCCCGGCGGGAGATCGACGATCAGCACGTCGAGTTCGCCCCATTTCACATTCTGGACGAACTGCTGGATCGTTTTCATGATCATCGGGCCGCGCCACACGACCGGCGTATTTTCGTCCACGAGGAAACCCATGCTCATGACCTTCACGCCATGGCGCTCCATCGGGATCAGGGAGTCACCCTCGACTTCAGGCCGACCCTGCAGCCCCATCATCAACGGCACGCTGGGACCGTAAATGTCGCAGTCCATCAACCCCACGCGGCCGGGCCGGCCGGCGGTTTCGGACAATTGGGCGAGGGCGCACGCGAGGTTCACGGCGAAGGTGCTTTTGCCCACGCCACCCTTGCCTGACGCAATGGCGACGGAGTGTTTGATGCCCTTTGGCGCCCCGGGTTTGCCACCGGGATTGCTGCCGCCGACGGCGGGGGTCTTCGCAGCGGACACCGCGATATCGATGACCGTGTCCTTCACCCCGGGGAGGGCGCGCAGGCACTTGTCCACTTCGGTCTTCAGGAACAGCGGGATCTTGGGGTCGCTCGTCGTGATCGCGAGGGCGATGCGGGCCGTGCCCTCCACCAGGGCCGCGCTGCGCACCAGACCGAACGAGACGATATCCCGGCTGAAGCCGGGATACTTCACTTGCTTGAGCTGCTCTTTGAGATCGTCGGAAGTCACAGGATAAAAAATGGCGGACGGATGGGAAATAAAGTTGTTATGCGCGGTCAGCGTGTAAATAGAAATGCCCGGTCCTCCGCGTCTCCGAATAAGCTAACCACCCTTTTCCCTTCATGCAAAAACTTCTGCGCCTTTGCTTCCTGCTCAGTTTCGCCGCGTCATCGGTCTTCGCCGCGTCCAACTACCGCCTCGGTGATGTGGTTCTCACGTTCGACAGCAAAACGGTCCCGGTGCGCGTCTCCGCCAGCACGCCGGTGCTCAACGATCTCGCTCTGCGGGCGTTCGGCGTTCACGGCCGTTACCGCCTCGTGGCCAGCGGCTACACCTACGACATCAAGTTTTCACTCGTGACGTCCACGCAGGTCCGGGTGGACATCACCCAGGGCAAATCGGGTACGCCCGTGGCTTCCGAAGTGGTCAACGGCCGCAACGAAAGCGATGCGCTGCTGCGCGCGGCGGACGTCGCGGTCGTCAAGACCAACGGTCTTGGCCTCAAGGGCTTTTTCACGGCGAAACTGGCATTCATCGGCGGGGGCGGTGGCAAGCGCGAGGTTTACACCAGCGATCTGTTTTTCCGTCATGTGACGCAGGTTACCCATGACAACGCGCTCGCGCTGTTTCCCCGTTGGTCGCCCGATGGCGCGAAGCTGCTCTACACGAGTTTCTACAAGTCGGGGTTCCCGGACATTTTCCAGATTGATCTCAACACCTACCAGCGCACGAGCTTCGTGAGTTTCAAGGGCACCAACGGGGGTGCGCGTTACAGCCCGAGCGGCGGTCAGGTTGCGATGGTGCTGAGCGGAGAGGGCACCCCGGAAATCTACATCAGCAACGCGCAAGGCCGGTCCGTTTCACGCAAGACGCACTCGGCGACAAGCAAGTCCTCACCCTGCTGGTCCCCCGATGGCTCACGCCTCGTGTTTGCGATGGAGCCCGGTCCGCAACTTTATGTGATGTCGGCCGCCGGTGGCACCCCGTCACGGCTCGTCACGGGCTTCACTTATGCCGCCGAACCGGATTGGAACCGGGTTTATCCCAACAAGATCGCCTGCACGGTGCGCAGCGGCTCCTACCAGATTGCCGTGTACGACATGGCCGCGGGTCGGGCCGAGATTGTTTCCAAAGCTCCCTTTGATGCCATTGAGGCCAGCTGGCTCGGCGATGGTCGACACATGGTTTATACCGCTCGGGATCGCACCACGAGTGTGCTGTGCGTGCTCGACACCGTGACGGGGAGCAGTCGGGCCATCAGCCCGACCAGCTTTGGCCCGGCGATGCAGGCGAGTGTTTATACGCCGTGAGGTGGGCCGGGCGCTCCGCCGCCCGGCTACTTGAGGCAAAACGGTGAGGGTGCTGCCGCGCGCGGAGCGCATGGCCCACCTCGCGGGGCCAGCGAGCCTGTCCCACAAAAAAGCCGCGCCTGAAAAAGCGCGGCTTTTTGTTAGGCGAATGATTTCGCAGCGTACTTACTTCGTCGCGGCGACGAAGTTGTCCTCGGCGGCGTCCCAGTTCACGACATTCCAGAAGGCCGTGATGTAGTCGGGACGGCGGTTCTGATAATGGAGATAGTAGGCGTGCTCCCAGACATCGAGACCGAGGACCGGTTTGCCCTCAATCCCGGCCACCGCTTTGCCCATCAGTGGGCTGTCTTGGTTGGCGGTGGACCCGATCGCGAGTTTCTTTTCGGGGGTGACGTAGAGCCAGGCCCAGCCGGAACCGAAGCGCGTCGCGCCAGCCTTCGCGAAGTCTTCCTTGAACTTGGCGAGGCCGCCGAGCTGCGACTCGATGGCCGCGGCGAGCTTGCCCTTCGGCGCGCCGCCCTTGTGCGGGCCCATGATGGTCCAGAAAAATGAATGATTCGAATGACCGCCGGCATTGTTCCGCACGCCACCGCGGATAGCCTCGGGGACCTTGCTCAGGTCGGCGATCAGCACGTTGACGTCGAGCGCGGCGAGATCGGCATGATCCTTGAGAAGATTATTGGCGTTGGTGATGTAGGCTTGGTGGTGCTTGCCGTGATGGATCTCCATCGTCTTCGCATCGATGTGCGGCACGAGGGCGTCGGGAGCGTAGGGGAGAGCGGGAAGTGTATAGGCCATGGTAGGATTGGATTTCGGGTTGGTTGCAGGGAAACTAGGACAACGTGCGGCGGCTCCGGTTCGCCGTCAACTGCCGCGGCGATTTGGCCCTGTCATCCATTGTGATTGTGAAAAACCCCACTGGCGGGACGACGAAGCAATTCAGCTTGATCGCCA
>JBDTJA010000098.1:0-15739 GCA_039936075.1 Opitutaceae bacterium | reverse complement strand
CGCGCTCCGAGGTGGGACGTAAGCTTCTTTTCGATCCCGGCCACCGCCTCGGCATCCTTGGGATTGAGTCCGCGGGATTTCAGCTTGCGGACGGTACCCGCGGAGGCCTTGCGCTCCTGCACCAGCTTTTCGGTTAGCCGCACATTCAGGCCCTCCTCGATCACGCGCCGGGCGAGCAAACCGCGCTGAGCGGTGTCGCCAATACCCAGCAGCACTTTGGCGTGGCCGACGCTGAGCAGGTTTTTTGCGAGGAAGCCCTGGATCTCGGCATCGAGCGCCAGCAAACGCAGCGTGTTGGCCACGGTGGCGCGGGCCTTGCCCACGCGATCCGCGGCGGTTTCCTGGGTGAGATCAAAATCGCGGATGAGGCTGGCGTAGCCATGCGCCTCTTCGATCGGGTTCAGGCCCTCGCGCTGCAAATTCTCGATCAGGCCAAGCGCGGCTGAGGAGGCGTTGCTCGCCTCCACGAGGCGCGCGGGGATGGCCTTGAGCTTGAGCTGCTGGAACGCGCGCCAGCGGCGTTCGCCGGCGATCAGTTCATACTTGTCGCCTTTCTTCCGCACCACGATGGGCTGCAACAAGCCTTCCGAACGAATACTGTCCGCCAGCTCGGCGAGTTGCTCCGGCGTGACTTCGCGACGCGCCTGGTAGGGACTCGGCTCGATCAGATGGACCGCGATCTCCAAGTATCCCGGAGCTGACGGCGCGGACACGGGGGCAGGAGTCGGAAGTGCAGCAGTGGTCAGAGCGAGTTTCGGAGCGGCGGAAACGCTGGCGATGAGACCGCCGAGTCCGCGGCCAAGACGTGATTTGGGTGCTGCGGCCATGGAATTACTTAACTGCGGAGGTTGGGATAAAAAGGGTCTGGCCGGCTTGGATGCGCGAAGGGTCCGCGATTTTATTCGCATTGATGATATCGGCGGATTTCGCACCCGTCTTTTTGGCGATCTCCGCCAGCGTGTCACCTTTTTGCACCGTATAGCTCATGCCCACTTTGGAATAGCTGTCGCTAAATGTGGTCTGGACGACCGGCCGGGTGGCCATGCCTTTGGCCAGAGAATCGAGGGCGGCGTTGGTCGCGTCGCCAAGCTTCTTGATCTGCGCGGTAGCGTGCTCGACGGAGGCGGCGTCGCCGGACTTGATGGCGCGATTAAGGTCGGCGATGGCGTCATTCAACTGCGCGATCGTGGCGTAATTCGGCGACGATGCGGCGGCCTTGTCTCGCAGGTCGGCATTCTGACGCTCGAGCTGCTCGACTCGAAGGGAGAGATCCCCGACCCGCTGCACCAGGCCGCGGACATCTTCGCGCAAGTTGGCCATCTCGACTTGTGACATTTGAGCCCGGCCTTGCACCGTCAGCGCGAGCAGCAGGGCGACCGTCAGGAGTATTCGTTTCAACATGAGGCCGGAGCTTGCGGAAAGGGTCGCCAAAAACAAGGAAGACCTAGCGGGGGAACGGAATCGGGCCCACCAATGGCGGCATCGGGCGCGAGGCGATCTTCGTCCCGGGCGCGACGGGGAACCCGCGCAGGAAGTCAGCGGCGGCGAGGAGTTTGCCACCGGGACGCTGCAGCCGGCGCAGTCTCAGCACCCCCTGTCCCGTGCCGACCAACAGGCCATGGGCATCCGAGCCGAGGACCTCACCCGGTGCCCCGGAACCTGACAGGGCGTCCGCCACGCCGAGTTTTACATCCTGCCCGTGCAAAGAGATAGCGCACGTCGGCCACGGGAAAAGGCCATTGATGCGCGCCGCCAGCGCTTCCGCAGGTTGCGCGAAGTCGAGTGCGCCGTCCGCCTTCACGAGTTTGCGGCAGAACGTCACAGCGGACTGATCCTGCGGTGCAAAGACCAGTGATCCCGCAGCTAAACGCGGGAGGACCCGGCCGAGCAAGGGAACACAGGCGGTGGCCAGTTTGATCTCAACATCCTGGGCTGTGTCGAGCGCGGCGATAGCCACGCGCTCAACATCGGCCACCGGACCGGCATCGAGTTCTTTGACGATGCGCATCAATGTGACGCCAGTTTCGCGTTCGCCGCTGGCGATCGCAGTCTGAATCGGCGAAGCACCGCGGTATTTGGGCAGCAACGAGGTATGCAGGTTCAGCGTGCCCAAGCGGGGCGTGGCGATGAAATCATCCCTCAGGATATGACCATAGGCCATCACAAGGGCGACGTCGGGGTGATACGCGGCTACTTGCGCGCGCGTTTCCTCGATCAGTTTGTCCGGCTGATGAACGGGCAGCCCGCGCGCGAGCGCCCAAGCCTTGATCGCGTTGGGCGAAACGGTTTGCCCGCGTCCGGCCGGACGGTCGGGCTGCGTCAGGACGGCGACGATCTGCGCCAGTGCACTCCCCTCGCCCGCCAACCAGTTGAGCAGCGGCAGCGCGATGGAATCGGAACCGAGAAAGACGAGTTTAAGCGGGGAACGCATGAGTCGATTGGTCATTCTGAGCCCGGCGAAGCATCCGGGCGGCTCGGTTGACGAAATCCCATTGGATTCTTCGCTGCGCTCAGAATGACAATCTCATCCGCCTTAGCGCAGTTTACTTTGCCACGCCTTCACGGCAGGCGCCAACGACTTCGAAAAGGCCTCATCGGTGGATGGCCTCGGCAGGTCATCGAACACGCCCCAGTATTCAACGTGGGTCGCAGTCTTGCCCGGAGCCAGTTTCGCGAGGGGCCCGAGCGTTTCCAACTCGATCATGGCGCCATTGGTAAACACTTCGAAGCAGCTGCCGAGATCCGGGTAATTCGCACCGGCAATCACCGGTGAGTATTTCACAAACGTCGTGCCCTTGAGCCAGTAGGCGGACCAGCCGGGATAATTCGTGATGCCGAGCTTCTGCGCCTGCTTGGCCCGCGCCACATCCACGCCGATAAAGTCGCGGCGGGGCTGCCACACCGGCAGCGACAGATCGGTGAACGTCCAAGGCACGAGCGCATACGTGGGCAAGAGATCGCCCCGCGCGTGATCGCCCTTGGGGTGCAGCGGGAGCACCGCGTACCCACCGGCCCGAAACATGGTCAGGGCCCATGGCGCGCAATCCACGGGCCACAGGCCGCGGTTGGTCATCGTGTGCGTGACTTTTACCGTGCGCTCGCCGAGCATTTCAACCTTCAGGCCTTTTTGCAGCCCGGTCGTCGTCTCCGTCGGAGCGGTGAGACCCACGCCCTTCGGCAGCATCTTCACGGCCAGTGGAACGTCATCCGGCTGATAGGAACGGACAATATCCTCGGGCGCGTGCCACAAGCGGTGGCCGCCGCGCAGGTAGAAACCGTGAAAACGCTCCTCGTTCGCCGGCATTTCCAAAAACAGGTTTCCCGCCGTGCCCTTGAGTGAACGCAGCGAGGTCACGCGCGGACCTACGTCCGTCGTCACGACCAGCTCCAGCGCGCCGGTCGCGAGCTTGAGCGCGCCGCCCCCGCGATAATCAGTCTTCGATGATTTCATGCGTAAAATCGCCCGTTGATGCCTCACTGGCCTTCCACTTCGGTGTGTGGGCCTCGGCCCGATCCGCCTTGGCCGCCTTGCCGGAATAAGCCGTGCCGGGCTCGTGCTTCTCCTTGCCGACAAGATCGAAATAAACCGGGCAGCCCGCCAAGTCGAATTCCTTGACCAGACCCGCCTCCAAATAGCGGCGGTATTGCTCGGTGAGCTTCTCCTCGCGATTGCAAAACAGCTTGATGCGGAATGGCCGATTGCCGGTCTGCGTCGCATAGTAAATGCGGAAGCGCCGTCCACCGACGGCGGGCGGCGGCATGCGCTCGGTGAGGAACCCCAGCACCTGGTTGAGCTTCGCGGTCGGGAGCTTGATATCGAGCTGGCGGTTGAGCTTCACCGCCGCGTTGAGCATGCGGTCCACTTCGTAACCGCTCATCGCCGACACAAAAATCAACGGCGATCCAGGCGTGAAATAGAGCCGCTCGAACAAAGCGTGCTCATATTTTTCGCGATAGTCCCGCTCGCTCTTGTACGGCTCGAATCCGCCCTGCTTGGCAAAGGCGTCCATAATCAGATCCCATTTGTTCACGACGATCACGATGGGCTTGTGCTCTTTCACCGCCTCGCCCGCGATCGCCTTGTCCTGTTGCGTAACGCCATCCACGGCATCGAGCACGAGAAACACGACATCGGTGTTCTTGATCGCATCGAGGGAACGCAGGCGGGAGAAATATTCGACCGGCGACGCCAGCTTGGTCGCGGCCTTGATGCCGGCGGTGTCAATCAGGCGAAAGGGGTACATCTTGCCGTTGCGGCCCTTGAAGGTGAAAGGCAGCTCCACCGCGTCGCGCGTCGTCCCGGGCACTTCACTCACGATGAGCCGGTCGCTCTCCAACAGGCGGTTGCTCAACGAGGATTTGCCGACGTTCGGCCGACCAATGAAGCAAACGCCCAGCGCGGCGGCTTCGTCCCGGCCCCGGTCCAGATCATCCACGGGACCAAGCACGGCCATAATGGCATCGCGCAAATCCGCTTCGCCGCGTCCATGCTCGGCGGAAACGCGCAGCGGTTCGCCGAGACCGAGCCGGTAGGACTCCGCGAGCTGGATTTTGTCGTCGTCAAAATCCGCCTTGTTGATGACCAGGCGCACCGGCTTTTTGCTCCGGCGCAGCATCGCCGCAATTTTCGTGTCGAGCGACGTGAGCCCCTCGAGTCCATCAATCACGAAGAGGATGAGCGCCGCCGTGCCCATCGCGAAATTGACCTGTTCTTCGGAGGCCGCCGTGAGCGCGGCGGGCGTGTCCTTGCCCTTGTAGCCGATGCCGCCCGTGTCGAGCAGCGTATAGTTGCCGTCGGCGACCTCGGCCGAAATGACGTCACGCGTCACGCCGGGCTGATCGTGCACGATCGAAATGCGCTTCTTGACCAGCCGGTTGAACAGGCGGCTCTTGCCGACATTGGGACGGCCAACAATGGCGACAGTGCGATTCATAAATGGTAGGCGATGGGCCAGCGGCGACAGGCTAAGGGCAGAAGATGAGAGGGAAAGGATTGAATTCCCCTCGCCTTACGCCCTTGGCTTCTGGCCTGAGTTTTGCACGAACCGCTCCATGCGGTTGCAGGCTTCCTCGAGCTGTTCGTAGCTCGTGGCAAAGCAGGCGCGGACATGGCCGGTGCCGTTCACGCCGAAGGCTGTACCCGGGACGACCGCGACTTTGTGCTGCTGCAGCAGGCCGACGGCGAAATCCTTCTCGGAAAGCCCGGTGACCTCGACATTGGGGAACGCGTAAAACGAACCGCGCGGCGAGTGGCACGTCAGACCGATTTCGTTGAAGCGACGCACCACGAGGTCGCGCCGGCGGTGGTATTGCGCGCGCATCTGCTGCATGCCTTCCCAGCCGTTCTTGAGCGCTTCCAGCGCCGCGTCCTGCGCGATGATCGAAGCGCAGAGCATCGTGTACTGATGCACCTTCATCATCGCATCAATCAGGGGGAACGGTCCGCAGGCATAACCGATGCGCCATCCGGTCATGGCAAAGGCCTTGGAGAAGCCGTGCAGGAAAATCGTCCGTTCCGCCATGCCGGGCAGGCTCGCGATGCTCGTGTGCGTGCCGTCGAAGGTGAGCTCCGAGTAGATCTCATCCGTGAGGACGAGCAGATCCTTCTCACGGCAGAACTCGGCGATCTTCCCCAATTGCTCTCGGCTGCAGGTACCCCCGGTCGGGTTACACGGCAAATTCAGCATCAGCATCTTGGCCCCTGGCTCCCAGGCCGCGCGCAACGACTCCGCCGTCACCGCAAAATCATCCTTTGCAAACGTCGGCACCGCAATCGGAATGCCATGCGCCAGCGCGATGCTCGGGTGATAGCTCACGTAGCATGGCTGGTGATACATCACCTTGTCGCCGGGATTGATGAACGCCCGGCACGCGAGGTCGAGCGCCTCGCTCACGCCGACCGTCACGATGATCTGGTCCTCGGGCCGGTAGCTGACGCCAAAATGTGTCTCGACATACTTCGCGATCTCCTGGCGCAGCTCGAGGTCACCGAGATTCGAGGTGTACGAAGTGCGGCCGCGGTTCATGGCGGCGATCGAGGCATTGCGGATATGCTCCGGCGTGACGAAGTCGGGCTCGCCTACGCCCAGGGAGATGACGCCCTGCCCTTTCAACTTGGTCACCAGCTCAAAAAAATCGCGGATGCCGCTCTTCGGCAGCGCCGCCACATGGCCGGCCACCCATGACTTGGGATCGGTACTCATGACGAGACCTTTCCCGTGGCCATGGGACATGACGACAGTGAGCTGATGGGCTGAAGAACCGGGTTCATAGGGAAGCGCAGCTTCGCAGAGGATGACCTCACTAATCCACCCTAAACTTTGCCATGGCACCCAAAAACAATTAGCGTGAACCGGCGCCCATAAACCGTTTCAACTCTCCTTCCATGTTTGAATCCCTGACCGAGAAACTAGGCAGCGCCCTCCGCAATCTCCGCGGCGTGGGCCAGTTGTCAGAAACCAACATGGCGGACGCCCTCAAGGAAGTGCGCACCGCCCTGCTCGCCGCCGACGTGCACTTCAAGGTTGCCCGCGATTTCGTCGAACGCGTTCAGCAGAAATGCGTGGGCCAGGATGTACTCAAGGGCGTCGCCCCCGGCCAGCAAGTGGTCAAGATCATCAACGACGAGCTCGTCGCCCTTTTAGGCGAGGGCGAAACCAATCTTTCCGCCGCCCGGCCGCTCAAGATCATGATGGTCGGGTTGCACGGCTCTGGCAAAACCACCTCGACAGCCAAACTTGGCAAGCTCCTCAAAAAGCGCGGCTATCGTCCGCTCGTCGCTGCCTGTGATATCTACCGGCCGGCCGCCATTGACCAGCTGGAGATCCTCGCCAAACAGGAAGAACTCGATTTTTACGCGGACCGGGCCTCGAAGGATGTGCCTGCCATCGGCGTCGCGGCACTCGCCGCGGCTAAGGCGGGGACGAACGATTGCATCATTTTTGATACGGCGGGCCGGCTCCAGATTGACGCCGACCTGATTGAGGAAGTGAAAAAACTGCGGGCCAAGGTGCAGCCTGACGAGGTGCTGCTGGTGGTGGACGGTGCCCTCGGACAGGAGGCTGTTAATGTCGCCAGGACTTTCCACGACGCGCTCACGCTCACAGGCCTCATTCTTACCAAACTCGATGGCGACGCGCGCGGTGGCGCGGCACTCTCGATCAAGTCCATCACGGGCGTCCCGATCAAATTCATCGGTACGGGCGAAAAGACCGGCGACTTCGACACGTTTTATCCCGACCGCCTCGCTTCCCGGATCCTTGGCATGGGCGACGTCGTCTCGCTCGTCGAAAAGGTGCAGGAGAACATCGATCAAAAAGAAGCCGAGCGCATGGCCGAGAAGGTGCGCAAGGCGGACTTTAACCTCGAGGACTTCCTCGCCCAGATGCAGCAGGTTAAAAAGATGGGTTCGATGCAGAGCATCATCGGTATGATGCCCGGCATGAGCGGGGTCAAAGTCGGTCCCGACGCCGAGAAGCAAATGGGTCGCACCGAGGCGATCATCCACTCGATGACTTACCAGGAACGCCGTAAACCCGAGGTCCTGAACGGCAGTCGCCGCGAGCGCATCGCCAACGGCGCCGGCGTGAAGATCGTCGAGGTCAACCAGCTCCTGAAGCAATTCCAGCAGATGCAAAAAATGATGAAGATGATGAAGGGTGGCGGCGGAAAAAAGATGATGCGCCAGATGGAAATGATGCAGAAGCAGGGCAAGGGCGGTTTCCCGGGGATGTGAGCGGCGCGACGGCGCGGCAGTCGAAGTTCGGAGATCGAGCACCTCACCAAACTCTGAGCTCTTACAGTCTAACTCCGATCTGCGAATCATGAGCCGCGAGACCTGTTACCGCTGTTTCTGGCCGCAGGCGCTGTGCTGGTGTCCTTCGATTCAGGCGATGCCGACGCGCACCCGGTTCGTATTCCTCATGCATCCGAAGGAATTCAAGCAGGAGAAAGCCGCAACGGGACGTCTGACGCATCTGTGTCTCGCGAACAGCGTCATCCATATGGGTACGGCGTTCGATGAGCACGAGGAAGTGCAGGCGCTGATCAACGATCCCAAAAATCTGACGATGTTACTCTACCCCGGAGCCGCCGCCCGCAATCTTTCCGCCGGTGGGCTGACCGCCGAAGACCTCGCGGGCCGCCAGCTGGTCGTCCTGCTTCTCGATGCGACGTGGGCCGGCGCGCGGAAGATGCTCCGGCTCAGTCCCAGTCTCCAACGCCTGCCGCGCGTGATGTTTGATGCTTCGGCGCCGAGCCGTTATGTGATCAAGCAACAGCCCCAGCCCGGCTGCCTGTCGACGCTGGAAGCGACGCACGAAATTCTCGGGGCTCTCGCTCGCGCAAAGCTGGATGATTATCCCCTCCCTGATCAGTTACTCAGTCTGTTTCAGCGCATGCAGGAACTGCAGATCCGCTGCGCCACTGATCCGAACCGCCCGGGCTACCGCCGCAAACCGTACAGCGTCCCTAGCCAGCGCACGCCGTTGCGGGGGACGAGTGCCAAGCGGAACCGGTTCATCCCAGAACAGAGTGCATAGGTGGGCCGGGCGCGGCACATCAGAATTGACCGATGTTTCACCAGGCACACCCGGGTGACCAGACGAGGCACAATCCCTGAATCTCATACCGCACATTCGAACGTCAGGCCGCCCACCCGCCGTTCGATCACAAGATCCCCGCCGAACCGTCCCGCTGTCCGTCAAAAGCGGTCAGCGCCGGACCTCGATGCGCGCCACGAAGTGCGCTAGACATGGAGTGATTAGAGCGCATTGAGAAAAGGTGCAGCCACGAGCGTGAGCGAGGGGAAGGAACGGGCCACTCGCTCACGCTCATAGCCACTTCCTGCTCTTCGGCTATGGCATTTTTGAAACTGCCCTAGCCCGTCCCCTGTAGCCGTGGGATCCACGCCAAGCATCAGGCGGGCAATCTTTAACGGCTCGGTGAGCCCGGTTCGGGCGAACCGGGAAAGACGATCGACCCCGGCGGATCCGATTTCAACGGCAGCGACTCAGCCGGCGGTAGCGTCCGGACCGTCGGGTTAAGCCAACCGAACCACGAGAGTCTGGCCGCCGAAGGTGACCTTGTCGCCCGCATGGAGCTTTTTGCGTTTCTGAGTCTCGACGACACCATTGAGCATCACCTTGCCGGCGCTAATGACCGTCTTGGCTTCGCCGCCCGTGGCGGCCAAACCGCCAAATTTCAGGAATTGGCAGAGTTCGATGGGTTCTTCGCGAACGGTCACCACGCGTGGGCCGGCAGAATTTTGGTCACTCATGGTGTCAGCGGATCAGGGCAGCTTGCTCTGGATGATTTTGCTGACGGCGCCGAAGTCGATCAGGGGTGCCTCCGGACGCTGCTTGAGGGCGCCGATCACCTTGCCCATCTCCTTCTTCGAAGTCGCGCCAGTCTCCTTGATGACCTCGGTCACCAAGGCATCGAGCTTCGCGGGATCGAGACCCTTTGGCAGATATTTTTCAAGGATGGCGATCTCGGCAGTGTTGGCCGCGACCAGATCGGCGCGCCCGCCTTTTTCAAACTCGGTCTTGGCGTCGTTCAGATTCTTGACGGCCTTGCGCAAAGTCGCAGTGGACAACGCATCATCGATCGGCTTGCTCGTGTCCATCGCGGCGCGCTGGATGGCCGCATCGGCCGTGCGCAGCGCGAGCGCGGTGGCGCTGTCGCGGGCTTTCATGGCGAGAATGATGTCGGCGCGAAGGTTTTCGTAAATCGAGGGCATGCGCCAAAGCTGCCCAATCCCCTCGGGGTGTCCAGCCGTCAAACCGCCCGCATGGCCGTACGGACGAAGTCTGAATGCGCGCAGCCCGAGAAAAACCGGAGAGTGTGGAAAAAAAGGCACTGCGCGGCAAGTCCGCGTCCCTAGACTGTGGCCGGATGACTTCCGACAAATTGCACCGGAGGAATCCGGACGACAGGCGCGAGCAGCTGTGCTACGGTGGGGCATGCGAATGACGGACACCCAGATGTATGCCCGCGTGCTCGCCAACGACGCGTCCTACAACGGGCGGTTTTTTACCGGGGTGCTGACGACCGGCATCTACTGCCTGCCGGCCTGCCGGGCGCGCAAACCGAAACCGGGCAATGTGCGGTTTTTCCCAACCGTTGAAGCCGCGCGCGACGCGGGACTTCGGGCTTGCAAGAAGTGCCATCCTGACGACTTCGCCCGCGGAGCCGATCCGGTTCTTGAAGCGATTGAGACCGTGGTGGCCGAAGTGCGCGCGAATCCTGGCGATTTTGCTGACGTGAGGTCGATCGTTCGCCGCTCGGGCTTTGGCGCAACGCGCGTCTTCGAACTCTTTCGCCAACACTACCACACCACACCCGCCGATCTGCTCCTGCGGGCGCGACTGGCCGCGACCAAGTTTCAGCTGATCAACACTCGATTTCCGCTTTCCCGGATCGCTCTCGAGGCGGGATTTGAGGCGCTGTCGGTCTTCCATGAGAACTTCCGGCACCTCAATGGACTCACGCCGACGGCTTATCGTGACTTGGCTGAAACCAAGAATTTCACGGTTGCCCTCCCGGTCGGCTATCTCCTGCCCTACTTACGCCGGGCTTTGAGCCGCGACATTCACAGCGTGACCGAGCGGCTGGTCGGCAACATCTACACCGTCGTGGCGCAACTCAGTGACGGCCCAAGCCTCCTCACGTTGCAGCTGGCATCGGATTCGATCGGGGTCGAAATTGCGCAGGGCTCAACGCCCGAGGCGCATGCGCTGGTCATCGGATTGCTGGGCTTGGATGAAGACGCAGCAGCTTTCGCGCGGCTCGCGAGAAAACTCGGGCTTGGCCGCCTGGTCGCGGGCCGATCTGAACTGCGGATCAGCCAGACGCCTTCCGTGTTTGACGGCCTGCTCTGGGCAATCATCGGGCAGCAAATCAATTTCGCGTTCGCCTGCCTGCTCAAGCGCCGACTGATCCAGCGTACGAGTGTGGTTTTCGCCGATGGACTTTACGCTCCGCCGACACCCGCCGCAGTGGCCGCGCTGCAGGTGGAGGACTTGCTCCCGCTCCAATTCTCGCGCTCGAAGGCGAATTACGTGATCTCCACCGCCCGGCTCATCGTGCAGGGCAAACTCGACCTCGCCGCCCTGCGCCCGATGTCGGCGACGCGCGCGGAACGCGCCCTGCTCGCGATTCACGGACTCGGACCCTGGTCGGTAAACTACATCATGATGCGGGCGCTCGGGTTGCCCGATTGTGTACCGCTCGGCGACACCGGCGTGACCAGTGGCCTGCTGGCATTGCTGAAATTGGAGGAGCGTCCGGACATTGATGCCACCCGCCGGCTGATGACCGTCTTCTCACCTTATCGCAGCCTCGCCACCACCCACCTTTGGCAGTTTAACCAACCCATCCCAACATGAGACAATTCTACGACACCTTTTCCACGCCGACCGGTGATTTTTCCGTCGCCGTTGATGCCAACGGCTCCGTGATCGCCACAGCGTTCGGCGGTCTGCCCGAACTCCGGGAGCGCTTCGCGGCCGACGAAGTCGTGCACGATCCCGGCCGTCTTGCGGATGTCCGCGCTGAGATTGCGGAGTATTTTGCCGGCAAGCGGACGCGCTTCACCCTCAAGCTCGCACCCAGTGGCACCCCTTTCCAACAAAGCGTCTGGGCCGCGTTGCAGCGCATTCCGTCCGGCGAGACGCGCACGTACGGTCAGCTTGCGACGGAACTGGGCAATCCCAACGCCTCCCGCGCGGTCGGCCGCGCCAACGCGACCAATCCCATCGCCCTTGTCATTCCCTGCCATCGCGTGATCGGCAGTGATGGCAGCATGACAGGCTTCGCGTTCGGCGAGGATATCAAACACCAGTTGCTCGTCCACGAAGGCGCGTTACGTCCGTCGCTCGTGTAATTTCTCCACCAGCGCCCGCAGCTTCGCGTGATCCTTCACGCCCGGCGACAGAGTCACGCCGCTGTTCACATCCACGAAGCGGGTGCCAGATTCCTTTAACGCCGTGACAATGTTTTCGGGATTGAGCCCCCCGGACAGGATCCAGGTTTTTTTTGGATGCGTGCGCTTGTAATGGGCAAATTTCAACCAGTCGCCCGTCTCGCCCGTGCCGCCGAACTTCCGCACGTGGAACGTATCGAACAAAAACGTCTTCGTGAGCGGGAGCAACGTCGGCGGCAGCGGTGCCTCAGGCGGAAGCTTCGGCGCGAGCCAGAGGCGGGTCGGACCGACTTTCTCCGACCAAGCGGCGATCGTCCCCGTCGGAAAATCATGCCGGAAATGCACTTGGAAATAATCAAAGCCGAGGCCATCCAGCTCGGACAGTTGCGCCAGCGTGGGCTCAACCATGACGGCCACCTTGCGGCCCTCAGGCAGGCGCCACGCGAACTCGCCATATTTTTCCAAGGATAAATAGCTCGGAGATTCCGGATGCAAAATAAAGCCCAGGTAATCCGCCCCCGACTGCACAGCAAATTCCGCGTCCTCCCATTTCGTAATACCGCAGACTTTCAATCGGATGCCGTCGGTCATGACTAAAACGAGTTGAGGGTGGCGATGACGTGCTCGACTTGGGCGTCGGTTAACTCGGGGAAAATCGGGAGGCTGACGCAATGGGCTGCCGACTTCTCTGCTACCGGAAACGAGCCTGGTCCGTAGCCGAGGTTGGCGTAGCATTTCTGCAAGTGCAGCGGCACGGGGTAGATCAGATCCGTGCCAATCTCGTGCTTCGTGAGATGCTCACGCAGCGCATCGCGCCGCGGATGACGGATGGTGAACTGGTGAAAAACCGATTTTCCATACGCCGGTTGGTCCGGGAGCCGCACATCGGCGAGCGTGATCCCAGCGAGATAACGCGCCGCGATCGTCTGGCGGCGAACGGTCCACGTGGCGAGGTGCGGCAGCTTCACGTTGAGCAACGCGCCTTGGAAGCCGTCCATTCGAAAATTGCCGCCAATGACGTCGTGGTAATAACGCCGATCCGAGCCGTGAACGCGAATGTGTCGGGCCTTCGAGTGGAGTTCCTCACGTCGCGAGACAAACGCCCCGCCCTCCCCGCAACCGCCAAGATTCTTGGTCGGATAAAAACTAAACGTCCCGACATCTCCCATGAGGCCGACGGGGATGTCGCGGTATTTGGCGCCCACGGCTTGGGCGCAGTCCTCAATGACGAAGAGGTTATGCTGTTTCGCCACGGCCATGATCTCGTCCATGCGCGCCGGCTGGCCGAAAAGATGCACGATAATGATGCCCTTCGTCCGTGACGTGATGGCCGCGGCGAGTTTGGCGGGGTCGAGGTTGAAGGTACCTTCCTCGATGTCGGCGAAAACCGGCTTGGCACCGACGTAGTTGATGCCCCAAGCCGACGAGATGAAGGTGAACGGCGCGGTGATGATCTCATCGCCCGGCCCAAAACCCGCGATCATGCAGGCCACATGCAGCGGCGCCGTGCCGCTGTTCATGCCGAGAACCCGGGGATAACCGAGGGTGGCGCCGAAGTTTTTTTCGAAGTCCTCAACGTCCTTCCCCAGGCAGAACCGCGTGGCATCGTACGTGGCAGTCAGCGCGGCCAGCGCAGCCTCGCGGATGGCCTTGTGCTGCAGGGAGAGATCGAGGAAGGGCACTTTCATGCGATTGGCCTAAAAGAAGGCACGGCACTCCGGCCATGGCAATCCGGCAAAGATGAAACCGCACGGCCAACGACCCGGCTTATTCGACTTCCATTACGACCGGGGCACGGCGCATGTACGCGTCGTAAATCAACGAGCCGAGCGCCCAGACGAAGGCCAGAAACATAATGGTGCGGGCTAGCGTGGCCACGTGGGCGGCGATGATGATGTCGCGGTGCAAGATGTGCCAATGATCGAGGAGATATTCCCAATCATGGCCTTCGACTTCCTTGCCCGTGCCACCCGACAGCAACTGCAGATTAAGCATGCGGGCATCCTGGATGTAAGGGGCCACATCGAGCAGCGCATGCCCCGTCCACCAAAGTCCCAGGGCTGAGGCGAAGGCGTCCCGGTTCATGAAATAAAACGCGATGGTGATGAATAGCGGGACCAGCACCTGCATCCCACTCCCCATGAAAACCATGAGCGTGTGGTTGTTCGTCAGCATCGCCGTGATCGTGTGACCCGCCTCGTGAAAGACCAGATGCACGCGGTGCATCCAGCCTGGATCCTGCCCCAGATCAACCAGCCGAACTCGGAAGTAGTGCGCCGACCAGAAGATCAGAAACAGCAGCAGGCACGCGCGGCCGACCAAGTCGGCGGTCGAACGGCGATGCTCGCCCGGAAACACTAGGGCGATCAGGAATTGCATAGGCCCTTTGCTCCGCGGCTAAGGTTTCCGGTCGGCCAGCGCCTTGACGGTCGCGGCCACCAAGGCGTCAAGACCGGGCTCTTTCGCAGTGAAATCCACCGGTAGGCCGATCTTTTTCATCGTCTCGCTTGTCAATGGCCCGATGCTGCCCGCGATCGGTCGTCTGGCATCCTGGGCCAGCTGAAGTGCGCGCGCTTGGTCAGCGAACGACTGCACTGCGGAGGAACTGGCAAAGAGGATCACGTCGGCGCCCTTCGCCCGGAAATCGGCCGCGGCCGGATCGGCCGACAGGTCAGTCTTGTCAGTCTGATAAACCTGGAGGGTATCCACGATCGCGCGGGCCTCCTCGAGTTTGGTGACGAGCGTTTCCCGGTTTTGATTGCCCGTAACGACGAGGATCTTGGCGTTGTCCAAGCTCCCCGTCTTGACCAGCTGATCGGCGAGCGACTCGGCGGTCGCAACGGAAGGCTGGCATTCGACGCGCAGATGCAGCGCCGCGATCGCTTTCGCCGTCGCTTCGCCGATGCAAGCGATCCGGATCAGCCCGAGGGAACGGATGTCGTCGAACACCCGGAAGAATTCCTCGAAGTAGTAACGCACGCCGTTGGCACTCGTGAACGCGATCCAGTCGTAGCCACCCAGCTCCGGGAATACCTCTGCGAGGTCGTCGTTCTTCACGGATTTGCTCACGCGGATGAGCGGCAGTTCCACGACCTCGGCGCCGAGGGCGGCGAGCTTGGCGTGCAGCTCGGAATTTTGATCGCTGGCGCGCGTCAAGACGATACGCCGGCCGGTGAGAGAGTTCGATTTCATTTGAAAAATTTGCGCTTCCGAACCGCTGAAGACTGCGGACGGAAGCCGCAGCCGCGTGGCTGCCCGTGCGGCTTCGGAAATGGCGCACAGGTCATGCTGAAATTACTCCAAGATCCTTGATGACCCGTGCAGCTGTCGCCGCGGGGGCAGCCAAATCGGCCGCCGTGAGCGTCATCCGAAGCAGCCCAGTTTGTTCGTGGAAAAAAAACAACTTTCCTGCCGTGGCGTGAACGCCGAACGCGGTATGACATCCGCCACCGAGGGCCGTCTGGAATGCCCGCTCGAGCGCGATGCCCTGGGCCGTCAGGGAATCGAAGGCGTGGGCCAGGCGCGCGACATCCGCCACGCGGCATTGAATCGCAATGGCGCCCTGCCCCACGGCCGGCACCATTTGCTCAAAACCCAGGGGGCGAAATTCCAGTCCGGGCCAGCTCGCAATGCCGAGCCGTTTGAGCCCCGCCGCGGCGAGAATGGTTCCATCGGCCACGTGTTGCTCGGCGATCTTGCGCAGCCGCGTGTCCACGTTTCCGCGGATCTCGGAAAATTCCACACCGGGAAACAACTTCGCGACCTGCAGCCGGCGTCGCGGGCTCCCGGTGGCGAGCGTTTTCGGCGCGGTCAAAT
>JBDTJA010000097.1:0-16389 GCA_039936075.1 Opitutaceae bacterium | reverse complement strand
CGGTATTCTTCGACCGCCTGCGGCAGGCGCGAACCACGTGAAGCGTTATCCGGGTCTGGATTTGCGGCGCGCGATCGCGATCCTGTGGGAGAGGAACTGCACAAGCCAATCGTAGCCGGGCGCGGGTCATGGGCCAACCGCGTGGCCCTATTTTAGAAATCGTCACTGGGTGGCTTCTCGGCTACGTCAACTGAACACCCCAACGGCATGCCCGCCACGAACCGCGTCATCCTGGTCAACCGCAGAGCGACCTGTGACCTCTTTCATTCATGATGCCGCTGAGCAAAACTAAGGTGGGGATGCGCCCACCCAAGCTATGGCAGCCGCCACGAGCCGCATCCTCTTCCGCCCCGCAATCCCTGATGGCGAAGGCATTTGTCAAGAGTCAAGACACGTCCCCTTCCACTGCTCCCCGTATCTATGAAAATCCTGTCTGCCATTGTTTTTGCTGCGATTGCCTTCACTGGGTGCTCTTCACTCGGAGGGTCCAAGGTATGGTTTGTCGCCCCGACGCAAGAAGACTGGCAAGCCGCATTTTCAAGGCTGAGTCTCGACGAGCAGGCGTTAGTCAAAAATAAACCGGTTTTTTTTGTCGTTGGACCTCTCGTCAACGGCTCGATCGCCGACTTTAAAGATGACCGCCTTGACCTCGCCGGGATAGTGAACGGTTACAACCACGCGTTTGGTCATGAATCTAAAAATACGCGGCAGATTGTAAATGCCCTCACGCAGGAGCAGATTATGGTTCCTGGCGGCGTGCAGAAGCATCGTTTTGATCTGGAATGGACTCTCCGCGATTCAGCGGGCAGAGAGTCCGTTGCTTCGGGCACAGCTTTTGGACTGGGGATAAGAATCTGGGGAGCTTCTCGCGACGCACTTCTCGCGGAAATGAACCAGGCCTTCGCGCTGACATTCCTGAAAATGGTGGTACGGATCGAGAATGCTCAGCCTGGCAGGTAGCCGGAAGATACAGATAGGGACAAAAGATACAGACAGAGAAGATGCAGACAGCAGAAGATACAGACAGGATACAGACAGGGACATGTCTTGACTGTTGACAGATGGGCGGGGTGCAGGGCGGTGAGAGGTAAGCGTTGCTGCGGGGGCCTCATGGGCGGGAGAACGATTTTCTCATCGGCTGCCGTAACGGTAACCAATCCGACAGCGGCGACGGGACTGGTAGAGACCGGAGACGCGGGACCGGTTGGGACGGAACATCACGCTGTCGCCGCGGCGGGAGCGGATGCGCCAGCGCCAATGCTACAGCTGCTTGACCAGGACCTTGGCGTTGCGGCCGCTGTCGTCGTAGAGCTTCAGGCGCGCCTCGGGGAGGGCGTCCTTCGTCGCCTCCTCGAAACCGAGGACGTCGGTGAAGAATCCGAAACTCTGCGTGGACAGGGCGATGACGCGCTTGGCGCTGCGTTCCTTGGCCATCATGCAGGCATACTCGACCATCTTCTTGCCGATGCCACGGTGATGGTAGAAGGGCAGCACGTAAAGCGAGCCGACCTCGGCGAGATCCGGCTTGTCGGGGTAGAAATAGAGCGTGACGCAGGCGATGATGTTCTCGTCGATTTCGTAGACGAAGAACTGGTCGATGTTTTTCTCGATCGCCAGCTGGGTGCGATGGACCAGCTCTTCGCGGCGGACGGCGTGGCGCGTCAGGCTGTAGATGAAACGCACGTCGCTGCGGCGGGCCTTGCGGATCTGCTGGTAGTCGTTGCCGTAAATCAGCGAGCCAACGCCTTCGCTCGAAAAAATTTCGTTGATCAGACCGTCGAAGATGCGTCCGTCCACGATATGGACGCGGGTGGTGCCACTCTCGATGGCTTTCACGGCATGCGCCGCCTTGCTGCGGGAGGTCTCGGCGATCTGCTCGGGCTTGTTGGCGAGGATCGTGCGCAGGGCATCCATGGAGATTTCCCGGCGGATCTGCCCGTCGATCTCCAGGCCGGCATGGGGCGTGAGATAAATGATCTTCGTCGCGTGTAGCGCCTCGGCGAGTTCGGCGGCGAGCAGGTCGGAATTGACGCGGAGGGATTTGCCATCGGGACCGAAGGCGAGGGGCGGGACGACCGGCACCACCTGGCGGTCGATGAGTTCGCTGATGAAATCCTTGTCGATGCGTTCGACGCGACCGGTGAATTGCTGGTCGACGCCCTTGATGATGCCGATGGGCAGGGCGCGGATGGAATTGGTGAGCGCGCACTTCAGGTTGTTCTGCGTGAGACCCTCGAGGAGAACGTGCGAGACGCGGGACGAGGCGCGGATGGCGAGATCCAGCGTGGCGGCGTCCGTCATGCCCGTGCCGTAGGCATCGGAAATGGGAGTGGTGCGCAGGGACGCGAGTTCCACGAGCTGCTGGCCAATGCCGTGGATCAGGACGACCTTGATCCCGAGGCTGCGGAGCACGGCAATGTCGACAAGAAGGTTGCCGAGGTTTTCATCGGCCACGATTGCACCATCCATCGCGATGACAAAGATCTGGCCCTGGAAACGGGGCACGTATTTCAGGATGCCGCGGAGATCGGTGGGTTTGATCTCGGTGGACCCGGCGGTCGAGGCCGGGGGAGGCGTGGAGGGTCCGTTACCGGTGCTCATCAATAGATTGGGCCGCAGTTCTCGACGATGCGGCTCTGCGCGTCAATGCACTTGCAGCGTCCAGCTCTTCGAGCTGTGCGCGCCAATCAGGGTGACGTGATAGCCGCCGGGCTTCAACGCCCCCGCGGGAATGGTCAGCCGGATCAAGCGTTCGCGGTTGCGCGCGAGCAGGCTGCCCGAGAGGCGTTCGAAGTCGGGAGTGATCACGAGCTGATCACCGTGGACGTACAGGTCGGCGCCGGCGAGCTGCTGCTTGTTGTCGGGCAGGCTGCATTTCACGGCAATGGGGTAGGCGAACATCGCATTGACCACCGGAGCGGCCGAAACGCTGGTAATTTCCAAGGGAAGTTGCGGCAGTTCGACAAGGGTTTCGCGCAATCCGGCCGGCAGGCCGCCCAGCACGGCCGTGGTCGGGACGGTCGAGTCGAAAGTCAGCGGGTCAGCCGGCAGATCGGCTTCGAGGGCGATGCGCTGATAGCCCGCGTCGAGCAGGCGGTGAACATTGACGCGGTCGCGGATGTCCTGGTAGGGCCGGAAGGCGCGTTCATTTTTGCGAAAGTGAAGGGTAAGAAACGTGTAGAGGCTGATGGTCAGGATGATCGCGAGGACCACCCATTTCATGGGCCAGGGCTGACGGGTGTGGGACGGGGCGGGCATGGACGGAGAGGAAGTAACTCCGGGCCGGGGTCGGGTCGCAAATAAATTTGCTCCGGCAGGCGCCGGGTGTTTCGTTGCCGAACTCCATGAAGCTCTGGTCGAACTATTTCATCCCCACTCTCAAAGAAAGCCCGGCCGACGCCGAGATTCCTTCGCACAAGCTGCTCATCCGGGCGGGCCTCGTCCGCAAGCTGGGTGGCGGCCTTTATACCTATCTGCCGCTGGGGCTGCGCGTGATGCAGAAGCTGACCCAGATCTGCCGCGAGGAAATCGAGCGCGGCGGTGGCATTGAGCTGCAGATGCCGCACGTGCATCCGGCGGAAAACTGGCAGAATGGTCCGCGCTGGGCCGCTTCGCGTGAAATCATGTTCCGGGTGGACAGCGCGGGCGACGGCAAGCGCGGACCGCGCGAGCCGGAGTTTGTCCTGGGACCGACGCATGAGGAAGTCATCACGCCGCTCGTGCGGGCGGAAATCACGAGTTACCGCGACCTCCCGAAGAATTTTTTCCAGATCGCGACCAAGTTCCGCAACGAGATCCGGCCGCGCTTCGGCCTGATGCGCGCGCGCGAGTTCGTCATGATGGATGCCTATTCCTTCGACGTCAGCGATGAGCTGGCGTCCAAGAGCTACCAGGCCATGAAGCTCGCCTATGAGAACTTCTTCCGCCGCATTGGCGCCAACGCGATCGCGGTCGAGGCGGATACCGGCGTGATGGGCGGCAGTTTCTCCCATGAGTTCATGATTCCGGCCGAGGTGGGCGACGACGACATTCTTTACGGTGAGGCGAGCGGCTATGCGGCCAACCGCGAGAAGGCGACCAGCGGACTGGTGCCGAAGGACCTCGCGGATGCGGCTCCCGTCGCCGCGCTGGAGGAATTTCCGACGCCGGGCATCGTGACGATCGCGGCGCTCGCCGCCGCGCCTTACTCGGTCGCCCCGGACCAGCAATTCAAGACTCTCGTCTACATTGGCGATGGGCAACCGTTTGTCGTGATCTTGCGCGGCAGCGATGAACTGGAGGAAGCCAAGTTGGGCTCACTGGGCTTCGGCGTTTTCCGTCCGGCGATCCCGGAAGAAATCGAGCCCGTGATGGGAGCGAAGCCGGGCAGCCTTGGCGCCGTAAGAGGCACGATCAAAAATCCGTCCGCGCTGGCGGGCATCTTTGCCGATCAGGCCATCCGCTTGGTGGGCAATGGCACGACGGGCGCGAACAAGGACGGGTTTCACCTCCACCACGTCAATGTAACCCGCGATTTGGCCATCACCCGGTTTGGCGATTTCCGCCGGGTCCAGGCGGGCGAGCCCGATCCCCATTCTGGCCATCCGCTCAAGCTGCGCCGGGGCATCGAGGTGGGCCACATCTTCAAGCTCGGCACGAAATATTCCGAAAAGTACGGCGCGTCGTACACCGACGACCAGAAACAGAATCACCTGATGGTGATGGGCTGCTATGGCATTGGCATCAGCCGCACGCTGCAGGCGATCATCGAGCAAAAGCACGATGCCGACGGCGTGGTCTGGCCGTGGGCGATCGCGCCTTTTCAGGTGCTGATCTGCGTGCTCGACCCGCAATTGCCCGAGGCCATGGAGTTGGCGACGAAGCTTGCCGCCGCAGCGGAGGAGGCCGGTGCGGATGTGCTCATTGACGACCGTGCGGAGCGGCCGGGCGTGAAGTTCAAGGATGCCGATCTCATTGGTATTCCTCTGCGCCTTACGATCGGTGGCAAAGGACTGAAGGAAGGCATCATCGAACTGAAGTGGCGCACGTCGAAGGAGGTCGCCAAGGTCCCGCTGGCGGAGGCTGAGGCGAAAATCGCGGCGGCCGTCGCCGAAGCCCGGGCGAAAGCATGAGGCTCGCGCAGTCCAAAACCCAGGGCACGCCCGCGCCGCAAAGCGTGACGGAGCTCGAGTATGCGGGCATGTGGCGCGTGGTGGTGCTCAACGATCCGGTCAACCTCATGTCGTACGTCGTCCTCGTCTTTAAAAAGGTCCTCGGCTTCGCCGAGGCGACAGCGCGCAAACACATGCTCGAAGTCCATGAGCAGGGCCGGTCGGTGGTCTGGAGTGGCTTGCGGGAGAAGGCCGAGGCCTATGCGTTCACGTTGCAACAATGGCACCTGACGACGGTGCTGGAACAGGACCCCCGATGAAGCGGATTGAGGTCAAACTGGCGTTGCCGGTCGTCGCGCCGCTGCTCGACGTGATCAAAGGCTTGGCGGACGGCCTGCGGAAAAACCTGGCCGCACCGCTGGGGTTGAGCGACCTGGATGCCGAGTTCGATGCCCAATGGACGCAGGAGTTGGTTGAAGCCCAGACCGCGGATGTGGCTGCGCTGTTGGCGATGTTCAATGAGGAGTTTTTCAGCGACGGCGTGATTGCCTTCGATGAGGACAATGCCGAGCCCATTGTGCGGGCGACAGCGGCAATCCGGCTGCGACTGCGCGAGCGTTACCTGAAAACGATGGGCGATGAGGCGCTGGAAAGTGGCAATGTCGCGCTCGAGAAGCTCGACGAGTCGGTCAGGAAGGCCTTCATGTGCTACCTTTTTCTGGCTACGATTCAGGAGCTGATCATCCAGCATCTCGACTCGAGCATCCTCGGGTCCTGAGTTGGAGGGGCGCCGTCCGGCTGCGCCTCGGCATCTGACACCCTTGAGTTTGAAAGGGCAGGGCGCAGTTCAGTCAGTGTTTTCCAACCCCGGATTCAGCGATTGTCATCCTGAGCCTCGCGAAGGGTCCAATGGGTCTCCGCAGGCAGCTGCGACGGTATCCCACTGAATCTCTCACTTCATTCAGAATGACAAACTGGGTTTGAAACACGCCCTAGACTGCGCCCCTGGAAGGTGGTGGGGCTTTTCGTGATTGGCATTTGACGGCAGCGGGCGGGAACGTAGCCTCTTCGTCGACGCCCTGCAGTGTTCGAGGTGCTTTCAATAACTGCTCTTTGCCTTGAAATTATTACGGGAGCTGAACCCGCCGCGGAAGATGCTAGGCCGTAAACCGGAAAGCAGACGCTGTGGAGGAGGCGCCCACCTTAACATAAAAAGGTCCTGAGCCTTTGGGCATACGGCACACGCGGAGCGTCAATTTTTTTCCCATGGATCCAGTCTACTATAAAATTCTCCACGTTTTTTCCCTTCTGATTCTGACCGCTTGGACATTCGCGGCGTTTTCCAATCCCGATCCGGCCACCAAGCGGCGGACGATGATTGTCACGGGTGCCGCCGCACTGCTGCTGCTGATCAGCGGCTTTGGCCTCGTGGCGAAGGTGTATGGCAACCATTTCTACGGTTGGATGATCGTGAAGTTGGTCTGCTGGCTGGTGTTCTCCGCCTTGGCGGGCATCGCGTATCGCCGGCCGCACCTCCGCGGCAAACTGGCGTTCATTGGTTTCACGGCCCTGCTCATCGCGCTGGTGATGGTCTACGTAAAGCCGTTCTAACCCGGCGGGTGCATGGCTGACACGATATGCGGACTGTGGGTCGCCGATGATGGCCTCGTCCATGTGTCGATCGCGACGCCCGAGGGCGGACGGCTGGAGCGGGTGGAGACGTTCAAACCCTTCGCCTGGCTTAACGGCACCCCGGCGGAGACGAACCTGCCGGGCCTGACGCTCGAGAAGTTGAAAGGCGAGGGGCCGTACGACCGGCTTATCCACGCTGATGAACTGGCCGGGTATGAGGCATTCCTCAAGCAGGCGAAACTGACGGTGGGCGTCGATTCCATCCGGCCCTTGGAGAGCCAGTTCCTGTTACAACACCGGCAACGGCTCTATAGGGATTTGAGTTTTGGCCAGCTGCGTCGCTGCCAGCTCGACATCGAGACAGGCTCGGCCGACGGCACCTTCAGCGATGCGAGCAAACCGGGTGACCGGGTGCTGGCGATCGGCTTGCGCCTCGCGGGACAAAATAAGCTTCTGCTGCTGGAGGCGATGACGGATCCCGCGGAAAAGAAACTGCTCGAATCGCTGAACACCGCCCTGGCCGAGATCGATCCCGACGTGATCGAGGGTCACAATATCTTTAAATTCGATTGGGATTTTCTGCGCCAGCGTTGCCGCCGGCTCAAGGTCGCGTGCGCTTGGGGTCGCTTTGGGCAGAAGGCGACGTTTCGCAACAGCCGGCTCAAGGTCGCGGAACGTTGGATCGATTTTCCGCGGTGCGACGTGCCGGGGCGGTCCATCGTGGACACTTATCTGCTGGTGCAGCTGTTCGATATCACGACGCGGGAGCTAACGGCGTATGGACTGAAGGACGTGGCGATTTTCTTCGGCATCACGGAGGAAGACAGCGTCGAGCGCACCTACATCGCAGGCAGCAAGATCGGTGAGACGTTCGTGAACGATCGCGCGAAGTTCTGCGCCTATCTTGAGGACGATCTGCGCGAGACCCAGGGATTGGCGGACCAGTTGTTGCCGACTTATTTTGAGCAAGTCCGGACGTTTCCGACGCTGCTACAGGAGGCGACGCTGCGCGGGGCCACCTCGAAGATCGATT
The DNA here is from genome assembly GCA_039936075.1 of Opitutaceae bacterium. Lineage (GTDB taxonomy): Bacteria > Verrucomicrobiota > Verrucomicrobiia > Opitutales > Opitutaceae > Opi-474. The sequence goes on along the minus strand of JBDTJA010000097.1, from coordinate 8,634 downwards.
TGCTCTTTCTCGAGGAATATTACCACGCGCGTCAGGCCTGCCCGCTGCCGCCGGAAGTGCAGCCCTTCGAAGGCGGCTACACCCGCAGTTTTCAAGAAGGTGTTTTCCGCCATGTGCTGCACTTCGACGTCGCATCGCTTTATCCGAGTCTGCTGCTGGCGATGGGGCGCAATCCGAAGACGGACACGCTGGGGGTGTTTATTCCGCTGCTCCGGCGACTGCGCGACTACCGGCTGAAATATAAACTGATCGCGCGCAGCGAGGCCGGCGAGGACGAGCGCGCCGAGGCGCAGGCGCGGCAGACGAGTTTCAAGATCCTGATCAATTCGTTCTATGGCTATCTGGGGTTTTCGGGCGCGCGGTTTGGCGATGGGGAACTGGCGGCCGAAGTCACGCGGCAGGGGCGCGAGTTGCTGCAGAAACTCATCGATGAATTTGCAAAACAGGGCTGCACCATCCTGGAGGCCGACACGGACGGCATTTACCTGTCGTCGGAGAATTATTACGCGAAGCCGGATGAGCTGCTGGCGTTGGTGAAGCCGATCCTGCCGGCCGGCATCGAGCTGGAGTACGATGGAAAATACGAGGCGATGTTCTGTTACAAGATGAAGAACTATGCGCTGTACGACGGGAAGAAAGTCACACTGCGGGGCAGTGCGCTGCGGTCGCGGGGGATTGAGCCTTATCTGAAGAAGTTAAGCGACCAGTTGATCACGTTTTTGCTCGGCGTGTCGCCGCATTCGCCCGTCGCACTGGTGGAGGATTTCCGGATCCAGCTGAAGGCGCGAACGGTGCCGGTCACGCAGCTGGCGAAGAGCGAAACGCTCAACCAGAATCCGGAGGCTTACGAGCGGCTGATCGCCGGAGGCGGCAAGCCGCGGCGCGCGTCAGCAGAGGTGGCCCTGCAGGTCACCCCGCGACCGCGCATGGGTGAGCGGGTGAGTTACTACATCACGGCGAAGGCGAAGGGGAAGACGAGCGACTGGCAGAGGGCCCGGGCCCTGGCGCTCTACGATGAGGCGAGTGCACCTTACGATCCCCAGTACTATTTGGACAAGCTGGATGACTGGCTGGAACGCTATGGCTCATTTCTGGGCGCGAAGCCCGCGGCCAGTGATCAAGGCGAGCTCTTTGGCGGCTGAGACGAGAGCCCTGCGGCCGCCAGCAACGCGGAAGTGTCGGCATCGAAAGTCGTGTTCCCGAGCGCGGTCAGCAATTCGGCCGGGTGCGGGGTATAATCGGGCTCACCAGGCAGCGGATAAGTCTGCCGGGCTTTGAGGGTCAGACGCAGGGCGTTGAGGAAGGACTGCTGCGAGAGCTTGGCATTCCCCAATGCGCGATAACAGCGACCGGCCTCCTGATTGAGAGCGGCGTAAAGCAGGATTTTGTCCCGCGCGCCTTCCGGTGGTTCACCTTCGGCGAGCATCGCGACGTGCTGGTAGGGCGTGAATTGAAACAACTGCGTCGCCTCGAGTTGAAAGAGCCGTTCGCAGGCCGCGACGACAGAGAGCAGACCCTCGTCGGGCCGGCCGGCCGTGCGCTGCTGGAGCACGCGCCGCAACAACACGCCAACCTCGTCGATGATCCGGAGAAGATAATCGCGACGGGAAGAGAGCATGCGCGGAGGCGGGAAAGCAGGTCCTTACTTGGCCGCGCTTTGCTTCACGACCCAGTCCACGATGGAGGCGTCGTCATTCTCGTGTCGCCAGACCACGCCCAAGAACTCGGAGGGCAGGATGTCATGGGTCCGAAAGAAACGCCGGTCGCCGCCGCAGCAGAACATCAGCGACGCGGGCAGTTCGCCGCGGAGCTTGGCTTTCGCCTTGGGGATGATGCGGGGCAGCCATTCGATGCCGCGCACGGCGTCGGACTTGCCGGGCAGCTTGGTTTCATCGAGAATGACATTGGAAGCGCGGCGATGCTGGACGTTGTGGAAATAGCTGCGGCGGACGACCTCGATTGTAACCGCGTTGTCGGGACCAGGCTCGCCGCCGTTGGCGTGATCCTCGGCGTAATCAAACAGGTACTGCGCGGTGATGCCGTTGGCGGCCAGATAGGCCGTCTGAGTGGCGTCGAACAATTTACCAGCCTCGCGCACGCCCTTCGCATACTGGGCAACGGCGTGGTCGTAGAGCGCGTGAAATTGGGAGGCGAAGTCGTAGTTTTTCATCGGTCCCCGAACCTACGCGTAAATTCCCGCCGCGCAACCCGGCTCAGTTGGCCGGGCGAAAATCGATCAGGCGTTTGAAGCGGTCCACGCTTTCCACCATCACATCGAGGCGGTCGTTCAGCGCATACTGGTGCTTGGTCTTGCGCCCCACGAGCATGGTGCCGGCGTTGTTGGGCGTGAAGTGATCGCCGGCGAGGTTATTCACGGAGACGAACCCGAAGGTCATGGACTCGAGCAGTTCGACGAAGAAGCCATTGGGGCGCACATCCGTAATGACGGCGGTAAATCGCGTCTTGGTTTTCTTGGCCAGTTCCCGCTCGAAGTACTCGAGGAGCTTGATCTTCACGCTTTCGCGTTCGGCTTCGGCGGAGCTGATCTCGGTCAGGCTGAGATGCTCGCCCAAACGCTCGATGCGGTTGAGATCGTAACCGGCCACGCGGGTGGATGACGGATGACCGCCATGTTTCACGAGATACGATTCAAAGACGCGGTGCACGACCAGGTCGGAGTAGCGCCGGATCGGAGAGGTGAAATGAGTGTAATCCTTCTTGCTCAGACCGAAATGGCCGTCAGGAGTGGCGCGGTAGGCGGCTTTTTTCAGGCTGCGCAACAGCTGAGTACGAAGGGTGTAACCCTGCGGGTGGGTGCGCAGCGTCACGAGGAGCTTTACCAGCTCGGCGCGCACGGTCAGATCCCCGACATCGATGCCGAACGTGCCGAGCAAGCCGCGCAACTCCTCAAGTTTTTCGATATCGGGTTCGTCATGCACGCGGTAGAGTGACGGCAGGGAATGGGTGCGCGTGAGCCGGGCGACGGCTTCGTTGGCGGCGAGCATGAACTCCTCGATGAGTTGATGACTTTCGTCGTGCTCGATTTTCTCAAGTCGGTCGGCGTAGCCCTCGGCGTCCACGAAGATCTTCGTCTCCGGCATGTCCAGATCGAGGCTGCCGGCGGTCATGCGGTCCTTGCGCAGCTTGCTGGCGATTTTCCACAGGGCCCGAATCCACGTTTGCAGGTTCTTGAGTTCGGGGTCGCTGAGGTCGTGCAGCGCCCGACCCGTCGAGCCGGTCTGGTGCTTCGGGGGCAGCGGGAGCGCTTTGATCCGCTCGAGGTCGTTCTCGAAAATAAAGGCGTAGGCCTGTTTGTAGGTCAGCCGTTTGCGGCTGCAGATGACGGTGTTGGCGTACGTGGTTTGCTTGAGGTGGCCGTTCTTCGCGAACGTGAGGAAAACCGCTTTGCAGAGACGATCCTGCGCCTCGACGAGCGAGCAGAGACCATTGGAAAGCTTCTCGGGCAACATCGGGATGACCACGCCGACGAGATAGGTGGAGTTACCCCGACGCTGGGCTTCGCGATCCAGCGGTGTGCCGGGCAGCACATAGTGGGAGACGTCGGCAATGTGAACGCCGATCCGAATGTCACCACCGTCCAGCACCTCGTAGGACAGCGCATCGTCGAAATCCTTGGCATCATCGGGATCGATCGTGAATACCGCTTTCTCGCGATAATCGAGTCGATGGTGACCGAGATCAGCGGGTTGGACGCGATCAGGGATCGCGGCGGCCTCGCGCTCGACGTCGGCGGGAAATTCCGTCGCGAGATCGTACTTCAGAAAAATGCCGAGCAATTCGGCGCGCGGCTCATGCGTCCGGCCGAGACGGTCGGTGAGGGTGCCGCGAAGGGGGTCCTGGCGCTGTTTCCATTCGTCGAGTTTGACCACGACCTTGTCGCCTTCCTTGGGCGTCGGCGTGATTCCGCTCTTGGCGGGATCGCCGACGTAGATCTCGTAGCTGAAACGAGGATCGTCGGGCTGGACGACGAATTCACGGCGGCCTTTGCGGAGGTTGCCCACGATGGTTTCGCGATCGCGTTCCAATACGCGAACGACAGCACCGATTTTTTCACCGGGTCGGCGGCCCTTCCGCCCGGGATAAATCCGGGCGACCACACGGTCACCGGGCAAGGCGACCCCGGTGTCCTCGGGAAAAATCTGGAGGGACGGCTGACTGCGGCCATCGGGAATATCGTCACGGATAACAAAAGCCGAACCACCGGCGCGAAACTGGATCCGCCCCGTGAGTTCGTTATCGTGGAGCTTCGTCGAGGCCGGAGCCGGCGCGGCCGACCGTGGCGCCGGCTGGGGCCGGGAAGGGGTAGCCTTGGGTGCGGGGTGGGTGAGCGCATGCGCCGGCTTGGAGCCTTTTTTCGCGCTTTTTTCCGGGCGCTGAGGCGGAGCTGCGACGGGCGTAAGGGAAGGCGGCCGGGCGGCGCCGCGCTTGGTCGGGGCAAAGATCGGGCGGGTGGCGACCTTGGGGTTTTCACTGGCTGATCCGCGAGGCGCGATCCGGCCATTCTTGGCTCGCACAAATTCCCCGGCTTTCAGAACGGAACGCACCTCGTGAGCGAGGGAAGCGCCTTGTTTTTTGCTCAAGCCGAGGCGGCGGGAGATTTCGAATTCGTTGGCGGGCGAGTATTTTGCCTCGCGCAAAAGGGCGAGCAGGCGGTCGCGAAGGGTCATATAAAGAGTCGGCGCGGCGCGCGGGCCGTGCTTTCGTTGTTGGCCTTACGAAAGGTGCATGTCTAGCGTGGCGCGATGAAAATCGTCCACGCGGCGAGTGAATTTTTCCCGTACGTGAAGACCGGTGGCCTCGCGGACGCTGTGGCATCACTCAGCGGCACGCTGGCCGACAATGGCCACGAGGTTTCGGTTTTTCTTCCGGGTTATCGGGCGGTGATCGAGCACAAGGATGCCGCCAAGGCGGAACGGACGCTACAGCTTAAGATCGAGATGGGGGATCAGTTTCTCTCCGGCGACGTGCGGGTGTTTTCACCGCGGAAGAACCTCAAGATCCATCTGATCTGCCGTGAGGAATTTTTCGACCGGCGCAATTTGTATGGCAACGGCGAGCGGGACTACGAGGACAACGCCGACCGGTTTATTTTTTTCTGCAAGGGCGTCGTGGAGACGCTGCGCCTCTCGGATTTGCAGGCGGACGTCGTGCACAGTCACGACTGGCCGGGGGCCTTGCTTCCGATGCTTGTGCGTGATGCGGAGCGCCGGCACGATGTGACGCTGGCGGTGAAGACGGTCTTCACGATTCACAACATCGCGTATCAAGGCCTGTTCCCGCGAGCGGTGTTTGCGCGGACGAATCTGCCGGACGACCTGAACAACATGGATGGATTGGAATATTACGAGCAGACGAACCTGCTGAAAGGCGGCATCCTGTTTGCGGATCGCGTGACCACCGTGAGCCCGCAATACGCGAAGGAGATCCAGACACCGGAATTTGGCTGCGGTCTCGACGGGGTCGTGCAGACCCGCGAGGACGATATCGTCGGCCTGCTTAACGGCGTGGACATGACGGTGTGGAATCCGGCGACGGATGCGCTCCTGCCCGCGCGCTACTCCGCGGCCAACCTGGCGGGCAAAGCAGCCTGCCGGGCCGAATTGCTGCAACGGTGTAATTTCGAGCCGCATTTCAAAGGACCCATCTTCGGGATGGTCTGTCGTTTCGCGGAGCAGAAAGGCCTCGATCTCCTGCTGGCGAACCAGGCGTTCTTCCTGAAGGAGGAGTGCCGGTTGGTGGTGCTTGGTTCCGGTGAAAAGCGCTACGTCGACGCCATGCGCAAATTCGCTGAGCTGGCTCCGCGGAAAATTTCACTGAGTCCGCGGCTCGACGAAGCGATGAGTCATCTGATCGAAGCGGGGAGTGATTTTTTCGTGATGCCTTCGCTGTTCGAGCCCTGCGGGTTGAACCAGATGTACTCCCAAGTCTACGGCACGGTCCCGATCGTCAGTCGCGTGGGCGGGCTGATTGACACCGTGGCGGATGCGGACGAATCACCGGCGATCGGCACCGGGATCATGTTGGCGCCCACGAGCGAAGGATTGGGCGATGCGCTGAACCGGGCGCTCCAGCTGTTCGCCGATCAACCGCGCATGGCGGCGGTGCAGCAGCGGGGGATGGCGAAGGATTTCAGCTGGAAGATCGCCGCGGCCGGCTACGAGAAGCTGTATAGCGAATCCATCTAGGTCGGCTTGCCAACGCACACGTGCGTGCACTGTGTGGGGTTGTGCCGGTGACTCCTACATTGCTCTGGTTTCGCCAGGATCTGCGCCTGCAGGATAATTCCGCACTGCACGCTGCGCTGGCGCGAGGCGGTCCGGTGATCCCGATCTATCTTTGGGACGAGGCGGGGGAGGGCGCGTGGCGGGCCGGGGGAGCTGCGCGCTGGTGGTTGCATCACTCGCTGGTGGCGATGGAGGAATCGCTCCGCGCGCTGGGATCGCGGTTGATCATCGCCAAGGGCAACTCCCGCGCGCTCCTGCGCGAGCTGGTGAATACGACGGAGGCTGGCGCGATCTATTGGAACCGGCGTTACGAACCGGCCAGCATTGCTCGGGACAGCGCAATTAAAACCGAATTCACGGCGGCCGGACTGGATGCCCAGAGTTTCAACAGCGCGATGTTGCACGAACCGCACACCATCAAGAACAAGCAAGGGCGGCCGTTTCAGGTGTTCACGCCGTATTGGCGGACCTGTCTGGCACTGCCCGTGGCCGCGCCGATGAAGTTTTCCGCGGCGGCCATCCTTGCGCCGGCCAAATGGCCCAGGTCGGTGGATTTGGCCGAGCTCGAGCTATTGCCCAGGACCAACTGGGCCGGAGGCTTGGCGAACACGTGGAAACCGGGGGAGGCGGCTGCGGCCAAGCGGCTGCGGCAATTCGCGGTGAAGGCGATGGATTCGTATGCGGACGAGCGCAACCGCCCCGATCACGATGGGACGTCCATGTTGTCCCCGTGGCTGCATTTCGGTGAAATCGGGTCCAGGCAGGTGTGGGCGGCGGTCAAGGCGCAGTCGAGGGACACAGGCGTTTTCCCGCCCAGCAACGGCGCGCGGGTTTTCCTCACCGAGATTGGCTGGCGGGAGTTCGCGCATCATCTGCTGTTTCATTTTCCCACCACGCCGGAGCAACCGCTGCGGGCGGAGTTTGCCCGCTTTCCTTGGGCGGAGGACGCGGCGGGCGGCAAGCTGCGCGCGTGGCAGCAGGGACTGACTGGCTATCCGATTGTAGACGCGGGGATGCGCCAGCTCTGGCACACAGGCTGGATGCACAACCGGGTGCGGATGATCGTGGCTTCGTTTCTCGTCAAACATCTGCGCCTCCCGTGGACGCAGGGCGCGGCGTGGTTCTGGGATACGCTGGTAGACGCGGATTTGGCTAACAATACGCTGGGCTGGCAGTGGAGTGCGGGCTGCGGGGCGGATGCGGCGCCCTATTTCCGGATTTTTGCGCCGGTGCTCCAGGGAAAAAAATTTGATCCCAAAGGAGACTACGTTCGCCGCTGGGTGCCGGAACTGGGGAAGATGCCCACCGAAGACCTGCACGCGCCGTGGGCCGCGTTGCCGCTGACGCTGCAGGCGGCCGGGGTCCGGTTGGGCGAAAATTATCCCCACCCGGTGGTGGACCATGGGGCGGCGCGGGTGGCGGCGCTTTCCGCGTTCAAACAGTTGCGGCAGGGGCAGATGGCAAACGGCGGGTCGGGCACAGTGGCGGATAAACTCTAGGCTTCCCTTGGCGGTCGGGGGATGGTTTGTTGAGAGGATATATGGAGAAAACGTTCATCATTTTTAAGCCTGACGCCATGGAACAGCGCCATGTTGGCAACGTGCTGGCCCGCTTTGAGCAGGCCGGTTTTACCATCATTGGCTGCAAGATGATGAAGCTCACTCCGGAGAAGCTCCGTGAGCATTATGCCCACGTGGCGAGCAAACCGTTTTATCCTGAGATCGAACAGTTCATGAGCTCGCGTCCGGTCATTGCGCTGGCGCTTCAGGGCGACGATGTCGTGCAGAAGGTGCGTGATCTGCTCGGGCCGACCGATTCCCGCAAAGCCGCGAAGGGCACGATCCGCGGCGATTTTGGCACCGAGATGATGAAGAACGTGGTCCATGCTTCGGACAGCGTGGATAACGCGAAGGCCGAGCTGGCACGCTTTTTCAAGCCCGAGGAACTGTTCACGGTCTAAGGCGTCGCGACGGATCAGACGCGGCACGATTTTTTGACCGCCGCTTTACAAGTCACCCGTTTCAGAGGGAGTGGGTGGCGATTATGCGGGCAAAGGATGAGTGACCCACGGGGTGGCGGCGAAACCATTTGCCCGGTCCGACGGTTAATCGCATGAGGGAGCGATGAAAAATGCGCCCCACGCCCGAATCCTCTCGTCCCTCCGTGTGCTGCTCGTCTTGGCCGGATTCGTCCTCATCGCAACGAGCGAATTGCACGCGCAATACGCCAGGGGCCAGCTGATTCCCGAGGTGAAATTGAAGAACGGGACGGTGCTGCATGATGTCACGGTGGTGGCGGTGGGCTCCACGACAGTTACCGCGAGGTGGGCCGGTGGCAGAGGTTCGCTTGCCCTCGCGCAGCTCCCGCCTGACATGCGCGCCGCATTGAC
>JBDTJA010000096.1:0-6657 GCA_039936075.1 Opitutaceae bacterium | reverse complement strand
CACGAGATGAAAGCGGTCCAGGTCGTTCTGCACCCGCATGTCGAACGCTGTCGTGATGGTGCCCTCCTCCTTGTAACCCCGGACGTGGAGATTCCGGTTGAACCGCCGGTAGGTGAGCCGGTGCACGAGCCAGGGATAGCCGTGGAAGCCGAAAACGATATGCTTGTCCTTGGTAAACAGCGAATCGTAGTCCGCCTCGTCCAAGCCGTGCGGATGCTCGCTCGCCGACTGCAACTTCATCAGATCCACGACGTTGATCACCCGGATTTTCAGGTCGGGGAGGTGCGTCCGCAGAATGGAAACTGCCGCCAAAATCTCGAGCGTCGGCGTGTCACCGCAACAGGCCATCACGACGTCCGGCTCGGCGCCCTGGTCGTTGCTCGCCCACTGCCAGATGCCAATACCCTCCGTGCAATGCACCACCGCGGCGTCCATCGTGAGCCATTGCGGCAGCGCGTGCTTGCCGGCCACGACCACGTTGACGTAGTGCCGGCTGCGCAGGCAGTGATCGAACACCGACAGCAGGCAGTTGGCGTCGGGCGGCAGGTACACGCGAACGATGTCGGCCTTCTTGTTGATCACATGATCGAGGAAGCCGGGATCCTGGTGCGTGAAACCGTTGTGATCCTGCTGCCAGACATGCGAGGCGAGCAGGTAATTGAGCGAGGCGATCTTGCGGCGCCACGGCAGCTCGAGCGTCACTTTCAGCCACTTGGCGTGCTGGCTGAACATCGAGTCCACGATGCGAATGAACGCTTCGTAGCTGTTGAACAACCCGTGCCGGCCGGTGAGCAGATAGCCTTCCAGCCAGCCTTCGCATTGGTGCTCGCTCAGCATCGAATCCAGCACACGCCCCGCGGGCGCGAGAAACTCGTCGTTCGGTTGCGTGCGGGCGTCCCACTGGCGGTTGGTGGCTTCGAAGACCGCGCCCAGTAAATTAGAAAGCGTCTCGTCAGGACCGAAGACGCGGAAATTGCGCTGATCCTGGTTCAACTTGGCGACATCGCGCAGGAATTTCCCGAGCACGAGCGTGTCCTGGCCGTCCACCGCACCCGGAGACGGGACCTCTACCGCATGGTCGTGAAAATCCGGCATGCGCAGGTCGCGCAGCAGCACGCCACCGTTGGTGTGCGGGTTGGCGCCCATGCGGCGATCGCCCTTGGGCGCCAGCTCGGCCAGTTCGGGGCGGAGGCGACCGTTCTCATCGAACAGCTCCTTGGGCCGGTAACTCTTCATCCATGTTTCGAGCAGTTTGACGTGCTCGGGATGCTCCGCGTCGACGAGGAGTGGCACTTGGTGGGCCCGAAACGTTCCCTCGATTTGCAGACCGTCGACCACCTTCGGGCCGGTCCAGCCCTTGGGTGACCGGAGGACAATCATCGGCCAGCGTGGCCGAGCGGCGTCTTTTTGATTGCGCGCGTTGGCCTGGATTCGGCGGATGTCCTCAACGGCTTTCTCCAACGTGGCGGCCATGAGTTCGTGCATCTTTTCCGGATCGTCGCCCTCGACGAAATAAGGCGTCCAGCCGCATCCGCGGAAAAATTGTTCCAGCTCCTCGTGCTCGATGCGGGCAAGGATGGTGGGGTTGCTGATCTTGTAGCCGTTGAGATGCAGGATCGGCAGCACGGCGCCATCGGTGATCGGATCCAGCAGCTTGTTCGATTGCCACGCGGTCGCCAGGGGACCGGTCTCCGCCTCCCCGTCGCCGACGACACACGCGACAATGAGGCCGGGATTGTCGAATGCGGCGCCAAAAGCGTGGCTGAGCGAATAACCCAGTTCGCCGCCCTCGTGAATGGAACCCGGCGTGGTCGGCGCGACATGGCTGGAGATTCCGCCGGGCCAGGAGAACTGCGTGAACAGTTTTTTCAGTCCCGCTTCGTCCTGCGTGACATTCGGGTACACTTCACTCCAAGTGCCTTCGAGATAGACATTCCCCACGATTGCCGGGCCGCCGTGGCCGGGGCCCGCGATATAGAACATATCCAGATCATATTTTTTGATGACCCGGTTCAGGTGGACGTAGATGAAGTTCTGCCCCGGCGTGGTGCCCCAGTGTCCGACCACCAGCGGTTTCACGTGCGAAAGCTTCAGCGGCTGCTTCAGCAACGGATTGTCGTAGAGATAAATCTGACCCACCGAGAGGTAGTTCGCGGCGCGCCAATACGCGTTGATGCGAAGTAATACCTCAGGCGTGAGCACCCGTGGTTTTTCCACGTGCGAAGTGGCCGCTGGATTGGACCTGGGGGTTGCTTTCAGGACAGTTCCCCGCTGGCGGCGTGAGGCGGGGCGGTCGTTCGTGAGGCGGATCATTTGTTTTTCTCCTCGGCGCGGGCGGCTTGGAGCACCCGGTCCCGCTCGGCTTCCTCCGCGCCTTCATCCACCAGCTGCTCGGTTTCGCTGCGGCCTTCGTCATCCTCGTCCTCACTTGGACTCTCCGGGATCAGGCGCCCTTCTGATCCCGGAACGGGATCCCAGCGTTTGGACTCCGGGAGTGCATCGAGCAGCGCGTCCTGCCGGTCGATGTCCGACTCACCCGTCAATTCACGCTTCGCCCGTTCATAGTCCGCCTGCGTGACCTGGTGGGATTCCCGGCCCGCCATAATGCTCAGTTCGACCGCGCGCGCGTGCACCATCGCCCGGGTCACGGGCCCGACTCCGACGGAATTTTCCGTCAGGATGCCTTTGTTGAGAGGATTCTTTTTCATAAGTGAGTCTGGTTGACTTGACGGTGATGGGAACGCCGGACCGCCGGTCCAGCGCATCTGTTATTTGTTTGTTTGAAGCGCCTGATTTGGTTCCCGGGTCCCCATCAGGTGACTGAAGACCGGATGTCGCCTTCGCCGGCCGCCGGCGCGGAATCACGCGCTGTCTGGCCGCGGTGAAGACCCACGACTTCCCGTTCGGCCATGGCCGGTGAACTGACCAGGGAATTTTCGGAATTCCAGTACCCTGGACGATTGTAGTGAAGGTGGAGGTGGGATTCGTAATCCCGGTTCAGGAGAGCGGATTCATTGTACGCCGGCGATTTTTGGATGGCGGCCCGGGAGAGACCGACAAACACCTTCGACTCGGACCAGTCGACCCGGTCGATCCACCGCGGTGAAATCAAAACCTTCTTTCCCGGCCACCAGTTGAGGGTGCTGACGATCAGGTAGCGAATGGCCCAGCTTTCGGAGTCGATGATGAAATCCTCGACGTGACCGATCTCGCCGTCGCTCGCCTGGATATGACGCCCGGTCACATCGCGCGTGCTGCGCAGGTGGGCATCCCCGGCCTCTTTGCCCGGCGCATGACTGTTCCACTTGGTCCGATCTCGCACCGGATAGGAATAAGCGCCCCAACTATACATCCCTCCCCAATACATGGGCATCCCATAGTAGCCGGCGTAACTCTGCTCGAATTGGCGGGAGACGGGTTTATCGGTGTCCAAGCTGGGGCTGTCTTCGATTTGCTTCCGCGTCAGATCAACGACGATGTCCTTTCCCTCCGGCTCCACGGTTCCCAACGCGTAGGGGGAAAGCAGGACCTGGCGGCCAGTCAACCAGCCGGCCGTATCCGCGACCAGATAGCGAATCGTCCAATGTTGGTCATCGAAGTAGAACTCCCTGACGCTCCCGATTTCGCCGTCGCGGCTGAGCAATGTGTAACCCTTCAAATTTTTGGCGGGGATTAGCATGTTAATGAATGGATTGAATTTGGATGGTTTTCCTAACGCCCGAGTGTAGGGGCCCGACAGGAGGCCGGACCGCGAATGCTCGTTAGCGCAAGAACCCAGCTGAACAGTAGGCCCAACCGCACGGATTCGCCATGGGGTGAAACCCCACTGGGACTTCCCGACGGCCCAAAACTGTCGGGCATCCCGGGCGCAGCGGTTTGCTCAACGGACGCAGCTGAATTCCGCCTCTAGATCCATGACCTGGGCATAATGATGCTGCGCGCCTCAGGGCTCTGCAGCGCAGTCCAACCCCAGCGCCGCCAGCTCATCCCGCGTTCGACGGTAATCGGCATGCACGATGCCGCGGATGCCCAATCCGGCCGCGACGTCCACGAAGAGCGGAGTGTTTTCGAGGTAAACGATTGCACTCGCGGGAGTCTGGGCCAGATCGAGCGCCAGGCGGAAGATTTCCTCGTCAGGTTTGCGCAGCTGCACGAAGCAGGAAGAGACAAAGGCATCCACGAACTCCGCGAGTTTAAAGGTATGAATTCGGTGCGCGTTGAGTTCCCGGCCCTCGTTGCTCACCACGATGACCTTGAGGCCGTGCCGGGCCTTGAGTTGGCGCACCAGGCTAATCATCTCGGGAAACGCCTTCGACTGCGCCAGCATGAAGCGTCGGAACTGCGCCCGCGTGAATCTTCGCGGCCGGTGAAACACCACGCGCTTCAGGTACTCCTCCAGCGTGAGCTTGCCTTGTTCGAAGGTATCAAAGTTCAAGCGGTGCCGTTCCTCCATTTCGGCCCAATTGAGCCGAAATTTTTTCGCCGCTGCGTGGCGGGCCAGATGGTCCCACCCGTTCGTCAACAGGACGCCGCCTATGTCGACGAACAGGGTCTTGATCGCCCTCGACTTGTTCATCCGCGTACCTTGCGGGCCCGCTGGCGGGGGACGCCGACGCCGGACTTTCTTAATTCTGTCGGGACGATCCAATGATGCCCGGGCTCCAGCAAGTCCTGCGTGGCTTCGGGTCCCCACGTCCCGGCGGCGTAGTTCGGAAAATCGCTGGGGGGAGTCGCCTTCCATACGTCCAGCACCGGGGTCAGCAATCGCCACGCCGCTTCGATCTGATCCGCCCGCATGAACAGCGTGGCGTCGTTTTTCATCACGTCCCACAGAAGGGTTTCATAGGCATCCGGCGACTGGACGGCGAAGCTGTCGCGGTAGTTGAACCGCATGTCCACGGGGCGCAGCTGCATCTTGGCCCCGGGATATTTGGCTTGGAATCCCAGGACGATGCCTTCGTCAGGCTGGATGGACATGGTCAGCCGCGAAGGCTGCCACCCGAGCGAGGCGTCGGTCGGAAACGCCTGATGTGGAACGGCCCGAAACTGGATCACGATTTCGGAAACCTGCCGCGGCAGTCGTTTGCCGGTGCGCAAGTAGAACGGCACATCCTGCCAGCGCCAGTTGTCGATTTTCAGCTTCAGCGCCGCAAACGTCTCGGTCGGTGAATCGGGGGCCACGTCGGGCTCCTCGCGGTAGCCGACCGCTTTTTTCCCGGCGACGCGCCCCGGTCCGTATTGCCCGCGCACGGTCTGATCCCGAACCTGGTCGTGGTGAATGGGGCGAAGGGCATGGAGGACATCCACCTTCTTGTTTCGGATCTCGTCGGCATCGAACGACACCATCGGCTCCATGGCCACCAGGCAGAGCAACTGCATCAGGTGATTCTGCACCATGTCGCGGAGCGCCCCGGCGTGATCGTAATAACCCCCGCGATGCTCCACGCCCACCGCCTCGGCCACCGTGATCGTGACGTGCTCCACATAGCGGCGGTTCCAGAGCGGTTCGAACAGCGGGTTGGCAAACCGAAATGCCAGGAGGTTCTGGACCGTTTCCTTCCCGAGATAGTGGTCGATGCGAAAAATCTGGGACTCAGCGAAGCTCGCGGCCAAGACGGCATTCAGGGCCAGGGCCGAGGTCAGGTCGTAGCCAATGGGTTTTTCCACCACGAGCTGGGCCCATTCCCGGTCGCGCGCCAGCCCCGCCTTGCCGAGGTATTTGGGAATCTCGCCAAACAGCGACGGGGGCGTCGCCATGTAGAAGATGCGGTGGGCCTTCGTGCCCCAGGTCTTTTCCAGCGCGGCGCAATGCGCGCCCAGCGCGGTGTAGGTGGCCGTCTCCTTGAAGTCGCCTTGCTGGTAGGAAATGTGCTGGGCGAACTGATTCCAGGCCGCCGCTTTCGGTTTGCCGAATCGCGAAAATCGGCTGATCCCCTCGTGCAGTCGCTTCCGCAGACCGGAATCTCCCAGCTTCATGCGGTCGATTGCGATGATCGCAAATTTCTCGGGCAGACTGCGGTCCTCCGAGAGGTCAAACAGCGCGGGCACGAGCTTCCGCCACGTCAAGTCTCCCGCCCCCCCGAAGATGGCAAACACGGTGGGCTCGAGTTGATCGGAGGGATTCGGGGCATTCATGATCGGGTTCTTCATAGGTTGGGAACGGCGGTCGCGACGGGCAGTCGTGAGCGACCCATCATCTCCACTTGCCGCAGCCTCCGGAGATGGCGCGGCTCCTGGCTGTAGACGGCCGACAGGAAATTTTGCACGATGTCCCACGCCACGTCCCGGCCCTCGGTCCGGCCGCCAAGACAGAGGACGTTCATGTGGTCGTCCTCCACGCCCTGCCGGGCCGAGAAATGATCGTGAATCAAGCAGGCGCGAACTCCCCTCATTTGGTTGGCGCAAATGGCCGCTCCAACGCCGCTGCCGCAGATCGCCACGCCCCGGTCCACCGTTCCCGCGGCCACCGCCTCTGCGAGCGGAATCACATAGAGGGGATAGTCGTCGTCGGGTTGCAGGTGGTGCGCGCCGAAATCCGTCACGTCGTGTCCCGCTTCGCGCAGGCGGGCCGCAAGTTCGTGCTTCAGGTCAAAGCCGGCGTGATCCGCGGCGATTCCGACGTGCATGGCTTTTTCCTCAGTGGATGGGTTCTTCGGA
>JBDTJA010000095.1:0-2145 GCA_039936075.1 Opitutaceae bacterium | reverse complement strand
GTCATTGGGCGGCCACGCGATCGAACTGATCCCGACACTGCACCCCACCGAGATGTTCGTGGAATTCATCCCGCCCGCGAATATCATTTCGAATCTCGGGGGCCACCGCCCGGCGCGCGACCAGTCGCATTTTTACCGCTTTGAACCCGCGTTGCTGCACGCGGGGGCGAACACCCTCGAGCTGCGCAATGACACCGCTCAGTCGATCGAGGTACGGCGGGTAAATCTCGGGCTGTGGTAAAAACGGAGACAGATTCAGGATTTAACCGCGAAGATCGCGAAGGCCAAGTCATCGGAAGAATGCCACAAAAAAGCACAAAGATTCCCATGGTTTCGGCTCAAATCTACCGCGCGCCTAGGGGCGCAACGGAGGTATTACCGCAGCCCATGGGCCCTTGGGCCTCTTTGTGGCAATCCCTCTGAGTTTCGCGGCTTGGGCTTCGCGACCTTTGATCTTTGCGGTGAAATATGAATTCACCGCGCGGTCCAGCCGCCGTCGATCGGGAGGGCCGCGCCGGTGATGGACTTGGCGGCATCGCCGCACAGGAAAATGGCCAGCGCGGCAATGTCCTCCACCTCGACGAAGCGTTTTGAGGGCTGGGCGGCGAGAATTACTTCCTTGATGACACGATCATGGGACAGGTTGTGCGCCTTGGCCTGGTCTTCGATCTGTCCCTGCACAAGCGGCGTGAGCACATAGCCCGGGCAGATCGCATTGCAGGTGATGCCGGTCTCGGCGACCTCGAGTGCGACGGCCTTGGTCAATCCAACCTGGCCGTGTTTGGCGGCGACATAGGCAGACTTGAAGGGCGACGCGACGAGGCCGTGAGCGGAAACGAGCTGGATGATGCGGCCCCAGTTGCGCTGTTTCATACCGGGCAGCGCGGCGCGGATCGCATAGAAACTGGAGTTAAGGATGACGTTTTGAATCGCGGTCCACCGCTCCACGGGAAATTCCTCAACGGGCGAGACAAACTGAAAGCCGGCGTTGTTGATCAGGATGTCGACGCGGCCGAACGCGGCTTCGGCCGCTGCGATCATGGCCGCCACTTCGTCGGCCTGACTGACGTCCGCCGGGTGATGGAGCACGCCCACGCCGGTCTCAGCGCTGAGTTCGCGCACCAATTTCCCGATCACGGCGTCGTCGCCAAACCCGTTGAGCATCACGTTCACGCCCTCGCGGGCCAAGGCGCGAGCGAGGCCCAGCCCGATCCCACTGGTGGAGCCGGTCACGACGGCGGATTTGTCTTTGAGCATGAGGTTTTTCAAGCAGTGGCCCGCGAATTTCGCGAATGAACGCTAATCAGGAAAATACCTGCGTTGTCAGGATTAGGGTTCATTCGCGCAATTCGCGGGCCATCGGGTTTATCAGGAACTCACTGTCGCGAGCCATTGAGCCAATTTTGGCCAGACGCTCTCGGTGTCGATGCCGGTCAGGCAAAATGGCTCGGCGTAGCGGCAGTGATCGTAGCAGGGCTTGTAGCGACACGGCCGGCCCTCGATCCACGCGGCGTCGGGATGCGCGGGGGCGAAGAGCTCGGGAATTTGTGGGCCGAAAATTGTGAAGGTCGGCACGCCGCACAGCGCGGCAATGTGGCCGGGACCGGAATCGTTGCCAAAAAACGCCACGCTATCCGCGAGGGTGTCGACGAGGGCGTCCATGGAGCCGGCAACCTGCGCCGCGGGCTCGCCCAGTTTGTGCCACGTCGAAATCTGGTCGCGATCACAGAGCACGAGCGGATCCCAATCCTGCGCGCGCAATCGCCGCAGCAGTTCCGCGTAGCGCTCCAGCGGCCATACCCGCAGGGCTTGCGATGCGCCGGAGTGCAGCACCACGCGCCGTGGGGCAACGGGCGGCCGCAGCCGGGGAGCCGCCGTTGAGATGGTCGGCAGGCCCAGTTTGGCGGCCAACCGGCGCCACGCCTCGGGACGATGCACATGGCCGCCATCGGCGAGATTGTCGTCGAGCAGCCAGCCAGCGCCCTTGCGGCCATAACCGAGCAGCCGGCCGGGGCGCGCGAGTCGGAGAAACAAGTGATCCGAGGCGAGGGGCCAGATCGACACGGCGGCCGTGAAACGCCGCGAGCGCAGTTCCCGCAGGATGCCCCCCAACGTGCGCCACGGCCATTTCGGCAGATTCCTTCC
>JBDTJA010000094.1:0-15360 GCA_039936075.1 Opitutaceae bacterium | reverse complement strand
AGCCTTGTCCATCGCCTCATGTACGCCCAACGTCCTCTGGCCCGATGCGCTCTGCCCCTCCAGCACCCGCCGCTCAATCCCGCCGCGCAGCGGCTTGGTTCAACTCCAAGCCGCGCGTGTCCGTTCGTCCACCGTTGATCGAATAGAAGTTGGCGGTGCCCGGATTGATGCCGATCGGCTGGTTCAGGGTCGCCGAAGTAAAGGCGCCGATGCTGCCGGAGAGTTTGCCGTCGAAGAGTCCGTCGGTTTTGACGCCAAACTCCTCAGCCGTGCTCGTGATGGAAGGCAGCGGCTGGCCATTCTGACCCACAATCCCCGGGCCCTGCGGCACGAAGGCCGTGGCGCGGCTGGTGTAGAGGGAGACCTGCGACGTCACCTTGTAAACGGCCGCCATTTTATAAGTCAGGTCACTGCCCTTGGATTCAAGGTAGGTTGCCGTCGCGACCGGCTTGTGCGAGACCACTTGATTGAAACCCCAGTTGCCACCGAGGGTCAGGATCAGGCGATCGGTGAAGAACTTGGCCTGGTCCTGAAGATACAGGCTTCCCACCTTGGTCTCGGTGATCGTCGTCGCGGCGCCCGAGATGGACTGCGGACCCGGATCAGCCGAATACACCGGGTTGATCACCGACATCGACCCAAGATACGGCTGAACCAGACCTTGGGAGTTATACAAATAGTCGAGGTTGAAGCCGAAGTTCAACTGCTGTGGCGAGCTCCCCAGGTCAAAGTTGCCCACGTAGTCGTCGTTGATCACAAAGGTATTCTGCGTTTGGGCGAGATCGAGCACGGTGGATGCGAGCGTGCTTTGCGGTGTGACCGGAATGATCGCATTGGCCGCGAGCCCGGTGCCGCCGGGCGTGGCCACCAGAAAAGCGCGATTGTCATGGTCGCTGCGAAGCTCCTGGTAGAATGCGATCTGGAGGCGACCCTCGAAGTCGCTCGTGTAGCGCGTGATCAGATTGGTCTCGATCTCGTTTTTCTTCAGATGGGTGCGTGACCAAGGAGCCTTGTAGGTCTGGTCGCGGCCGCCGATCGTCGAAACCTGGTTGTTTTCATTGAGGAAGCTGTTCGTGTAGAGGCCAAAGTCCGAGATATTGGAATACTCATAGCGAAATCGCAGCGTGGTCGTCTTCCAATCAAACTGGATCGACGGCGACACGATGGTGCGATCGTCATGGCTGATCTGCTTCAGGTCACCGTCCTGCAAGGCGGCCAGCAGGCGGTAGGAGACTCGTGCGCCAAAGAGCTTGGCTTCCAGCGGCCCGGTGAAGTCGAGTTCGGTCCGGAAGGTGCCGTTCGAGCTGCCGAGCAGCGCAACGGTATTCCGGGACTGGGCCAGAGGGATCTTGGTGGATTCCATCACCATGCCCGAAACGGCCGGCAAACTGCCGAACAATGACGAGTTGATGCCTTTCACCACCTCCACCGTTTCGACGGTGAGGGCATCATCCACCGAGGAATAATACTGGATGCCATTCTTGAACATCGGGGTCACCCGCTGTCCGCGCAGATAGAATTGATTGTTGGAGCCGTAGGAATTGAGGCCGCTCGCGACAAACCGGGCGTAGTCCTGCGTGAGCCAGACAAAACCCAGATCGTCAATCAGGGCCCGGGGCATCACCTGCACCGGCGTGGAGATGTCCAGCAACGCCTGGCGGGACTTCAGACCACTGGTGGCCGTGGTCACGCCGTAGGAACTGTCGGTTGAATCCTTCACATCAAATCGTGACATTTGGACGACGTCACCTGGGTTGGTCGAATCGGCGGACTGCGCCCGCCCGACGAAGGCAGGCATTAATAAGCTGGCAGCCACGACGGCGACGCGGAGCTCAAATCCGCGGGACAGATAGGATGGTTTCATGGAATTTATGGAGGTTGGGGCACGATCAAGGTCGCTTCAATAATTCCTAAATGTGAGAATTATTAAACAGGTCAAGAGAATTTTTTAAAGCTTTCAATTCTCGATCCAGAAGATCCCATCAACTCTGGCGGTGAGCGACCGACCGGCCGCGACTTAGGAGTCCGAAAGCGCGACGGGCACCGTGATGTGCCCGGGCGCGGTCTTGGGATCCATGACTTGAGCGGCCAGCAAGCGTCCGATGGCGGTGCCGATTTCCTCGGCCCGCATGGTCGGAAACACGTAGGGCAGGTGATACTTGTCTTTCGGCCGCCGATAGAGGCCACTCACAATCAGGCGGGGCCGGCGACGGCCCGTCAGTTTCAGGCGGTTGATGGCGGCCACGGCCGCATCGGCCTTGGCCTCCGACCGGCAGACGAGGCAGAGGTCCGTGGGATGGCGACGAAGGAGGTCAGTGACCTCCGCCATGATGGCATGAGGGTCGTCCGGCAGGTGGCAAATCGAGTAGGCGCCAGCCTTGTACCCCGCCACGCCCAGGAGGCGGCCCAACTCCCGCAGCACGACATTATCACCCGGGTACATGACTTCGCGCGTGAGCGCGCAGACATGCTTGCTGCCATGCGCAACGGCAAACCCGGCGATCAGACTGGCGAGCGCCAAATTATCCTGCTCCACCCACGCCAGCCCCTCCACGGAGGGATACAGCGAGCCGTTCACCACTGCCGGCAGCCCACTGTCCTTCACCACCCGCTGGACGACAAACGGCACCTTCGTCAGCACGATGCCCGCCGACTCCTTGGCGCGCAGGATTTCGCTGATCAGGCCATCCACATACTCCGTGGGGTCCACCGCCGGCAGGAAATTGAACTGCACGTCGGCCCCGGGCAACACCCCCTGGATGCCAACCAGCACGCCATCCGCGACCTGGCCCTCCTGTTTCAGGTAACTCCGATGTACCAGCATGAACACGCGCTTCAGCGATCCGGGACTCACCTCCCGCTCCAGGGAGCCGACAAACGTTCCGCGCCGCTGGACCCGCTGCAACATGCCGCGTTGGGCCAGCAGTTGCAGCGCCCGGTTCGCCGTGGCCGAGCCCACCCCCAGCATTCGCGCGGCGTCCGTCAGCGAGAGGTAGGGATCACCCGCCTTCAATCGGCGCTCCCGAATGTCCGACTCCAGCCGGCGGGCGAGATCCATGATGCGCGGGGTCTGGGAAAAGCCGGAGCTCATATTCGAATGGGGCCACTCACCGCACGGTGAGCAGGAGCTCAATCTCCGTAGCAAATAATTCTTTTCAAGCTATATAATTCTTGCTTTATGGAATTATTTATGTCGCCGTCTGGGCATGGCCTCAAAAAAATCCTCCCCCTCCCCCTTGAAGTTGCGCGGCCTGGTTGCGGCCACGTTCACGCCGTTCCGCTCCGATGGCTCGCTGCATCTCGCGCGGATCAAGCCCGTCATCGACGCCGTGATCGCCCAAGGTGCCACCGGACTCTATGTCTGTGGCAGCACCGGCGAAGGTCCGTTGCTCTCCACTGCGGAACGCCTACAGGTGGCCGAGGCATCCGTGAAGGCCGCCCGCGGCCGCGTGCCCGTCGTGATTCAGGTGGGCCACAACAGCATCGAGGAAGCGCGGGGTATCGCCGCTCATGCCCAGAGTATCGGCGCCGATGCCATCTCCGCCACCCCGCCGGGCTATTTCAAACCCGACTCACTCGACAATTTCATTGCGTGTATCGCGCACATTGCGGGCGGAGCGCCGAATCTCCCGTTTTACTACTACAATATCCCGGTACTCTCCGGGGTGCGCTTCGATATGGTGGAATTCCTCCGGCAGGGCGGGGCCCGCATCCCGACCCTGCGCGGCATCAAATTCTCCGATGCGCAGCTCCATGAGATGCTGGCTTGCATCGAATTTGACGGCGGGCGCTACGATATCCTCTTCGGCATCGACGAGATGCTGCTGGGCGGCCTCGCGTTCGGTGCGCGTGGGGCCGTTGGGTCCACTTACAATTTCGCCGCCCCACTCTACCAAAAAATCCTCACCGCGTTTGCCGCGGGCGAGTTGGGCGAAGCGAAGCGTCTGCAATTCCTCGCTGCCGAAATGGTGCGAATCATTATTAGCAATGGCGGTCGCGGCGGGCTGAAAGCGGCGATGGCTCTCATCGGCGCCGACTGTGGCTCCAGCCGGCTGCCCACCACCACGACCTCGCCGGCACAGCGCGCGAAGATGAAGCGGGAATTGACGGAGCTGGGATTCTTCAACTGGGTCCGGTAAAGGGGTGCTTCATCCTGTGAAGCCTTTTGACTCCATCGCGTTCCTGGCCGGATTGGTTTCCACCGTGAGTGCAGCTGGGCCCATCCCTTCGGCAGCCTCGTTCACCGTCACAGCCCTGGCGCCCCTCCCCGACTTCCATGGTTTTGCCGGCATGTTTGCCGGAGTATCGGGCGGTGGATTGCTCTGCGCCGGAGG
The DNA here is from genome assembly GCA_039936075.1 of Opitutaceae bacterium. Lineage (GTDB taxonomy): Bacteria > Verrucomicrobiota > Verrucomicrobiia > Opitutales > Opitutaceae > Opi-474. The sequence continues at coordinate 11,026 of JBDTJA010000094.1, read as the reverse complement.
AACAAATTTTCCTGAAAAACCGCTCGCCGAGGGTGGTAGGAAAATCTGGCACGACAGTATTTTTGCGTTGGCCGAGCCGGGTGCCGTTTGGCGCGAAATCGGTCGGTTGCCAAAGCCTTCGGCCTATGGCGTATCCGCTACGTGGCGCGACACCATGGTCCTCGCCGGGGGCGGTGATGCCCAAGGAAACTCCCGCGACTCCCGACTCATGCGTTGGGATGGGACTCGCCTGGCATTCGAGGCCCTGCCACCCCTGCCGATCACAATTGCGAATGGTTGCGGGACCGTGGTCGGCGACATTTTCTACGTCGCCGGTGGTCAGGAGAAACCCACGTCGACTTCCGCGCTCCGCCGGTGCTTTGCCTTGGATCTCGCTGCGTCCCACCGCGCCTGGCACGAAATCCCCTGGCCCGCCGCCGCGAGTGGCCGGATCCTGGCGGTGGCCGCCAGCCACGCCGGCTGGTTCTATCTATTTAGCGGGGCCGATCTTTTTCCCAATGCCAGCGGTGCCCCTGACCGACGCTATCTCACCGACGCGTGGCGCTACCGCCCGGCGTCCGGCTGGGAGCGGCTCGCCGACTTGCCCCACGCTGTAGCCGCGGCCCCTTCACCCGCCATGGCCGTGGACGGCCGCCTGGTCATCGCTGGCGGCGTCTGGCCGGGATTCCTTGCCACGATCCCGCCGCATTCCCCGCATCCGGGTTTTCCAGCCAGCCTGCTCGCCTACGATCCCGCGACCGGCCACTGGAGCGAATGGCCTGCCCATGCCAACCCCTCCGGCCCCCCGCCCCGCGTAACGGCTCCGCTCGTAGCCTGGGCGGGTCGTTTTGTCATCCCCAGCGGCGAAATCGTACCTGGCATCCGCACCCCAACTGTCCTGACCTATCAATTTTCTCCATGAGCCTCACGCCGTCACGTCTCACCAAATTACGTGCCACCTATAGCGATGGCCTGCTGCAGAGCACGATTCCATTCTGGCTTCGCCATGGTCTCGACCGCGAGCACGGCGGCCTGCTCACCGGCTTGGGCGAGGACGGCACGGTGATCGACACGGACAAGCCAGTCTGGCTGCTAGGCCGCGCCGCGTGGACGTTTGCCACGCTCTGCAACACGGTCGAAAAAAACCCAGAATGGCTGGCCGCGTCGAAGCATTGCCTTGATTTCATCCGCGCGCACTGCCGTGGCCCGGAAGGGAAACTCTATTTCACCGTGACGCGGGAAGGCCGGCCGCTCCGGATGCGGCGCTACGTTTACAGCGAGTGCTTTGCCGCCATCGGCAGCGCGGCCTACGCGAAGGCCAGCGGCGACCCGCGCGCGGCTCAGGAGGCGTTGCAGTATTTCGCGACCTACCTGCACCACAGTTTCACCGCCGGAGTTATGGCGGCCAAGACAGATCCGCAGACCCGCCCCATGAAAGGGGTCGCACCGCACATGATCGCCATCGCCACCGCGCAGGAAGTGCGCGCGCTGCTCGGCGATCTCAGCGTGCAAGGCGCAACTTGCACGCAATGGATCGACCGTTCGCTCGCGGAAATTGAACGCGATTTCTTTAAACCCGATCTGCCCGCGCTCCTGGAGGTCGTCGGCCCGCACGGCGAGATCCTCGACCACTTCGACGGGCGCACCCTCAACCCTGGACACGCCCTGGAATGCGCGTGGTTCATCCTGCATGAGGCGAAATACCGCGGGCGGGACCCGCGCCTGCTGAAACTCGGACTCGCCATCCTCGACTGCATGTGGGCCCGGGGCTGGGATCAGGAATTTGGCGGCCTGCTCTACTTCACCGACCTGCGTGGTTTGCCGGTGCAGGAATATTGGGCGGAAATGAAGTTCTGGTGGCCGCACAACGAGGCCGAGATTGCCACGTTGCTCGCCTTTCAGCTCACCCGCGATCCCAAGTACGCCGCCTGGCATACCCTGGTCCACGATTGGTCGCACCGCGTGTTCGCGGATCCCGTGCACGGGGAGTGGTTCGGCTACGCGCAGCGCGATGGCCGCATCTCCACCCGGTTGAAGGGCAACACGTGGAAGGGTCCCTTTCACCTGCCTCGCATGCAGTGGTATTGCGGCCGGCTCATCGACGAAATGATGACTCCACCATGATGCATCCAACTGGGCGCTGGCCACGCGGGCAGTTTCGGACGGTCGAGCCCTCGTGCACCGGCCAGGTCACCGCGCAAATCGATCCCTGTCACGCCGCTCGAGTCAGCGAAACCGTCCGGCCGATCTGCGTCCGCCTGCGGCACGATCCCGCTCGCGCCCGCTGATTCGGGCGCGACTTGAACGCCCGCCGGGAAAAATCCGTCCCGCCGACCCACCGCATGAAATCCACCTCCGTCCATTCCCCTGGAGTTGTCACCCGCTATGGGTGGCTGGTCGTGGCGCTGCTCTGGGTGGTGGCCATGCTCAATTACCTGGACCGGCTGATCATTCCTTCGGTGCGGGGTTGGATTGTCGCGGACATCCCGATGAGTGACGCCCGATTCGGCCTCCTCACTGCGGTTTTCCTGTGGGTCTACGGTTTGGTGAGTCCGGTGGGTGGGTTCCTCGCCGATCGCTACAGCCGGAAATGGATGATCATCGCGAGTCTGGGCGTGTGGTCGGCCATGACATGGCTCACCGGGCGAATGCACACGTTCGAAAGTCTCCTGACAGTGCGGGCAATCATGGGCGTGGGCGAAGCCTGCTACATTTCCGCGGCTCTCGCCCTCATTGCTGACTATCACACCGGTAGAACCCGGTCGCTTGCGACGGGCCTGCATCAAAGCGGTCTTTACGCCGGAGCCGCGCTCGGTGGCGCGGGCGGCTGGATTGCAGCCGACCACGGCTGGCGGTTCGCCTTCACTCTCTTTGGCGCGGTGGGCGTCACCTACACCCTGATCATCATGTTCGTGCTGCGAGATAAGGAGCAGCCACAACGGGATGCCGAGGCGCCAGCGACCCAACGTGTTTCCCTCGGCGCGGTCAGCAGGGAGTTCGCCACTTCACGCGCTTTTTGGGCCCTCTTGGTTTACATCGCCCTTGCCGGCACTGCCTTCTGGCTGATCAACGGCTGGCTGCCCACCTTTCTCGAGGAACGATTTCTCGGCTGGAAGCCCACCGGCGCTTGGGCCGGACTCATGCCGGCTGCCTGGAACTCTCACATGGTGGTGTCGAGCGGCACGGCCGGACTGTGGGCGACCGTGCCCGTACAGATTGCATCATTCGTCGGCATCCTGATTGGCGGAGCGTGGGCAGACCGGTGGGCCCAGACCAACGTGCGAGGGCGGATTCTCATCCCGAGCATCGGATTCCTTTGCGCGGGACCTTGCCTGCTCCTGCTCGCCACCACGACATCGTTCGGTTTTGCCCTCGCGGCGATGATCATCTTCGGCCTCGGCCGTGGGTTTGCCGACGCCAATCTCATGCCGATTGTGTGCCAGGTGCTCAACCCGCGCTATTGCGCCACCGCTTACGGATTGTTGAATTTTGTGAGCGTGGGCGTCGGTGGCGGCATGATCTACGCCGGTGGCTGGCTGAGAGACCAAAAGGTAAGCTTGACGGTGCCGTTCGTGATCGCGGCCGGCGGACTGTTCGCCGCTGGCCTGGTGTTGTTCTTGGTCAGGCCGAAACGAGCCGAATCCTAAATTCCCGGCTCCGCGATCTTCCCGGCCACCGTGGAAGCAATCGCACTTTCCGCTGACGTCACCCAAGCGTGACACGGTAAAAGGTGCCGCTGGGCGTCGGAAGTACACCCGTTTTTTCGCGGGTAATCCCGTAGTCGAAAAACAAAGGTTCACGCCGCCCTTCCCAGGTGGGCCGTGCGCTCCGCGCGCGGCAACCTTTTCGGAATACCGGGCGGCCGGAGCGCCCGGCTCACCTCACCAATCCCCGCTCACGCGACCACGCTTCGACTTGTGCTTCGCGCGGTGCTTCTTCGATTCGATCATCTTGATCTTCTGCCCGTAACTTTTCTGCCGCGTCCGGCGGCGGTTCGCCTCTTTCACTTGCTCGGCCGCTTGCACCGCAGTTCGCGCTCGCGCTTCGAGTTTCGCCGTCAATTCGGCCCAGGCCAGCTGGCGGTTGGCCGCCTGCGAGCGCTCCGCCTGGCAGCGCACCTCGATGCCGGTCGGCCGGTGACGTAGCCAGACGGTTGAGGAGGTCTTGTTGATTTTCTGACCGCCCGGACCCGAACCGCGCACAAACTTCTCGTCCACGTCCTCGGCACGCGCGCCCAGGATGGTCAGCCGTCTGTCGATTTGGAGTGGTAAAGGCATGGCGGCGGCTTTTTCCTGATGGAAACTTATCTTCGGGTAGCGAGTCACACCCCCCGTCGTCCTTCCATCTTTTTCACCATGATTACCGGTCCCGCCTGGTCAGAGAAACTTCGCACTGAAATCGGCAAGGCCGTCATCGGTCAGGACGCGGCCATCGAGCGCCTGCTCGTCGCCCTCCTCGCCAATGGCCACGTGCTCCTCGAGGGCATGCCCGGCCTCGCGAAAACGCTTCTCGTCAAATCGCTCGGCGTCGCCCTCGGCGTCCAGTTCGAGCGCATCCAGTTTACGCCCGACCTGCTCCCGAGCGACGTCGTCGGCACAATGATCTTCCAGCCCAAGACCGGTGAATTTTCCCCCCACCATGGTCCGATCTTCGCGAACCTCGTGCTCGCCGACGAAATCAACCGCGCGCCCGCCAAGGTGCAGAGCGCGTTGCTCGAGGCCATGCAGGAGCGCCAGGTCACAATCGGCGGCACGACCCATCCGCTGCCCAAACCATTTTTCGTGATGGCGACCCAGAATCCCATCGAGCAGGAGGGCACTTATCCGCTGCCCGAAGCGCAGACCGATCGCTTTCTCTTCAAGCTCATCGTGGATTACCCGAGCGCGAGCGAGGAATCCGCCATGATGCAGCGCTGGGGCCAGGTCACCCATTCGCCGTCCCTCCTTCCCGCCTCCAGTGGCGAGGAACTGCTCGCGCTGCGCAGCGAGGTCGACCGCATCCACGTTTCGCCCGCGGTGCAGGGCTACATCCTCGCACTCGTCCGCGGCACCCGCGCCCTCGCCGAGAACAAGCCGGGTGCCAAGCGCTACCTCAACTTTGGCGCGTCCCCGCGCGCCTCCCTTGCCCTCTTCCAGTCCGGCCGCGCCCTCGCCTGGCTGCGCGGCCAGGACTACGTCACTCCGGCGCTCGTGCAGGAACTTGCGCCCGATGTGATGCGCCATCGCATCGGCCTGACCTATGAGGCCGAGGCAGAGGAAATCTCCACCGACAAGATCATCACCCAGGTCATCACCCAAACCCCGGTGCCTGCGCAGTAAAACGGTCCGCCTGCGAATCCGCGAATAAACGCGAAGCGCCGTTTTCATTTGCGACCCTTCGCGCAATTCGCGGGCAACTCAGATGCCAATCGAAACTCCCCAGTCGAAAGTCGAGAATCCCCTCGCCCTCCTCCGCCAGCTTGAGTGGCGGGTCCGCCATGCCGTGGAAAACGTGCTCAGCGGCGAATACCGCTCCACCTTCCGTGGCCGCGGCATGGAGTTCGACCAGGTCGTGAAATATGAGTTTGGCGACGACGTGCGCGACATTGACTGGAACGTCACCGCGCGCCTCGGCGAGGCCTATCGCAAGAAATTCGTCGAGGAACGCGAGGTCACGCTGCTGCTCGTGTTCGAGGATTCCCCGTCCCTACATTTCGGCTCCGGCGCGCAGTCCAAGCGCGAGGCCCTGCTCGAACTCGCCGGTCTCGTCATGATGCTGGGCGCCGTAAATCGCGACCGGGTCGGCTTCGTGCACGCCGCGCCCGGCGGCAATCTCATCCGCGAACCCGTCCGCGGCCGCGGCGCCATCCTCCACGCCGCCGCCACGTTGCTCTCGCGGCCGGCGCCGGCGCCGACCGCCGGTCCCGCGGAAATTCCCTGGCGCTTTCTCGCCCGCGCGGCGCCCAAACACAGCATCTGTCTCTGGCTCGGCGATTTTCCGCCGCGCGCCGAGCCCGAGGGCTGGCCCGTGCTGCAGCGCCGCTACCAGACGATGGGGTTCCGCGTGGATGACCCGTGGGAACGCGCCCTGCCGGCCTCGGACAGTTTCGTCGCCTACGATCCCACCGCCGGCCGACTTGTGACGCTCGAGGGCAATGCCGCCGAACGTGACGCCCACGCCGCCTGGCGCCAGCAACGCGACGCCTCGTGGCAGGCTCTTTTTCCCAACCGGCTCAGCCGGCTCGTCGTCAGCACCGAGGAAAACCGCCTGGATGCCCTCGTGAGATTCTTCCATGCCCGCATGCGCGCGGGCGTGGGCAGCTGAGCACCATGCACCCGGTCCTTTCATCCATTCCGCTCCAACTCGCGCTGGCTCCGTGGCCTTTACCCCTGTTCAAGGGCTGCGTGCTCAAGGATTGGATCTGGCTGACCGCGCTCCTCGTCCCGTTCCTGCTTCTGTGGGTGCGCAGCCACCGTCGCGTGCCCGTGCTGGTCGTGCCGTTCGCCGCGGCTTGGCACCGACCTTCGATCGCATCCTTCTCGCGCTGGCCCGTCGCTCTCGCCATGGCCGGCCTGCTGCTGCTGATCGGCGCCCTCGCCCGCCCGCAGCGCGTCGAGGACAAGCGCGAGGTGCGTTCACAGGGTTACGACATCGTGCTGGCAATCGACCTTTCCGGGTCGATGCTGGCCGAGGATTACGAAAAAGACGGCGAACGCATCAACCGCCTGCAGGCGATCAAGCCCGTCATCCAGGCCTTCATCAACGACCGCCCCAATGATCGCATCGGCATCGTGGTTTTCTCCGGCCGCGCCTACACCCTCGCTCCGCTCACGTTCGATCATGACTGGCTCGCCAAGCAGACCGAGCGGCTGAAAATTGGCCTCATTGAGGATGGTACCGCGATCGGCGACGGCTTGGGCGTCGCACTCACGCGGCTCGAGCAAGCCAAGCGCGAAAGCGGCGGCAAACGCTCGGGGGCGTTCGTCGTGCTGCTCACGGACGGCGTCAACAACCGCGGGGCCATGAGCCCGGAGCAGGCCACCGAGATCGCGAAAAAGCGCGGCGTGCCCGTCTACACCATTGGCGCGGGGCGGGAGGGTTACGTGCCGATGCCGGTGTTTGATGACAAGGGCCGCAAGCTCGGCTACCGCCAGATGCCGTCGGACCTCGATGAAGGTGCACTGCGGGAGATCTCCGAGGCAACCGGCGGACATTTTTTCCGCGCCGCCGACACCGATACGATCGAATCTGCCTTCAAGGCCATCGATAAGGCGCAGAAGATCGAATTCCAGTCCAAGAGCTACCTGATTACGACCGAGCTCTTTGGATGGCTCGCCGTGCCCGGCTTCTGTGCCCTGCTACTGGCGGCGCTCTTCGCCCGACCGTTCTGGCAAAGGGAGGCCGCCGTCACATGACGTTCGCTTGGCCGCAGATGTTCTGGCTCCTGCTCGTGCCCGCCGCCCTGCTTGCCGGGGAAATTTCGCGGCGCAGGGCAGCCCGCGGCAACGCCCATCCCAACATCCTGCAGGCCGAGGCGAGCTCGAATGAAGTCTCGCTCGTCGCGACGCGGGCGCGGCCGCGGCGCCTGCGGCTCTGGCTTTGCTTCGGACTGATCTTGGGCGTGGTCGCGCTAGCCCGTCCGCAATGGGGCCGGATTGACGAGCCCGTTTTCGACCAAGCCCGGGAAATCATCATCGCGATCGACCTGTCCCGTTCGATGCTGTCGCAGGACGTGCGGCCGTCGCGCCTCGCGCGCGCCAAGCTCCTCACGCAGTCCCTCCTCGAGAAACTCAACGGCGAACGCGTTGGCCTCGTGTCATTCGCCGGCACGGCCTTTGTCCAGAGCCCGCTCAGCTCGGATTACGAGATCCTGCGCGAATTCCTGCCGGCCCTCGGACCGGATTTCCTGCCGGACGGCGGCACCAATTACCGCGCGCTCATCGACACGTCCCTCGCGGCATTTGGCAACAGCGCGGCCGACCGGTTTCTCATCATCCTCAGCGATGGCGAGGCGACGGATGACGACTGGCGCTCGCGCGTCGGGGAGTTGAAGAAAAAGGGCATTCGCGTCATCGGCCTGGGCATTGGCACCAGCGCCGGGGCGATGATTCCGGATGGTTCGGGCGCGTTTGTGAAGGACGAGCGCGGCGCCGTCGTGCTTTCGAAACTCGAGAGTAGTACCCTACAGGAGCTCGCCCGGGTGACGGGTGGCGCCTATCGGGATGCCAGCACCTGGCTCGATCTCGCCAGCGTGCTCAACGCCACGGTCGAAACCGGCCAAAAGGGGAAATTCCTCGAAAAAAATACCGTGCGCCTCGTCGAGCGTTTCCAATGGCCCCTCGCCCTTGGAGTCTGGTGTCTCCTGATGAGTTTCTGCTATGAATTCCCCATCCGCCCCCGGTCACGGACGCTTGACCTCACGCCGCCGGATCGCCGGAACACCCCCTCCGCGCCACCCGCGACCCTGGCCCTGCTCCTCATCGGCCTGCTAATCGGCGGACTCGGTCGGCCGACCACGGCCCGCGCGGCCGAAGAAGCACCGCCCAATTCGGCGGCGGCTCTCACCAAGGTCGTCAGCCGCGTTGCCGCGAAGGACGAACCCACCGCGCGCGACTGGGCCGAGTTCGCGCGCGAAACCGTCTCGTGGGGTCAGCACCTCACGGAGGACCAGCAACCCGTGCCGGACCACCCCGTGCGCGATGCCCTCGCGGCCGTCGAACTCGGGTCGGCGCTCAATGCCAAAACCGCCGACTGGCCCAACCTGCGCGAGAGTCTGGAAGCATTGCTCAAAAATTCCGACGCCCAGAAGCAGCAGCAACAACAGCAGCAGAAAAACCAGCAGCAACAGAAAGAGGGCCAGAAGAAACAGGATCAGCAGAACCAGAATCAAAAAAGTCAGGATCAAAAGAACCAGCAATCCCCGCCGCCGGACAAATCATCGGAGCAGAAGAACGCATCACCGAAGCCCCCGTCGGACCAGGATGCCACTCCGTCGGAAAAAAAGCCAGGTGACTCCGCTTTTGGGGACATGAAACAGCCCACCCCACCCCCGCCGCCACCCTCGCATGACACTCAGAAAGTCGGGGGCGCCCCTGAGAAGCCGGCCGGCGATAACACCCCCACCGATCCGTCCCTCGCCTTGCCGCTGCAGAAACTCGACCAGCTCCGCAACCAGGATTCTCCCGCGGAACTCTTCCAACTGATGGACGCCAACAACAAAAAAACCACGCCGAAGTCCAAAGGCAAAGACTGGTGACCCTCATGCGCCGCTTCCTCACGCTCACGTTCCTCCTCTCCCTCGTGCTCACCGCGGCCCGCGCGCAAGCCGTGCATTGGGAGGGCGCCGATGATTCCTCCGAGCTCCAGCTCATCTTCGACACCTGCGCGCCCGACGGGGATCCGCGATTGCCGGCGACGGAGAATTTCACGCTCACGCTCACGGGCAACACCACCCAGATGTCGCTGGACAACGGCTCGTTCTCGAAATCGACCATCCTCACCTACAACGCCCGCGCCCGCCAGGCCGGCGTGACGCTGCAAATTCCCGCCTTCACCGTCCAGACCAACAAAGGCGCAGCGAAGGTCGCCGCGTACACCGGCGGCGCGCCGCGCGTGATCCCCGACTCGACCGTCAACGCGCGGCTCATGAGCAGCGCGAATGCCTTGTGGGCCGGCGAAGTGTTTCCCGTGACATTCATCATCGATGCCAGCCGGCGCAATTTCAGTCAGCTCGCGAGTAATCTCGAGTGGAACCCCGGCACACTCGTCGTCGAGGACTGGTCCAAGCCCGAGCCCACGGAACTGACTCTTAATGGAGAGAGCCGCCTCAACATCATCTACCGGACTCGCGCCTACGCGAAAACGCCCGGCCCGCTCACCCTGAACGCCGCCAGCCAAACCGTGCGCATCATCACGGGCAGTGTCGGGTTTGGCCTGTTCCAGCAGCAACGCGTCGAGGATCTCACCGTCTCCACCAAGCGCCCCCAACTCACCATCCGTCCGCTACCGTCGCCTGCCGCGGCTGGTTTCTCCGGGGCCGTCGGCCAGTTCAAGCTGGTTTCCAAGGTTGTCCCGACCAACGCGGCCGTCGGAGAACCCGTCACCTGGACCCTCGAATTGAGCGGCTCCGGCAACTGGCCCGACATCGCCGGCCTGCCCCAGCGTGAGGTTTCCAAGGATTTTCAAGTCGTCCAACCGCAGGCCAAACGCACCCCCGCCGAGGGCAAACTCTTCGACGCCACGCTCGCCGAGGACGTCGTGCTCGTGCCCACCCGCCCCGGCAACTACACGCTGGGGCCGGTGAACTTCACCTATTTCGATCCGAAGACTGGCGAATACCAGACGCTTTCCACGCCGCGCACTACGGTCACGATCAAGGCTCCCGCGCCGACGAATCCAAATATCACGATCGCCAACGTTGGCTCCGCTCCGGCCATGCCCGCCGGGCCGACCGCGACCACGCCCGCCCCGGAAGTTCCCGCTGCGCCCACCGCGATTCCCCGGGACCCGCTACCTGACACCGGCACTGTCCTCCGACCGCGCCCCTTCGGCCAGTTGCTGACGCTCCTCCTGATTCCCTTTGTCGCTCTCCTCCTTTTCTGGAGCTGGCTCGCGCTGCGTCGCGCGCAAAAGACCGATCCGCGCCGCGGCCTGCGCGAAGCCCGCGCCAACCTTGCAACCACGCTCAACCGGCTATCCTCCGCCAGCCCCGCCGAGCGTCCCGCCCTGCTGCTCGCCTGGCAGCATGACACCGCAGTGCTTTGGGAAATCGTGCACGCTGCGCCTCCACCCGCCACGTTGCCCGAGGCCAACTGGGCCTCACTCTGGACGGAATCCGACCGTGCCCTCTACAGCGCCAACCACGAATTGCCTGAGGACTGGATAACCCGGGCGAAGGCTGCACTCGAAGCCAAACGCGTCCCCGGCTTCTCGCCGTTCACGTTGCTGTTGCCGCGCAATCTGCTGCCTTTCATCGCGCTCCTCCTCTTTGCGCTGATCATCCCGTCAAGCCGCGCCGAGGATACCGGCGCCGCCGCGTATCGTCGCGCCGATTTTGCCGCCGCCGAAA
>JBDTJA010000093.1:0-3928 GCA_039936075.1 Opitutaceae bacterium | reverse complement strand
GCAGCGCCGAGGATGACCCACGAGGCCGCGGTGACGAGAGCCGGGGCGATTTGCCCGGCAACAATGATCGATGGGATGAGGGAGAGGCTGGCCAGAGCCGCGGAATATTTTAGCCAGAGCGGGCCGGCGCGCAACCGCGCAAGGGCTTGGGCGAGTTCCACGCGTCCCGCCCACAGGGCCGGAAGCAGCAGTACGAACGCGCCGCAGCGATCGAAGTCGAAGTCGAGAGCTTGCAGAAAAGGCATCACGACCAACGCCGCGGCGATTAGGGTCGCGGCGCTGGATTTAATGGGGCGGGCAGGGGCGCTCATGGGGTGGGGTAAAACAGCCGTCTCACCTGACGGGCAACCTGGGCAGGTGGATCGAGCATCACGCCCGATGGGGGCGAAATGTCGAGCGAGACGGCAGCGAGGCGCACCAGTGGCTGGGCCCAGGCCTCGCCGGAAAGCGCGTTAAAGTCGGCCGACGAAACCGAGGGATCCTTGACGAGCGCGCGCGCAGCCAGCGCCGACGGCGTGTGGCCCAAGTGGCGCCAGAGCTCCAGGGCCGTCTCATGCTGGCCGGATCGCCAGACCGCGAGCGTGGCGACCGCGCGCAGATCGGGGGCATCAACATGGGCGTCGTTCAGGAGGTCGACGCAGGCCCGGCTCCACAGCAGCGTTTCGGCCGGGCGGGCAGTGTCGTCGAGCAATTGGTTGAAATACGACGCCACCGCGATGCGCAGCGCGTCGGGATGAGTCTCCTGCAACCCAAGCGCGGCGTTGGCCTCATGCCAGGCGAGCCGGTCATCGCCCACGGTGGATGCGGCGTGCGCCAGCAGGGCGTGATCCTGCACGAAGGTGTTGCGATCCTTCACGCCATCGAAATTGGAAAACGTCAGGAGGCCCGCGAGCACCAACATCCCGGCGAGGGCAAGTTGGCGCGAGCGAGACCACGTCCGCCAGAAATCTGGCGCGCCGAGTGCGCCGCCCGCGAGCACGGTCGCAATGGCCGCGAGGGGCAGGCGGAACCGGGCGCTGACAAAAAACAACCCGATGGAGATAGCGCAGGCGCCCGTGAGGAAGGCGAGCGAGACGGCGGTGCGGGGTGACTCCGCGATAAGCCGGGCGGCTCCCGCGGTGCCGAGGATAAAGACGACGCCCCACGAGAGGAAATTCCAGCGCAGCCACGGGGAGCGGGCCTGGTGGAAGGCAAAGGTCTTGTTGTTGTACTGCTCCCAGTTGTTGAGCAGCGCGTAGGTTTTGCGAGCGAGCTGGCCGAACCAAGCGAAGGGATGCTGGACGACATAACCAATAAACCGCGCGCGCCAGTGGTTGTTCATCGCGAAGATGTCGCCGGGCGTCTTCCCGGTTTCCATCTGATAGAGGAGCATGGATTCCGCGCGGGCGGGATTTGTCTCCGCCAGTGCGGGGGGCAGGCTGACGTGCTGCATGAAATAGCGGCCGTTTGATCCGGGCCGGTTGGCGGCCCATAAATTATACGCGCCCTGCCACGGCAGGAAACCGACCGTGCCGCTCACGCTCGCCTGCCAGCCGGCCATCGCGAGAAACAGTACAACTCCGCTCAGCGCGACGCCCACCCAGGCCGACGTTACTCCGAAAGTGACACGGCCGCCGGAACCCCGGTTGGTTTTGAGGCGGCCGCGGATGGCGAACCAGGCGAGGAGAGGCAGCGTGAGCCAGACGAGCAGGTAATTGGGCCGCAACAAGGTGGCGGCGGCCCACGCCAGGCTAGCACCAGTCCAGCGCAAGGCGCGCCGGTTTTCAGTCGGGAGCGACGCCAGTTCGGGCGCGAGAAAAACGAGGCCCGTGAGGAACAGGGTGAGGGCGGGCGTGGCATCGAGCGCTTGCGTCGCGTAATGGACCAGGACGGGATTCAATGCGAAGAGCAGTCCGGCGAGCAAGGCGGCGACGGGGCCGAACCAACGGCGCGCGAGCAGGGCGACCAGTCCCGCGTTGACCGCGTGCAGCACGGCGCCCAAGGCCAGCGCGACAGGAAAGAGTCCGCTGGCCGAAACGCCGAGACTGCGAAAACCCGCCAGGACGAGCGCGTAACCCGAAGCCCGGTAAAACGGTTCGGTGGGCAGCGTGCCGCGAAAGATGGACTCGGCGAGCGCGAGATTTTCGTGCTCGTCGAGCACCGGGACACGACCGAGCGGGGTGGTGAGATACCAGCTCAGATGACCACTCGCGTAGGCGAGCGCAATCACCACGGGGACCGCGATTGGCCAGAGCTGGCGAAGAGAGCTGGCGGGTGCGGGCGAAGTGGCGGGCATGCGCAGGGCGATGGACCAGAACAACGCCGCGTCCCGATGGCGGCAAGCCTGCTTGAGGTGGGCGGGGCGCTCCGCGCGCCGCCAACCGCGCGCGGAGCGCACGGTCCACCAAGGCCCAGGTGGATCGACCAAAGATGGCGCAGCGGGACATGGGCGAAGCCGCCAAAATAGTTGTGGGGCGATCAGACGTGGCACGGGTCTCCTGACCCGTGAGGGGAGGATTCGAGTAAAACCAAATACGTTGGCGTAGCCCATGGGTTGATCGCGTCTGCCCTCACGGGTCAGGCGACCCGTGCCACTTTGTCCGATCACGGGGCATTGATCCGTGTCCCGGGGGAAATCAGGTGGCGAACGATCGGAAAAGCGCCGCGCTTGACGGTGGCGCGCGGCCGCAGACAGGCTGGGCTCATGCCGTCCGTCCAGCCTGCCGCCAAAAAAATCCCATGGGTGAAACTCGCCGTGGCGGCGGTCGTGCTGCTGGTGGTCGCGGCGGTGGTTTGGCGGGGATTGAATGTGCGGGCCTATTTGGACCGGGGCATGGACTTGATCCGCGCGGCGAGTCCGTCGACGTTTTTCATCTGCATGGCGTTGCTACCCGCGGTAGGCGTGCCGGTGCTGGCGTTTGTTCTCACGGCGGGACCGCTCTGGGGTGAGAAAATGGGCATGGGCACGGTCATGCTCCTGTCCCTGTCGGCGTTGACCGTAAATTTTGTCATGACGTATTTCCTGGCGCGTTACGCCTTCCGACCGCTCCTCACGAAGCTGATTGTCCGGCTGGGCTACAAGCTGCCGAAGGCCGAGGCGGGTGACGCCACGAGCTTTATCGTCATCATGCGGGTGACGCAGGGCATTCCCTATTGCGTGCAGAATTACCTGCTGGGCCTCGCCGAGGTGCCATTCGGGAAATATTTTCTCCTGACCGTGCTGCTTTCGCTGCCGCAGAACGCCGCGGCGATCTATTTTGGCGACGCCATCATGCGTGGGCGGGGCGGGATGATCGCCATGGTGGGTGGCCTGCTGGTGGCGCTGGTGGCGTTGACGCACGTGGTGCGCCGGCACTTCGCGCAGAAGAAAAAGGCGGCATGAAACCCGGAGAGGAGATCGAGCTGGGCGGCTCCGACGACCGCGTGGTGTCGGTCACGGAGTTCACCCGCCGCGTCAAGACGCTGCTTGAGACCAGCATCAAGCCCGGCTGGGTGCGCGGCGAGATTTCCAACCTGCGCGCCCAGGCGAGCGGCCACGTGTATTTTTCGCTGAAGGACGCGGGAGCCTCAGTCAGCGCGGTGCTGTTCCGGGGTGACGCCGCGCGACAGACGGTGAAGCTCCGCGACGGCCAGCAGGTCGTGGTGTACGGCGAGATCAGCGTTTACGAGGCGCGCGGGAATTATCAGTTGATCGTCCGGGCTGTGATCGAAGACGGCGTGGGCCGGTTGCAGCAGGAATTTGAACGGCTGAAACGCCAGCTCGCGGACGAGGGGTTGTTCAACGCGGAGAAAAAGCGTCCCATCCCGATGATGCCGGCGACCGTGGGTTTCATCACCTCGCCGACGGGGGCGGCGGTGCAGGATTTCATGCGGATTCTGGCGCGGCGCGGCTGGCGCGGTCGGCTCGTGGTGCTACCCGCGAAAGTGCAGGGCGAGGGCGCGGCGGCGG
>JBDTJA010000092.1:0-7771 GCA_039936075.1 Opitutaceae bacterium | reverse complement strand
CGCCCAGCCCGCGAGCGCGACGTTCCGGCCCGCCCTCGCTGACGAGTTTTCCACCAGCTACACCTACTCGGGCAACGGCGGACTCAGCCGTGGCGCCGCCACTGTGGGCGATGTTTCCCTCACTCGGTTTGAATTCAGCGTCTCGGGCCGCGTTCCCCTCAACCAAGGCATGGTCTTCATTCCGGGCTTGGCTTACGCCCGTACGAACATCGACTCCTCACCCGGCGTGTCCCTGCCGAGCTCGGTGCAGGAACTGACCCTCGATCTCGGAGTGCGCGGTCTGCTCTCCCGGCAATGGGCCTACATCGTTGGTCTCCGTCCCGGATTCTACGGCGACTTCAAGCACCTCGATGGCTCCAGCTTCAACGTCCCGCTGTTCCTCGCGGCCTTTTATGTTCCCAACCCCCAACTGACCTGGACCTTTGGCATCGCCGCCAACGCCTTCAACCAACACCCGATCCTCCCGGTCGTCGGGGTGCAATGGAAGTTCGCCCCCGACTGGCAACTCGATGTGGGCTTTCCCCGCACGGGCGTGAGCTACCGGGTTGACGACCAGCTAACACTGCGCACCGGCATTTCGGTGCTCGGTGGCAACTATCGCCTCACCGAAAACCTCGGGATTCCCGCGCCTGGCATTGCGCGCCTGGATAACACCTACCTCGCCCTCACTGAGATCCGCGCTGGTGTGGGGCTGGTGTACCAATTCAGGGACGGGCCCAAGCTCGAGACCGATGTCGGCGTGACCACCCAGCGCCATTTTGACTACCCCGACCGCAACTACCGCCTCCGCGGCGACAACGTCGGCTGGCTCAGCCTCGCCCTCCGGCAACATTTCTAACCGGTCGCACATAGCTGAGCCCCGCCGGGACTAACCCCTCGGCGTGGTCTCCAGCCGGGTTCCGATCCCTTCTGCGAACGTGACGGGGCTGGCTGGACTGAACCCTCGTCGGGCTCGCCATGGGCACGGCGAAAAGTCCCTCGCTTGCGCCACACTTCCAAGGGTGAGGTTGTCGGACCCATTTTTCAGGCCGGTAACCAGCAAACGGCAAGTCGGTCCTTCCTTGGTCGTATCGCCGGGCTTGCCGCGCTGCCGGCGGACAGCTCCAATTTCGCACACTCAGAGGCCGCACCATCGTGCCGGTCGCGAGATCAACCTCACAGGAAACTATCATGAAGAAATATGGCGCAGAATTTTTCGGCACCTTCTGGCTCGTGCTCGGCGGATGCGGCAGCGCGGTGCTGGCAGCAGCTTTTCCGGGCGTAGGTATCGGCCTGCTAGGCGTGGCACTCGCATTTGGACTCACCGTCCTAACGATGGCCTATGCGATCGGCCATATCTCCGGCTGCCATCTCAATCCCGCGGTCTCCGTGGGTCTCTGGGCGGGCGGACGTTTCCCCGGCAGCCAGTTGCTGCCCTACATCGTTGCCCAGGTCCTCGGCGGCATTGCCGCCGGTGGCGTCCTTTACCTCATCGCCAGCGGCAGGCCAGGCTTTGAACTCTCGTCCGGTTTCGCCGCCAATGGCTACGGGGTGCACTCCCCCGGCGGCTATTCGCTGCAGGCGGGCCTTATTTGCGAAGTCGTCATGACCGCAATGTTTGTCCTCATCATCCTCGGCTCCACCCATGGCCGTGCGCCGAAAGGGTTCGCGCCGCTGGCCATCGGATTCGGGCTGACGCTGATTCATCTCATCAGCATTCCCGTGACCAACACGTCGGTGAACCCGGCCCGCAGCACGGGCGTCGCCGTATTTGTCGGCGACTGGGCCATCGGACAGCTCTGGCTTTTCTGGGTTGCACCCATCGCCGGTGCGGTCCTCGGTGCCCTCGCTTACCGCCTCATTGATATTCCCGAAGAAGCGCCGATCGTCGGAGAGAAAAAGTAAGGGACGCCCGAAAGCTTTCGCCTTGGCATGGGCGGACACCACCCGAAGTGTCTGCCCATGAATTATCGCACCAAGGCGGAGTATTTTATTCAGGGCATCACCCAGGGCTTTGTGGAGGCTTCCGAGGTCATTGCGTGGTCGGACGAGGTCGTCGCCGTCGCGGAGCCGACCGAGGACTGGATGATCGAAATCTCCAGCTGCGGGCCCGCGGACCGCATGGTCATCCTCTCTCACCTCAACACCGTCAAAGGCGTCGCCGATCCGATTGAGCTGGCGGCGCTGCTGAAGGCGAAGGGGATTTCGAGCTAAGCGCGAAGACGCCACCTCCGCCAAGGCTTAGGTGGGCAGGCGACGTCGCGAAGTTAAGGCCAATAAATTTCTTTGCACAGACCTTTGTTTCTTTGCGCCGTTGCGCTTAAC
This sequence comes from Opitutaceae bacterium, assembly GCA_039936075.1. Classification (GTDB taxonomy): domain Bacteria; phylum Verrucomicrobiota; class Verrucomicrobiia; order Opitutales; family Opitutaceae; genus Opi-474. The sequence goes on along the minus strand of JBDTJA010000092.1, from coordinate 5,467 downwards.
TCCGGCCCATGCGCGCGCAGCTGCTTCTGGTCCTATTGCTCGGAGTTTTGACGGCGGGTCGGGCGCCCGGCGCTCCGACGGTCGCGGCGAAGCTACAGCCGTTTATAGACCGCCACCAGATCGCTGGCGCGGTTACGCTGATCGGAACGAAGGATCAGGTGCTTAGCGTGGAATGCGTGGGCGATGCGGACCTCGCGGCTCGCCGTCCGATGTCGGCGGATACAGTTTTCTGGATCGCGTCGATGTCCAAGTCCGTCACTGGCACTGCGGTGATGATGCTCGTCAGCGACGGCCACTTGTCCGTAGACGATCCGATCGAAAAGTACCTGCCCGAATTTGCGAACCAGTTGCTGGCCGATCACCAAGGTGCGTTGCGGAAGCCCGCTCACCCCGTGACCATCCGGATGCTGCTCACTCATACGGCCGGAATCGCGGCCCATACCGCGGCGGAGGATCATGTTGACCGGCTGTCGTTGCGCGATGCCGTCCAGAGTTATTCCGCGTTGCCGCTGCGCTTCGAAGGACGCGTGCGTTACGAGTACAGTAACGCGGGCATCAACATCGCGGGCCGGATCGTCGAGGTCGTCAGCGGCCTTTCGTTCGATGAGTTTCTCCGTCAATGCCTGTTCGAGCCGCTCGGGATGAAAGACACCACCTTCCGGCCCAATGCTGACCAGCTCAAGCGACTCGCCAAGTCCTACCGCCCTAACGCCGACGGCACCGACTTGGAGGAAATCCCGATCGAGCAGCTCACCTCCCCGCTCGACGATCCGCACCGCGGCGTGTCGCCGGCGGGCGGCTTGTTCTCGACCGCACACGACATGTACTTGCTCGGGCGGATGATTCTCAACGGCGGCAGCTATGGTGGCCACCGTTACCTATCGCCGGAGGCCGTTGCGCAAATGACGTCGAACCAAATTGGCGAGCTCCCGCTGGGTACCGATATGAATTACGGCTACGGCTTCGGATGGATCATCCATCGCACCCACCCGCCGAGCGATCCGACCGGTCCGGGCACATACGGTGCCGGTGGTGCCTACAATACCCAGATGGGCATCGATCCCGCCCATGATTTGATTTCCGTTATGATGGTGCAGCAGTCGGGATGTGCCGAAGCCGACCGCCAACGGCTGCGGGCCACGTTCACCCAAGCGGCAGAAGACGCGGTCGAGCGTTGAACGCAAAGGCGCGAAGAGGCAAAGACCCGGACAATGCATTTATTTGCTCCGACCTTAGTTTCTTCGCGGCTTAGGGCTAAATTCCGTTTCATGGACACGATTGATGTCCTGCTAACCCCCGAACCCCGCCGTTCGAACGCTCTCCGCGACCTCTTCGAGCTCAGACCGGCCCGTCGAAGTTAACCGCGGATTTCACTTCGGCCACCGCTCATGCCTGAGCCCGCCTTGAGATTGATCCGTGTCTGCCCGTGAAATCCGTGATTAAAAACGGTCGTTGCGCGGCGCAGTGGACAAACCCCGCGAGCGGTCGCATGTTAGGTCGCTGCTCCTCAGTGGAATCGCGACCATGATCACCGACGCACTCGTAGCCAGGAACAGGGCTTTCTACAACGCGCTGTGGTCGAAGAGCTACCTCACGCGGCCGGAGCGATTTAATACGTGGGCACTGTTGTCCCCGCTTCTGCCCGAAGCGCCCGCGCGACTCGAGATCGGTCCGGGGCTGCGTCCGCGGTTGCCAATCGCCGGCACTCATTTTGTTGACCTCAGTCCGCCCGCCGTGGCGTCGCTGCAGGCCGCGGGCGGTCTGGCCCAAGTCGGTGAGATCACGGCTCTGCCCTTTGCCGACCAGACCTTCGAGCTCGTGACCGCATTTGATGTGGTCGAGCACGTCACTGACGACGAGCGAGCGCTCAGCGAGTTGACGCGCGTGTTGAAACCCGGAGGCCGCCTAATCCTGTCGATCCCCCTGCATTCCGCCCGATGGACTCCGTTTGATGCCTTGGTGGGCCACTCACGACGTTACGAGCCCGCGGCGCTACAGGTTTTACTCGCCCATCACGGGCTCAACGTTGAGCGCAGCGGGGCCTTTGGCATGAAAGCCAAAAACCCGGGTCTGCTTTACCTCACTGTCAAAGGTCTCACGCGACGCCATACCTTTGCGGTCCACTGCTACAACTGGCTGTTTCTCCCGCTCGGGCTGTTGTTTCAGAAACCGCTGACGTTCACTGACGGGCTGATGGACCTGACGGAGGTCGACGAAGTCCTCCTCGTCTGCCGAAAGAGCTAGTTGCAAATTTGGGGATCCACGGAACACACGGATCACGCGGAAGAACGTTAAAACCAGTAACACGGATTGCTTCCGTGTAGGTCCATGGTACCAAGATTTGTCGACCCGTCCGTCGACCCACCTCTCAGAAACGATCATCGGACCGACCACTGGGACACGTGCAGCGTCATGTGGGAGCGCAGACTTGCTGCGCATGGTTGGGAATATTCTAGAACGGGCACAGCCAAGTCTTCGCCCCTACATCTGCCGGCTGAGTGGCTTGGGTTGCGACGATACTTCGCCCAACCTAGGCTTGGGGAAAGCCTGCGAAGAAATCGTTTCTACTCGGTTTCTGATTCCGACTACCGGTTCCGCTTCAGCCGGGCTCCCGCCAAGGCCGCCAGCGCAGCCATAAACCAACCCTCGATCGCTCCACCGCCACTGCTGCTACCGCTGCCGTTACCGCCGCCAGCGTTGCCGTTCCCACCAGATGAGACGGCTAGGTTCGCGGGATTGCTCGTCACACTCCCCAATGAATTTGTCACGGTTACCGTGTAATTTCCGGCATTGGAGCTCTGCGCGTTGGTTACGGTGTAGCTGGCACTGGTCGCGCCGGTGATTGACGTGCCATTAAAGAACCATTGATAGGTCGGCGCGGGCGCAGCGTTCACGACCACGGAAAATACGGCGCTTGCCCCTGGTGCCACAGTGAGGCTTTGCGGCTGGCTCGTGATGACGGGCGAGCCGGGCGCCTGTCCGCGCCGGATCGTGTTCGAGTCGGGAGAACTGCAGGTCACATACACGCGACCGGCGGAGTCGACCGCCACGCCGTACGGAATATCAAAGCGGGCGCTGCTGCCCGAGCCATCCGTGCTGTCGCGTTCCCAGCCGGCCACGGTCGAGACGACACCGGCGGGCGTGATCTTTCGGAACGTGTAATTCCCGGCATCCGCGACGGCGAACCCCGCGACGCTCGTCCCGCGGACCACTGAGTTGCTGTTGTCGGCGACATAGATGTTTCCCGCGGAATCGATCGCGATGCCCTCCGGGCCGTTGAACCGATTCGTCCCCGCCGGACCGTCAATCGATCCCGGGCTGCCGGTCAGGCCGGCGAAGGTGGAAACCACGCCAGTGGTGGTAATTTTCCGAATCGCGAAGCTGCCGGTATCGGCGACATAAATATTCCCCACTGAATCCACGGCCACTCCTTCGGGGCCGGCCAACGTCGCGCTGGCCACAGGACCGTCCACGATTCCCGCGGTGCCAGGGATGCCCGCCACTGTCGTGACGTTACCCGTGGCGGTGATCTTGCGAATCGTGTAATTATTCGCGTCCGCCACGTAGACGTTTCCGGCCGTATCCACGGCCAACCCTTCCGGACGATCAAAGCGGGCGGCGCTCCCGCTGCCGTTGGTATTGCCAGGCGTGCCCGCGGCCCCGGCTAAGGTAGTCACGACGCCCGACGGGTTAATCTTGCGGATCGTCTGATTGAACGTGTCGGAGACGTACACAATCCCCGCTCCGTCCACGACAATTCCATAGGGATAGTAAAAGCGGGCGGCCGAGCCGATGGCATCCGTGGAACCCGTGAGGCCGGCGCTACCCGCAAAGGTCGAAACGAGACCGGTGGACGAGATTTTGCGAATCGTGCTGTTGAGGGTATCGGCGATATACAGATTTCCAGCCGCATCCACCGCGGCGCCATGGGGGGCCGCGAAGCGCGCGATGCTTCCGGTTCCGTCCGTCGTGCCAGTGCTTTGAAAGGGCGACACGCCGGCGAGCGTGGTGACAACGCCAGCTACCGTGACCTTGCGCAGAAGATTATTGCGCGTGTCGGCGACATAAACATTCCCCGCCGCGTCGGCGGCGACGCCTTGCGGATAAAAAAAGCGTGCGGCGGACCCAGTCCCATCCACTGACCCGGCACTCCCCGGTACCGGAGGTACTCCACCCGGCAAACCGGCCAGCGTCGAGACCACGCCGGCGGGCGTGATCTTACGGATCGTGTTATTAAGCGTATCGGCCACGTAAACATTGCCCGCGGTATCGACGGTGATTCCATTGGGCGTGTTGAAGCGGGCGACGGTGCCGACACCGTCGTCAATCCCGCCGCTGTTGGTGCTACCGGCCAGTCCGGCTAGCGTGGTGACGACGCCTGCGGGGCTGATTTTCCGGACGGTGTTTTGATCAAGCGCGTACAGATTCCCGGTCGGATCGATCGCCAAGCCAGAGAGGCTCGTGAAACGTGCGCCAGCGCCGTTGCCATCGATGCTGGGGTCTGAGCTCCCGGCGAGGCCGGCGAGGGTCGTCACGACGCCCGCGGAGGTGATTTTGCGAATCGTGCGGTTTCCTGCATCAGCGACATAGACGTTGCCGAGGCTGTCTGCGGCGACTCCCGAGGGGGCGTTGAAACGTGCGCTGGGGCCCGTCCCATCCACGGAGCCCGCGTTGCTGGCCGAGCCGGCGAACGTGGTCACCAAGCCGCCCGATGTGATCTTGCGGATGTGGTTGAAGGAGGCATCGGAAACAAAAATATTGCCGGTGCCGTCCACGGCGATGCCCGCTGGGTTGCCAAAAAGGGCATTCGCGCCCGAACCATCGAGCGAACCGTAACTGCCCGGAGCACCGGCCAGCGTGGAAGTCGCGCCGGCCGGCGTGACCTTGCGGATGACCCGATTCCAGTAGTCCGCCACGTACAGATTGCCGGCACTGTCCAGCGCGACGCCGTAAGGAGTGTTAAAATGCGCCGCGATGCCCGTGCCATCCGTGCTGCCTATGCTGGGCGTGCCCGCAAGCGTGGAGAAAGCGTAAGGGGTGGCGTAGACCGGTGCTGCAGCATGGGCGGGACTGATCAAAACAAACAATGGCAGGCCGCAGCCGAGCAAACGCTTAACCAAGGGACGCAAAGAGATTTTCATGGTTGTACTCTCTTGGTTGGGAAAGCGGGCTACTGGTTCCCGTGCCGCGGTAATCTCCAGGCGAATTCTTTGGCCGCGGGAGTTGATCTCCGGTCGCTATGGAGCCCCGCGAGGACGTTCACGGCTCTCCGAACTGGCTTATCGTTCGCCGCTGTTGCCCCTAAAGATTTCTGGCGAATGACCCTGACGGATTGAGTTCGACCAGAAGGTGATCCGCGGGCCCATCGCTGGTTCCTCGGTTGACGCTGGGGGTGGACGCTCGTTTATCCGCGCCGGTCAGACCGGCTCTGAACCTCCCCCCCCGCGATGGGCTCTCAACCGCCGAT